>NZ_FXAJ01000001.1:0-355489 GCF_900177535.1 Priestia filamentosa
CCGACCATTTAAATATTGGGGCCTTAGCTCAGCTGGGAGAGCGCCTGCCTTGCACGCAGGAGGTCAGCGGTTCGATCCCGCTAGGCTCCACCAATCATTATTACAAATGAATTAGAATTAAAATAAATATATGGCGGTGTAGCTCAGCTGGCTAGAGCGTACGGTTCATACCCGTGAGGTCGGGGGTTCGATCCCCTCCGCCGCTACCATAATATTTTGGAGGAATACCCAAGTCCGGCTGAAGGGATCGGTCTTGAAAACCGACAGGGGTGTCAAAACCCGCGGGGGTTCGAATCCCCCTTCCTCCTCCATATTTATTTTAATTTCATATCGCGGGGTGGAGCAGTCTGGTAGCTCGTCGGGCTCATAACCCGAAGGTCGTAGGTTCAAATCCTGCCCCCGCAACCAAAGGTCCCGTGGTGTAGCGGTTAACATGCCTGCCTGTCACGCAGGAGATCGCGGGTTCGATTCCCGTCGGGACCGCCATTATTTTATTAGGCTCAGTAGCTCAGTTGGTAGAGCAATGGACTGAAAATCCATGTGTCGGCGGTTCGATTCCGTCCTGAGCCACCATATCGAGTTCAATGAAATTCTATATATATTTATGTTGGCGGTTGTGGCGAAGTGGTTAACGCACCAGATTGTGGCTCTGGCACTCGTGGGTTCGATTCCCATCAATCGCCCCATCTTTTAAATATTACTGCGGGTGTAGTTTAGTGGTAAAACCTCAGCCTTCCAAGCTGATGTCGTGAGTTCGATTCTCATCACCCGCTCCATTATGGGCCTATAGCTCAGCTGGTTAGAGCGCACGCCTGATAAGCGTGAGGTCGGTGGTTCGAGTCCACTTAGGCCCACCATATATTCCACAGTAGCTCAGTGGTAGAGCTATCGGCTGTTAACCGATCGGTCGTAGGTTCGAGTCCTACCTGTGGAGCCAAACGGGGAAGTACTCAAGTGGCTGAAGAGGCGCCCCTGCTAAGGGTGTAGGTCGCGCAAGCGGCGCGAGGGTTCAAATCCCTCCTTCTCCGCCATCGAAATTTATATAAAATTGGCCCGTTGGTCAAGCGGTTAAGACACCGCCCTTTCACGGCGGTAACACGGGTTCGAATCCCGTACGGGTCATCTAAAAAAGCATGCAGAATCTGCATGCTTTTTGTTTTTTATCAGTTTTTGAAGCAGAAACTTTAGCGACGGTCACCGCCAAGGAAATCCCCAAGAGAACCGAGAACACTTCCTTCTCCGCGAGACTGTGTTCCAACAGGAGAGTTTGCAAACATTCGATCAGCAAGGCGACTAAATGGGAGAGATTGAATCCACACCTTTCCTGGACCTGTTAATGTTGCAAAGAATAATCCTTCTCCACCAAACAAAGCTGTTTTTACTTTTCCTACATATTCAATGTTATAGTCTACATCTTTTGTCATAGCAACTAAACATCCTGTATCAACACGTAGACGTTCACCACGTTCAAGTGTTTTCTCGTGGATTGTACCCCCGGCATGAAGGAAAGCAAGACCATCACCTTCTACTTTTTGCATAATAAATCCTTCTCCACCAAAGAAACCTGTTCCAAGTTTTCGTTGAAAATCAATTCCAACTGCTACACCTTTTGCTGCACAAAGAAAAGCATCTTTTTGACATATGATTTTACCGTTTAGTTCGCTTAAGTCCATTGGGATAATCTTTCCTGGATAAGGGGCAGCAAAAGAGACGCGACGTTTGTTATGAGCGCTATTCGTAAATGCTGTCATAAAAAGACTTTCGCCTGTTAGTACACGCTTACCAGCTCCCATAATCTTTCCAAATAGTCCACTTCCGCCAGAACTTTCTGCTCCATCTCCAAAAATGGTTTCCATTTCAATGTTTTCTTCCATCATCATCATACTTCCAGCTTCTGCTATAACACTTTCACGTGGATCAAGTTCAATCTCTACGAACTGCATATCATCTCCATAAAGTTTATAATCAATTTCATGTGAATTCATTTGTTCTCCTCTTTTCAAATAGTTTTCTCCTTGTAATACGTTATACAAAGTTAAAAAGTTTCAACATATAATAGAATAAACACAATGTTCTTTTCTAATGTATAGGATTATAAAGCATATAATTAGAAGACGATCTTAAGTAATGACAAATAACAGTATCGTAACATAAGAAAAAACACAGTCAAAAGACTGTGTTTTTTAGAAGAAGTAGCCGATAAAAAGACCAATGGATAATAAAAATCCAAAGAACGTATTTGTTTGTGCTGTAGCTTTCATAGCCGGTACCATTTGAATTGGCATTGTTTTTCCAATAAATCCTTTCACAGCTTGGATTGGTTTTGGAAGGCTAAGGAATACTAATAATAGCCAAGGGCTTGCTACTCCTGCAATAATAAGTCCAATAATCCATACATAAGATACGATGAACATAGAGGCTAACACTACAATAGACTGCTTCTTTCCGACGAGAATAGCTAACGTCTTACGGCCGAACTCTTTGTCTCCGTCAAAATCACGGATATTGTTTGCAAGTAGAATAGCCCCTACAAGAATTGCAATAGGAATAGATACGACAACACTTTCTGCTGTAATCTTTCCTGTTTGAATGAAGAAAGAAATCAATATGATGGAACTTCCCATCATAAGTCCTGATACAAGTTCTCCAAACGGTGTGTAAGCAATAGGGTATGGACCTCCAGTATAAAGATATCCAACAGCCATACAAAAAAGGCCGATAAGCGCAAGCCACCAGCTGCTACTCATGCAAATATATACCCCAATAATCATTGATAATAAGTATAAAATAAGAGCACTGTTCATAATTGTCCGAGGAGAAATTCCTTCACGAACAATTCCGCCACCAATTCCTACCGAGTTTTCGTTGTCAAGTCCACGCTTAAAGTCGTAATATTCGTTGAAAAGGTTCGTAGCAATTTGAATAAAAAGACAAGCAATTAACATTGCTAGAAAGATGGGAATATTAACTGAAGTAGATTGCATAGACAGAGCTGTTCCAATTAAGACAGGAACAAAAGCTGCTGTTAAGGTATGTGGACGTGTTAATTTCCACCATACTTTCCATCCTTTTTTTGGCGATTGAGCAGCACGCGGTTGGGATGATTGCATGCTTGTTCTCATCCTTTCTCTAGAAAGATATTTATAAAAACATTTTAAATAGACGTTTTTAGACAAAAACACCTAACATTAGTGTAGAGAAAATCACGAGAAAGTTCAACTTTTTTCATTTACTAAATCTTTGTGCAAATAAAGTTTAAAAAGGAATATAGAGATTACATTTAGATTATGAAGCCCTTCACTAGCATTTTTAAAGAGAAAGATTTATAATTATTTAGTTGCGTATTTCTACAATATTAGACAAGCATTTATTTTAAGATAAGATTTTTTTCTTTGTTACAACTTTCTATCTTTAAGAGAAGATTTTACCATATAGGTTTCCCTGAAATAAATTGGGAAATAAAAATAAGATTATGTCAGATTTTACTGGAGGGAGCTAGTGTGATTACAAGTATTGAGGAAGCGAAACGAAAAATTGAAGACGCTAGTTTACGTGCTAATAAATTAGAGAAGCCTCAGTTTGTTAGTATTGTAAAGCAAATTGCTCAGTTTGATCCTCTCTCTGTTTACTATAATGGGCGCCATTTATATGAAGGGAAGCGTTTCTTTTGGAAAGATGCGTATGAGCCTTTTTATCTAGTTGGATTTGATTATGCCCATATTATTGAAAAGAATAAGGGTAGAGATCGTTTTAAGTATGTTGAAGAAGAATGGAAGCGTTTTATTAAAGGTGCAGAGGACAACAAAACACCGTTTGGGACAGGTAACTTGCTTTTTGGAGGATTCTCTTTTCATCCTTATCAAAAGGAAGATAATTTATGGACGAGTTTTCCTGTTAGTCGTTTTTTTGTTCCTAAAGTTCTTTTTACCTCCTATAATAAAGAAGCTTTTTTAACCTTTAATCGATATATTAAGCAAGGCGAATCAGTAGAGGACATTATAAAAGAAATGGAGCATATTGAAGAAACTTTTCTTGCTTCTGATACTCTTCCATCTCAAGTTCATAACAGAGATGCTGTTCAACATGAAGTCGCTCCTGAAGAATGGAAAAGAGCTGTGAAGCATGCAACAGAACAGATTAGAAGTGGTGAAATAGAAAAAGTTGTATTAGCACGTGAATTACAAGTAACATTTCATGAAAAAATATGGAGTGAATATGCCTTATCAAGCTTGCTAGAAGAACAGAATTTAAGCTATATTTTCGCTGTTGAACAAGATAGCCAATGTTTTATCGGTGCTTCTCCAGAGCGGCTTGTAAAAAGTGTTGATGGTGAGGTCTTTTCAACGTGCTTAGCAGGCTCTATCCCAAGGGGACATTCTGCAGAGGAAGATGAAAAATTAGGGGAAGAGCTATTGAACGATGAAAAGAACTTGTTTGAACATAACCTTGTTGTAAATATGATTGAAAAGGCCATGAAAGAGACGTGCTTAAATGTATATGCCCCTGAGCATCCAACTCTTTATAAAGTAAAGCATATCCAACACCTATATACTCCTATTAGAGGAAAAGCAAAAGAAGGAACAACTCTTATTGAACTTGTGGAGAAACTGCACCCAACTCCTGCTCTTGGTGGATATCCTAAAGAAGAGTCTATTGAGGTGTTAGAAAAGCTAGAGGTGTTTGAAAGAGGATGGTATGCAGCTCCAATTGGATGGCTTGATGGGGATGGTAACGGTGAATTTATTGTTGGAATACGATCAGCATTGCTGCGTGGCCATGAAGCATCACTTTTTGCAGGTTGTGGAATTGTGGCAGATTCAGATCCTCAAAGTGAGTATGAAGAAACAAAAACAAAATTTAAGCCAATGCTTTCAGCGTTAGGAGGAATGAACAATGACAAGTGATGCTCTTACTTCATATGTAGCAACATTTGTAGATGGACTAGTAAGCAGTGGCATTGTGGACGTTGTTATCAGTCCTGGATCTCGTTCAACTCCGCTTGCACTTACAATGGCAGAGTGTGACGAACTAAATGTGTATACTAATATTGATGAACGATCTGCGGCTTTTTTCGCTTTAGGAATAGCGAAAGCAAAACAGCATCCTGTCGTTTTGCTTTGTACGTCAGGTACAGCAGCAGCTAACTATTTCCCTGCTATTGTAGAAGCCCATTATTCTCGTGTCCCGCTTGTTGTTGTAACAGCAGATCGACCGCACGAGTTAAGAGAAGTAGGGGCTCCGCAAGCAATTGATCAAGTAGACTTGTACGGCAAGTATGCCAAATGGTTTGTGGATGTTTCTATACCTGAAAGCTCAGTAGAAGCTCTTCGGTATATTAAACAAGTGGCTAAAAGAGCTGTTCATGTTGCTGAACGCGGTGGCCAAGGCGTTACACATGTGAACTTCCCGCTTCGAGAGCCACTTCTCCCTAACTTAGCAGAAGTGCATAATTTCTTTGAAGAAAGAAGAGAAGAGCGAAAAAAAGTAAGCGAGAGAATTGGTTCGCAAGCTGATGTTGCTTACGTAGAACAATTGTTGGAAAGAGCAGAAAAACCTCTTTTCATTTGTGGCCAACAAATTTCTGAAGAAGGAAGCAGGGAGATTGTTGCTTTAGCAGATATGCTTAATATTCCTATTCTTGCTGATCCTTTATCAAATATTCGAACAAATAATCTAGTGCAAGATGTTGTAATGGATAGTTATGATACTTTCTTAAAAAATGAAAGGGTAGCTGAAGAATTAGCACCAGATCTTATTGTTCGTTTCGGTGGAATGCCTGTTTCAAAAACAACGCTCAAGTTTATGACAAACTACGCTCCAGAAAATTTCATAATGGTAGATCATACATTAGATTGGCGTGATCCGACAGGAACGATAACAGATGTTATTGTATCGCATGAAGAATTTTTATGTAGAAGCTTAAGGGAACAATGTGAAAACATCACTTTCTCAAAAAATTGGCTTTCAAAATGGATGAATGTGCAAAATATCACAAGCGATCTTCTTCAGCAGGCAATGGCTAATACAGAGGAACTTGATGAAGGAAAAGTTGTTGTAGAACTTCAAGAAGCTCTTCCAGAACAAAGCCTTCTTTTTGTTGGAAACTCTATGCCTATTCGAGATGTTGATACATTTTTAAGAAAGTCATCTAAAAGTCTAGATGTATTAGCAAATAGGGGAGCTAACGGAATTGATGGAGTTGTTTCAGCAGCACTTGGTGCAAGTACTGCTTATCATCATTCTGTATTGTTAATTGGCGATGTATCTTTTTATCATGATTTAAATGGGTTATTAGCTGCACATTTGAATGAATTGAACCTAACCGTTGTGCTTGTTAATAACGATGGTGGGGGTATCTTCTCTTTTCTTCCTCAAGCAAAGGAAGAAAAGCATTTCGAACTTCTGTTTGGTACGCCGCTCGGAATTGATTTCTCAAATGCTGTAAAAGCTTATCATGGGTCATTTCATAAAGCGAGCAATTGGGCGGATTTTCGTTATTATCTTGAGGAATCTTTCAGAACCAAAGGTGTTACAGTCATTGAGATTGAAACAGTGCGTACGAAGAATGTTGAAACACATCGAAGTATGTGGAAAGATATTGAGGATGCTTTAAATGAGGAAAAGGAAAAATGAACAAAATCATTCGTGGAGTGAATTATAATATTGAAATCGAAGGAGAAGGCCCACCTCTTCTGCTTCTTCACGGTTTTACAGGATCTCAGGCAACATGGAAACATGTGAAGGAATATTTTACCCATTATAAAGTGATTACAATAGATCTTATTGGACATGGAGAAACAGACAAGCCTGCTGACCCTAGTCGTTATACGATGGAGGAAACTGTAGCAGATTTGGTTCAACTGTTCTATGAGTTAAAGATTGAAAAAGCAACGGTTCTTGGTTATTCAATGGGTGGAAGAGTTGCATTATCGTTTGGAATTTTATATCCTCATAAAGTGACGGCACTTATATTAGAAAGCTCTTCACCTGGTCTTAAGACAATTGAAGAAAAGAAAGCTCGTCAATTGAATGATGAGCAACTTGCTTCTTTCATTAACGAAAAAGGAATAGAGGCTTTTGTGGAAAAGTGGGAAAACATCCCGCTCTTTCATTCTCAAAAGTCCCTGCCAAATGATATTATTGAAGAAGTAAGAAAAGAGCGATTAAAAAATGTTCCCCGCGGTTTAGCAAATAGCTTAATTGGGATGGGGACAGGCATGCAGCCTTCATGGTGGCCGCTTTTGTCTACTCTCAATATGCCAATACTTCTTATCACAGGAAAACTTGATATAAAGTTTTGTCAAATTGGTTTAGAGATAGATGAGCAGCTTACAAACTCTTTTTTAGAAAGAGTTGAAGAAGTTGGGCATGCTATACATGTGGAAAAACCTCGAATTTTTAGTAAAATAGTAGATGGGTTTTTACAAAGTGTACATGAATAAAGGAGGACTAAAAAATGTCTACAGTAGAATGGACTGCAGAACGTAAGTACGAAGATATTTTATATGAAACGTACAATGGAATTGCTAAAATCACAATCAACAGACCAGAGGTGCATAATGCATTCCGTCCCCGTACGGTTTCAGAGCTAATCGATGCTTTTGCATATGCTCGTGATGATGCCAATGTTGGTGTTATTGTATTAGCAGGTGCTGGTGAAAAAGCATTTTGCTCTGGTGGAGATCAAAAAGTACGTGGTCATGGTGGCTATGTTGGGGACGATCAAATTCCTCGTTTAAACGTACTTGATTTACAACGTTTAATTCGTGTTATTCCAAAACCAGTTGTTGCGATGGTTTCAGGATACGCAATTGGTGGAGGGCATGTTTTACACTTAGTTTGTGACTTAACAATTGCAGCGGATAATGCTGTGTTTGGTCAAACAGGTCCAAAAGTAGGAAGCTTTGATGCTGGTTATGGTGCTGGTTACCTTGCTCGCGTTGTTGGACATAAAAAAGCACGTGAAATTTGGTTCTTATGTCGCCAGTACAGTGCACAAGAAGCATTGGATATGGGTCTTGTAAATACAGTTGTTCCTCTTGAGAAGCTAGAAGAAGAAACTGTTCAATGGTGCAACGAAATGCTTGAGAAAAGTCCAACTGCTCTTCGTTTCCTAAAAGCTGCGTTCAATGCAGATTCAGATGGACTAGCAGGTATGCAACAATTTGGTGGAGATGCAACGCTTCTTTACTACACAACAGATGAAGCAAAAGAAGGAAGAGATGCTTTCAAAGAGAAACGTACTCCAGACTTCAAGCAGTTCCCAAGATTCCCTTAAAAATAACAAAGAGAAAGCAGCTTAATGAATTTCGTTAAGCTGCTTTTTCGATAAAGAAGGAGTAATAATATGGAACAGACAATGCCAAGCTGGTTAAAAAAGAGAGCTTTTCTGTCTCCGAACCGGATTGCAATTAAAACGATGAAAGAAGAAATTACATTTAAAGAACTTTTTATAAAAGCAGAAGAAATAGGGAAGAAGTTAGGGGCACTTGGGATAGAAAAAGGAAGACATGTTGGGATTCTTGCTCACAATAGTTTAGATTTCGTCATTTTTCTTCATGCACTGCTTGGTATAGGAGCTAAAGTTGTGTTTTTAAATACTAAGCTAACGGAGAAAGAGCTGTCGTTTCAGCTAGAAAATAGTAAAGCTTCTATTCTTATTACAGATGATGAACTATTTAAAACGTCAATTACAGGTATTCAAAAAGCTTCATTTTCAGAAGTGAAAAAACTTGAAGAGCGTAATCTATCTTTCCAAGAGGAAGTTTCCCTTTCAGATGTAGCAACAATTATGTATACATCAGGAACAACAGGAAATCCAAAAGGGGTTGTTCAAACGTATGGGAACCATTGGTGGAGTGCGACTGGATCTTCTTTAAACTTAGGTCTTCATGATAATGATCGTTGGCTTTTGGCCGTACCACTTTTTCATATTAGTGGATTTTCGATTTTAATGCGCAGCGTCATCTATGGAATGACTGTAATTCTTCATGAGAAATTTGAGGCAGAAAGAGTGCAACATGCTATTTTTCATGAGGGGGTAACAATTATATCCTGTGTAACAGCAATGCTACAGAAAATGCTAGAGCATCTTCACGAGCCGTATCCAGATACATTTCGATGTCTTCTCTTAGGAGGAGGTCCAGCTCCTTTGCCAATACTAGAAAAGTGCAAAGAAGCAAACATTCCTGTCTATCAAACATATGGAATGACGGAAACTTCCTCACAAATTGTAACTCTTTCACCTGAGGATGCGCTTACTAAACTTGGGTCGGCTGGAAAGGTGCTTTTCCCTGCGCAGCTAAAAATAAAATCAGAGAATCATCAAGAAGTAGGAGAGATTGTTGTAAAAGGACCGAACGTGACAAAAGGATATCTCTACAACGAGGAAGCAACAAATAAAGCCATTATAGATGGGTGGCTTCATACAGGAGATATGGGATATGTTGATGAAGATGGTTATTTGTACGTACTTGATCGACGTTCAGACTTAATCATCTCAGGGGGCGAAAATGTATATCCGGCAGAAATAGAATCTGTGCTTCTTTCGCATCCTGCTGTTAAAGAAGCTGGTGTAACAGGTCAAGATGATGAAAGATGGGGGAAAGTTCCGGCTGCTTTTCTTGTCGTGGCACACTCTATAGAGGAAAGTGAGCTAAAATCGTTCTGTCAAAAAAGACTCGCTTCCTTCAAGATTCCAGCAAACTTTTATTTCGTAGATGAGCTAACAAGAAACGCTTCAAATAAATTAGTGAGACGAAAGCTGTTTTCTTTGCTAGAAGGTCAACAAAATGAAGATTGAGAATATCATCTTATATAGGTTGAGTCTGTCATTAAAAAGTCCTTTTTCCACAAAGTATGGAACAGTAAAAGATAGAGAGTTTTTACTTCTTAAAGTGAAAGATGAAACAGGAGCAGTTGGCTGGGGAGAATGTGTTGCTTTTGATGCTCCATGGTATACGGAAGAAACGGTAGATACGTGTGAATATGCGTTAAAGCATTTTTTAATTCCCTTTTTGAAAGGGAAAAAGGTAACACACCCAAGGGAAACAACCAAATTGTTTTCATTCGTTCAAGGTCATAGTATGGCTAAGGCATCGCTTGATTTAGCTCTATGGGACCTTTATGCAAAGAAGCTTGGCAAACCGTTAGGAAAGGTCCTTGGAGGCACAGCTTCTAAAATCTCTTCAGGAGTAGCTATTGGTATTAGTGATGAAGAATCTATGATTCAAAGTATTGATAGATATGTAAAAGCGGGATATAAACGCTTTAAAATTAAAATTAAACCTGGTCACGACTATGAAGTTTTGAAAAAGATTCGTCAACAATTTCCAGATTTACCGCTTATGGCAGATGCTAATGCTTCATATACATTCACTGATATGTCTCTTCTAGAACAGCTTGACACTCTTAACTTGATGATGATTGAGCAGCCCTTTGGAAAAGATGAATTTTTTCAACATAGCGAACTTCAGAAAGTATTGAAAACACCAATTTGTCTTGATGAAAGCATCACATCTGTTGAAAAAGCTTACCAAGCGATTCAATTTAAGAGCTGCAAAATTCTTGTTGTGAAACCAGGGAGAATTGGTGGGCTATCTCCATCTCTTCAAATTCATGAGCTAGCTCTTAAACATCATTTTCCACTCTGGGTTGGTGGGATGATTGAGTCTGGTGTGTCTCGTGCTCATAATGTAGCACTTGCAAGCTTGCCTGGTTTTACAATTCCAGGTGACATTTCTGCGTCAGATCGTTATTGGAGGCGAGATGTGGTCAAAAAAGGGATTAAAGTTTCTGATGGTCATATTGAAGTACCATCAGAAAGTGGTTTAGGATTTTTCATTGATGAGCCTTTTATTGATCAAATTGCAACTAAAAAAGAAGAATTTTAAATATAAAAGCTCGGAAAGAAGAATAATTTCTTTCTGAGCTTTTATATTTAGAGAGAAGATATTTGTGAAGAACAGAACGATAATATGATAAATATACAAAAAAAGTTGACATTTCTTCAATTAGGCTATATTTTTTGTATTAAGGAAACTTTTTAGTTTTTGGGCATAAATTATTCTAAAAAGAAACAAGGTATTTTTTTGCTCAAAAAGTTTCCTTAGGGCAAAAAAATAGTGTGAGCTCAAAAGGGGGATGTGTTTTGAAGAAGTTAGCCGTAATAATAGGGGCATTTTTGTTTATTTTATTACTGGCAGGTTGTCAAAGTGAAAAGGCAAGCTCGTCAGGGGATAAAGGAGAAAAAGTAAAAATCACAGTTACAACAGGTCAAGTTGCAGATATTGCTAAAAGTATTGGTGGAGACAAAGTTACAGTAGAAGCCTTAATGGGACCTGGTGTTGATCCACATCTTTATCAACCTTCTCAAGGAGATATTAAAAAAATACAAGAAGCAGATATAATTCTTTACAATGGTCTACATCTAGAAGGAAAGATGGGGGATATTTTTGAACGAATCCAGAAAGAAAAACCTGTTGTGCCTGTAGGAGAAGCTATTCCAAAAGAAAAGCTCATTAAATCTGCAGATGATGCAAAGCTTTATGATCCACATGTTTGGTTTGATCCAGAGCTTTGGGTGTATGCGGTTGAAGAGACAAAGGAAGAGCTTGTGAAGCTTGATCCTGATCACAAAGGTGAATATGAAAAAAATGCAGAGCAATATATAGAAGAATTAAATAAGGTGAAAAAAGAAGCGGAAGAGAAGTTTGCTGAAATCCCGAAGGAACGTCGTGTTCTTGTTACAGCTCATGATGCTTTTGGTTACTTCGGAAAAGCTTACAATATGAATGTTATGGGACTGCAGGGTTTAAGTACAGACTCTGAATATGGCTTAAAAGACGTTCAAAATTTAGTAGATACACTTGTCAATAAAAAGATTAAAGCTGTATTTATTGAAAGTAGTGTCTCTAAGAAATCAATCAATGCAGTTGTAGAGGGAACGAAAAAAGCAGGTCACAATGTAAAAATTGGTGGAGAACTTTACTCAGACGCAATGGGTGAAGAAGGAACAGAGGAAGGTACATATATTGGGATGTACCGTCACAATATTGAGCAAATTTCAAAGGCGCTTAAATAAAGGAGGTAGGACATGGAACCTATAAGAGTTGATAACTTAACGGTTGCTTATCATAAAAAACCAGTTCTTCAAAACGTTAGCTTTTCGATTCCAGAAGGAAAGCTGATTGGAATTATTGGACCAAATGGAGCTGGGAAGTCTACGCTTATTAAAGCAATATTAGGGTTGATACCAAAAGCAAGCGGACATGTATCTATTTATGATAAGCCATATGAAAAACAAAGAAGCCTTGTTGGTTACGTACCTCAAAGAGGATCTGTGGACTGGGACTTTCCAACAAATGCACTTGATGTTGTATTAATGGGAAGATACAGACACATTGGCTGGCTGAAATACCCTTCTAAAAAAGATAAACAGTTTGCAATGGAGTGTTTGAATAAAGTTGGAATGTCAGCATTTGCTGGAAGGCAAATTAGTCAGCTGTCTGGAGGACAGCAGCAGCGCGTATTTCTAGCAAGGGCACTCGCTCAAGATGCTAAAGTTTACTTTATGGATGAACCGTTTGTTGGAGTTGATGCTGCAACTGAAAAAGCAATTATTACTCTACTAGATGAACTGAAAAAACAAGGAAAAACGGTTCTTGTTGTTCATCATGATTTGCAGACTGTTCAAGAATATTTTGATTGGGTTTTTCTATTGAATATGAGAAAGATTGCAATAGGCCCAACAGAAGAGGTATTTACTTTTGATAATTTACAAACCACATATGGCGGGGGATTGGCATTTTTAAATCAAGAAATGCTTGTCACATCTAAAAAGTAGAGGAGGGAGGACGATGGAAGTTATTCAAGAAGTTTTTAAGAATGGAAACGTTCAGTGGGTATTGCTTGGAACATTACTGTTAGGTCTTTGCAGTGGAGTTCTTGGCAGCTTTGCTCTTTTAAAGAAGCAAAGTTTAATTGGAGATGCAATGGCACATGCAGCTCTTCCTGGAATATGTCTCGCTTTTCTCATTGTAGGAGAAAAGGCGCTTATTCCATTTATCATTGGAGCTACTATACTAGGAATGATTGCAACTTACTGTATTCAATTCATTGTGAGGCATTCACGTATTAAAGAAGATACGTCGATTGGCCTTGTGCTTTCTGTCTTCTTTGGTATTGGGATCGTTCTTCTTACGTATATCCAGCATAATGGAGCCGGAAATCAAAGTGGACTTGATGATTTCTTATTCGGTCAAGCGGCTTCTCTTGTTGGAGCAGATGTTCAGATTATTAGTATCATCTCTCTGCTTCTTTTATGTGTAACAGCTCTTTTATTTAAAGAACTTAAGGTCATCACATTTGATCCACAGTTTGCAAAAGGGTTAGGACTTCCTGTGAGAGGATTAAATGGTTTATTAATGACAATGATTGTACTTGCGGTTGTTATTGGCTTGCAAGCAGTTGGCGTGATTTTAATGTCTGCTTTACTCATCACTCCAGCTATTACGGCGCGCTACTGGACAGACAAGTTGAGCGTTATGACAATCTTATCAGGGGTAATGGGCCTTGTTTCTGGAGGAATTGGAACAATTGTGAGCTTAAGTTACGCCTCTTTACCAACAGGTCCTGTGATTATTTTGTCTTTAACTGTCCTCTTTCTTTTTTCACTTTTATTTTCTCCAAAGCGAGGGCTCATTTCCACATTGATTAAAAGAATGCGTTTTAATCAAAATATGCTAAAAGAGGATGTTCTTGTTCTTTTTTATGAAGGAGAAGAGCGGGCAAAGCTTCAGAAAAAGCAAGATTATTCTCCATCTATGTCTTCTTCAGATCTTATGAAAAAAAGGTTTATTTCACACAGGAAATTAGAACGAAATTTAAAAAAGTTATGTTCAGAGCGGTTATTGAAGAAGAATAGTAGAGAGGAATATCGTTTAACAGAAGAAGGTCTTTCAGTAGCTCACGAACTGACCTTAAAAAGAAGGCTAATGGAAGTGTATCTTATGAATGAAATGCACTATGGTCACCTCCAATTAAGAACAGCTCACGGGGAAATCAGAGATATACCAAAAGATATTCTAACAGAACTTCTGAACATTCTTAAAAATCAGGGTCGTACGCCTTTCCTTTTAAAAGAACAAGAGAGCAAACTAACAGAAACAAAGCCAGAAAATATATCGTAAAGGAGGTTAGGAATGTGAGCTTTGAAGGATGGATTATTATTACTGGAATGCTCGTTGGGATTGTTTGTGGAACAATTGGCTGTTTTTTAATTCTCCGTAAGATGGCAATGCTAGCAGATGCAATTAGTCATACTGTACTTCTCGGTATTGTTGTAGCTTTTTTAGTCAGCAACAGCTTGGACGGTATTTACATGCTGATTGGATCAGCCTCTGTTGGACTATTAACAGCTTGGTTTGTTCAGCTTTTGCATCAAAGCGGTGTTCAATCAGATGCAGCTATTGGGGTTGTGTTCACATCTCTTTTCGCGCTTGGCGTTGTTCTGGTGACCGTCTATGCAGATAAGGTGCATTTAGATGTGAATCATGCTCTTATGGGCGATATTACATTCGTGCCATGGAATACACTGGAGCTCTTCGGCTATTCTTTAGGCCCTAAAGCAGTATGGATGCTTGGAACTGTAGCTCTTATTAACTTTATATTAATATGGATTTTTTATAAGGAGTTGAAGATTACTTCTTTTGATCCTCAAATGGCACTTGCGCTAGGTATTCCAGTTACATTTATTCACTATTTGCTGATGGGGATGCTTTCCTTATCAACAGTTGCCTCATTTGATAGCGTTGGTGCCATTTTAGTTGTTGCAATGCTTATTGCTCCAGGAGCAACAGCCTATTTATTAACTGATCGTTTAATCGTCATGATTATACTAAGTGCGGCTGTTGGGGCAGTAGCGGCTATTGTTGGGTACTATAGTGCATCATATTGGAACATATCTATAGCAGGAGCAATGGCAGCTTCATGTGGTTTGCTTTTCTTGTTAGCTTTTCTTTTTTCACCAAAGCATGGCCTTCTATTTAAGCGACTGTCACAACAAAAGCTTAAACAAAGCGAAGCTTTTTTGGGAAAGTAGGGACCCTTCAAATGAAGGGTCTTTTTTGTATAAATTCTCCTTTACTGACAAAGCTAGTATGTGAATAGAAAAGGAGAATTTAACATGAAAGAAATTCTAATGAAAGATTCAAAGGTTATGCAAACAAAGCTTGTTCTTCCTCTTGATACAAATAATCTAGGAACAATGTTTGGAGGAAGAGTACTGGCCTCCATTGATGAGATGGCTGCTATTGTTTCGATGAAACATTCTGCTTCAACAACAGTCACAGCTTCTATTGATTCCGTAGATTTCTTATCTCCCGTAAAGGTTGGGGATATTTTAAGTATTGAAGGACTAATTGCTCATACAGGAAGAAGTTCAATGGAAGTATATGTGAGAGTGATAAAAGAAGATTGGAAAACAAAAGAGAGAGTCACTACCACAACTTCTTTTGTCACAATGGTAGCTATCAATGAAGAGGGGAAAACAATAGAAGTTCCAAAAATTGTGCCCCAAAGTGAAGAAGAGAAAGAAATTTATGAATCAGCTTTAAAGCGTAAAAGGCAAAGAATCTAACTATAAATGAGCATGCCATATAAGCATGCTCATTTATTTTTTCTATAGGACAGAACAACTAATTGATAAATGTTATCAATTAGTTGTTGACAAAGAGAATCATTCTCAATTATGCTAGTTATAGAAGAGCAAAGAGAAAAAATATTCTGATTGCTTGTTGAGGATACTTAACTATGATTATGGAACGCCAAGAATTTAACATAATGAACGTGAAAATAGAAGAAATAAAAGAAGGGTGGAGCTAAAATGGGATCGATTTTAGTTGTTGGAGGAGACCGTGTTAAACATATTACAACAAGATTAGAGAATGAAGGGTACAATGAGGTGATCCATTTAGACGGACGTAAGGCAAACATGGTAAAGCGAGATATTCCAGAACATATTCGTTTCGTGCTTGTTATTACTGATTTTATCAATCATAATCTTGCAAAAGTAATTAAAGAGAAAGCGAAAAAAAGTGCTAAACCAATTTACTTTGTTCATCATTCGTGGAGCGCAATTTACCGAGTAATTCAAAAGATGGACTAATAAAAAACGAAAGAGGGATAGTATGAGCTGTAAGGACATAAGGAAAGAAGGGTTGTTCTTAGATTGGATAATAGAAAGTACAAAAAGTGAAGCAAAGTGGAAGAAGCCTATTATAAGGGCAATAGAGAAAATTACAACTTTGTTCTATCAAGCCCCGCAAAAAGAACGTTCTTCTCTCTATTTACTTCAACTTATTGACAAGTACTGGCATAATATTCCGAGAGAGTCTTTTCAATCCTTAACTGAATACTACCTTTTGTTAGCAAAAGTCAGTGATTACTTATTAACAACTCTTTTATATAATCAAAAATCCCCTCTTAGAGAGTCCTAGGAGGGGATTTTTTTAATAGGCACCTTCTGGGTCATTATCATCTTTTGATTTGAAGTTCTTCTTCAGGTAGCCGCGATCTTTCATGAAAAGGCTCCAAAAATACACAAACCCAGGGAAGAGAATGATGAACGCTACAATATAAGTTATAAACAGAGCTTTAAAAGTTGCCGGATCTGTAAAACCTTCTTCAAGTGTTACATTTGGGTAAACCATATATGGAAGATGAGAGCGACCATATACATAGCTTGCAAAGAAATATTGAATAATAACCATCACAACGGAAATGCGGGGTCTTCCAAGCCTTGATTTTGTTGGAAGGAAGAGACACAGTCCTGCAATAATAAAAGCAATAATAGAAGCGACTAGAGCCCAAACATGATCCATCATATTGTTGTAAATCCAAGGGCTTTCAGTTCGTAATGTTGCTATAACAAGAAACCCAGCAATAAGGGAGCATGGGCCTGTAATGAGAGCATCACGTCGATATACTTCGTATGCATTGTACTGATCAGATGTTTTGGAGTAATCTGTCAATAGAAGTGATGAAAGAAACAGCGTTGACGTGAAGGCAAATAGCATAAACATATATACGTTTGGGCTAGTAAAAAGTGCTTCTAAATCTAAATGGTCGTTTCCATCCACTTTTTTAATATAGCCACCGTGTGTGATAGGGAGAACGCAAATTAACAGAGCAGGGATGAAAATACCTGATACGCCAGAAACGTAAATCAGTGCTTTTTCATATCCTTTAGCCATGTGAGAAAAAACAAGGAATCCACTTCGAATCGCAAGCAAGAGAAGCATAATACTTCCTGGAATAAGGAGAACCGTTCCGAGCGTAAATGTAGCACTTGGAAAGAAACTAAATAATCCAACCACAATAGCTACGATAAATACGTTTGTAACTTCCCATGTTGGTGAAAGGTAACGGTTGGCAATGTTCGTTGCATTCGTTTTTTCTTTGTTAATATACACCATAGACCAAAAACCAGCTCCAAAATCCATGGAAGCCATAATGGCATAGATAAAAACAAGTCCCCACAAAAGAGTAACAGCAATGAGTGTATCTGCCATTTAAATTCCTCCTTCAGAGTTTAGTTTAGCTAAATCTTCTGAAACAGGATGTCTCTTGAAGTAATAGCGAAGTACAAGAACAACAGCTATTCCTAAAATAATATAGACAAGAAGGAACAGGAAAAAGAGTAGACTTAAATCTGCTGATGTTGTAACAGCCTCAGACGTCTTCATCATACGGTAAATGATCCATGGCTGACGTCCTGTACAAGCAAAGATCCATCCAGATTCAATGGCAATTACAGCAAGTGGGCCTGAAATAATAAATGCCCAGAGAAAAAGTTTCGGAAATTCTTTTCTCTTTAAGAATTTCGTCCACACGAATGCTGCCAGAGCTAACATAAGAAGAAATCCACCAATAACAACCATTGAGTTAAATAAAGTGTGAATAAATAATGGTGGCCAATATTCTTTTGGGAAATCATTAAGCCCAATTACAGTCGTATCAAAACTGTTGCCAGCTAAAAAGCTTAACGCCCACGGGAACTCTATTCCGTATTTAATTTCTTGATTTTCAACATCCGTGAATCCTCCGAGTGTTAGTGGAGCATGATCCTGAGTTTCAAAAAGCCCTTCAGCACCTGCTAGTTTTTCTGGCTGATATTCATAAAGGTGCTGTGCTGATTCATGACCGTTAAGGGCTGTTAGAAAAGAGAATATTCCTCCAACTGTTAAACCGATAATAAGAGCCTTTCGATGGAAAGAGTATACCTTTTTATCTTTGCGCGAGCGTAGCATTTTGTATGCAGCAATCGAAGCAATAATAAAACCAACCGTTGTATATGCTGAGACAACAACGTGCCCTGCTGTGACTAAAAAGCTTGGATTAAAGAAAGCCGCCCAAGGTTCAACATTAGTAATATTTCCATCTGTAATTGTAAACCCTGCAGGAGTTCCTTCAAAAGCATGTACATTTGTAATTAAAACTGCTGAAGCTGCTCCCCCAATCGCAATAAATATTACACTCACAATGCGCATAAAAGGAGAAATGCGGTCTGCTGCATAAACGTAAATGGATAAAAAGAGAGCTTCAATAAAAAAAGCATAAATTTCAATTTGGAACGGAAGAGACATAACTTTACCAACAACCTCCATAAAACCAGGCCATAATAAAGAAAGCTGTGTTCCGGCAATTGTTCCAGTTGGAATAGCAACGCCAAGTAAAACAGAGAAACCTTTGATCCAACGCTGTGCCATAATGTTATAAGACGGATTTTTTGTTTTTTGATATAAAAGTTCTGCAATGAGAATCATAAGAGGAAGACCAACGCCTAGTGTTGCAAAAATAATATGAAAGCCCATTGTCATTCCAAACATTGAGCGCGCTGTAACTAAGTGATCCATAATGCTCCTACCTTTCCAGTGAAGTATCAATAAACCTTATTGTCCACTTACTGGAATTAATTATTCATGATTTTGGAAGGTAGGAAAACTTTTCATTTGCAAATAGTAATGGTTACGTTTTATAATAGGGATATGATTTTGAAAGGAGCACGATAACTTATGAAACAAAATTTACATCCAAATTATCAGCCTGTAGTATTTATGGACACAAACAGCGGATATAAATTTTTAAGTGGTTCAACAAAGAAATCAAACGAAACAATAGAGTGGGAAGACGGAAACACTTATCCGCTTTTAAAAGTAGAGGTTTCATCTGACACACATCCATTCTACACAGGACGCCAAAAATTTGGTAACCGTGATGGACGAGCAGAGCAATTTAAGAAGAAATATAATATGAAGTAAAAATAACAATAAAAGGAGGATGTTCTAAAAGGATAAATTTTAGGACATCCTCTTTTTTAAAAATTTGATATAATAAACAATGAATTTAATATTATAAGATATGATAAGGGGAGTAGAAAAATGTTAGAACAAGTTCTAGAATATAACAAGCAATTCGTTGAGAAACAAGAGTACAAAACATTTGAAACAACAAAGTTTCCAAACAAGAAATGCGTTATTTTAACATGCATGGACACAAGACTTATCGAACTTTTACCAGCAAGTATGAACTTAAAAAACGGAGACGCTAAAATTGTAAAATCAGCAGGTGCTGTTGTTTCAACTCCATTTGGCGGAATTATGCGCAGCCTTATTGTTGCTATTTATGAACTAGGCGCAGATGAGGTATTTGTTATTGGTCATCATGACTGCGGAATGAGCAGTATCAATCCAGAGGCCGTAAAGAAAAAATTTGTTGAGCGCGGTATTACAGAAGATACAATCCACACGTTAGAAAATGCTGGAGTTAACCTTGATGACTGGCTTCGTGGATTTGATAATGTAACAGATAGCGTTCAACAAAGCGTTGATCAAATTCGCAACCATCCGCTTGTACCAAACGTCCCTGTGCACGGTTTAGTCATTGACCCTGCAACAGGAAAATTAGATGTTGTAGATCGTGATGAAAAAGCCGTTACTTCATCAAAATAAT
Organism: Priestia filamentosa; assembly: GCF_900177535.1. Classification (NCBI taxonomy): domain Bacteria; kingdom Bacillati; phylum Bacillota; class Bacilli; order Caryophanales; family Bacillaceae; genus Priestia; species Priestia filamentosa. Next base: position 20,011 of record NZ_FXAJ01000001.1, read on the forward strand.
TATTTTGAATGTGAATGCTTTTCCTTCTTTTCAGGAACTGGATCAAAGCCTCCTGGATGGAATGGATGGCATTTTAATATTCGTTTTATCGTAAGGTAGGTACCTTTAATGGCTCCAAAGCGCTGAATCGATTGAAGGCCATAGTGTGAACATGTGGGATGGAAGCGACAGCGTGGAGGAGAAAGAGGAGAGATGAACAGCTGATATCCTCTAATAAGCCAGAGCAATAATTTTTTCATAGATAAAACCTTCCTTAAAAAGAGTGTTCTAAATTTATTATAACCTACGATATGTTATACTAGATACGATTAAAAAATACAAATGATACATTGAAAGGAGAGCTTTTTTATGCCTTCAGTTGAAAGTTTTGAACTTGATCATACAGCCGTGAAAGCTCCTTATGTTCGTCATTGTGGTGTTCATAAAGTAGGAACTGATGGATTAATTAATAAGTTTGATATTCGTTTTTGTCAGCCGAATAAGCAAGCGATGAAGCCTGATACTATTCATACATTGGAACATCTTTTAGCATTTACAATCCGTAAATATGCAGAGAAACACGACCATTTTGATATCATTGATGTTTCTCCAATGGGTTGCCAAACAGGGTATTATTTAGTGGTAAGCGGTGAGCCAACTGTAAAAGAAATCATTACATTGTTAAGAGAAACATTTGAAGATGCTGTGAATATTACTGAAATCCCAGCTGCAAATGAAACACAATGCGGTCAAGCGAAACTTCACGATTTAGATGGAGCAAAACGTCTGATGAAGTTCTGGCTTGAACAGAATGATGAAGATTTAGAAAAAGTATTTGGTTAAGAAGAAAAGCGTCCTTTTTTTAAAATGGACGCTTTTTTTTCCATAATTTTAAGTTTGAACATCGTGTAAAAGTGGGTACAACTATAGTAGAGAAAATGTGTTAAAAAAAATGATTCGGAGGAATAACGATGTCAAACAATAAAGTTACAACAATTGTAAATAATCAAATCGCAAACTTCAGTGTACTTTACATTAAGCTACATAATTATCACTGGTATGTAAAAGGAGAAAACTTCTTTACCCTACATGAAAAGTTTGAAGAGCTTTACAACGAGACAGCTACAAATATTGATGATTTAGCAGAACGTTTATTAGCTCTTGAAGTAAAACCTGTTGCAACAATGAAAGAATATCTTGAAATGTCTTCTATCAAAGAAGCAGAAAAGAATGAAAGTGCAAAAGACATGGTAGCAAACCTTGTAGCAGACTTCAATACATTAACAAAAGAGTTAAAAGAAGGTATGGATGCTGCTGCAGAAGCTGACGATGAAACAACAGGAGATATGCTCCTTGCTATGCATAAAAGCTTTGAAAAACATACATGGATGTTAAATTCGTTCTTAGGACGATAAGAAAAAGCGGAGAATATCTCCGCTTTTTTGCTTATGGGAAATTTTTGAAACAGTTTCTCTCTTTGCTCCGTATATCTTTTTAAACAAAGAAAGGAGGCGGTGCAGGAGTGAAGCTAAAAAAGGAAAAGCAGAACAGAAGAAAGAAGAAAGTAGCAGAGACAGCGTTTGACGTTTTGCTTGAAGCTCCTGAACTTCTTTATTACGCTCCTCGCTTACTTTGGATGGGCTGCAAAACAGTTTTAAAAGCAATTTCAGAAGCGTGAGGGCAGAGAGTGTAGCAGATATTTGTTACACTCTCTGTTTTCATTTAATATAAATTGTATGGGAATATAAGAAAGGAGCATTTTTATGAAAGAGACTTTTAAAGCATTAGTTATTCGTGAACAAGGTGAAGATGTTTCACGGAACATTGAGCATCTATCTCTGTCAGACTTACCAGAAGGAGATGTTATTGTAAAAGTTGCTTACTCTGGTGTGAACTATAAAGATGGACTAGCAAGTATTAAAAATGGAAAAATTGTCTCTTCTTATCCCTTTATCCCTGGAATTGATCTTGCAGGAGAAGTTGTTTCATCAAAAGATGAGCGCTTTAAAGAAGGTGACAAAGTAATTGCAACAAGCTACGAAATTGGGGTTTCTCATTTTGGTGGTTATAGTGAATATGCACGCCTTCGTGGAGATTGGATTGTTCCGTTACCAGAAGGTTTAACATTAAAAGAAGCAATGATTTTAGGCACAGCAGGATTCACAGCTGCTCTATCTGTTCAACGACTAGAAGAAAACGGTCTTCAAGAAGAAAACGGTGATGTTCTTGTGACAGGAGCAACAGGTGGAGTTGGTAGCGTTGCTATCGCAATGCTTTCTAAGCGTGGATATACCGTTGTAGCAAGCAGTGGGAAAGAATCACAGCACGAGTATTTGAAAAGTATTGGGGCATCTGAGATTATCTCGCGTGAGGATGTTTACAATGGCAAAATAAAAGCGCTTGATAAACAAAAGTTTGCAGGAGCCGTAGATCCTGTTGGTGGTGAAGTGTTAGCGTCAATTCTTAGTCAAATCTCTTATAACGGTTCTGTTGCCGTAAGTGGGTTAACGGGTGGAGGTAAAGTTCCAACATCTGTTTATCCATTCATACTGCGCGGGGTAAACCTCCTTGGCATTGATTCTGTTTATTGTCCAATGGAGCGTAGACAAAAACTTTGGGAGCGAATGGGAGGAGATTTAAAACCCCAAGACTTCTCAAAGCTTGTGAATAAAGAAATTTCCTTAGAAGATCTTCCAAGTGCCCTAGACAACATTTTACAAGCAAAATCAACGGGTAGAGTTATTGTGAAAATGTAATGAAAAGCAAACAGGCCTTATGCTTGTTTGCTTTTTTATATGATATATGCCTCCTTTTCCCTCTTTTTTTACACGTTATCTTCATTTCTTTAAACTCCCACGCACTTTGGTAGTTTGTACATATAATAATATTGTGAATTAACTATTTCCTATCATAGGAGTTTGGGAGGAGGGAAACTGTGTTTAAACAGTCTTTCTTGCTCGGCATTGCTAGCATCGGATCTTTTACTGGACTGCTGTTCGGCGAATGGAATTATTTACTAACTATTCTTTTGGCATGCGTTATTCTCGATTATATAACTGGCTTGCTATCAGCTATTGTGCACAAGAAATTCAATAGCCGTATCGGTTATAGAGGAATTGCTCAAAAGATTTTAATTTTTATTTTAGTTGCTGTAGCAAACTTTATGGATGTTCTACTCTGGGATGAGAATTTCATCCGCAATACAACAATCCTATTTTATACGCTTAACGAAATCATTTCTATCACTGATAACGCAAAAAGGGCAGGACTACCTGTACCACAAATTATTATCAATGCAATTCAAGCCTTACAAAACCGATTTAAAAAATAAAATGAATACTTTTCTCCTTTTTGTGGGATAAGAACACTATTATCTCTACAAAGAGGAGAGAATTCTATGATAAACGAGCGACAAACCTATTACGTTACATTAGCAACAGGGGAAATTTCACAAATTAGCACTGCGTCAGATTGGAACTATACGATTTATGCCAATAATGAGGAAATAGAAGAACTAAGAGAAATTTTTAATGAAAACAGAGCAACAGATTGGGGTAACTACTTCAGAGCCCATGTTCCATACTTAGAATATCATCATGATAAAGGAAATGACATTTATGATCGCCATATTTGTGCTATATATGATAAATTGTATGAGCTTGGAGATGAGAATGCCAAAGCCCATATTGAACAAATCCTGCCGTTGCTGAACAGAAATAAAGAGTGATTTCAATAATTGCTCTTTTTTTGTCGGGAAAAAAGAACGTATTGAAAACTTCTATGCTACAATAGAAATCATAATAATGAGCGATGGAGTAATGTCATATGTACACGTTTAAAGATAGCTACCAGAATCAAGTTTTTTTGTCTTTTAATAAACATGCTTTTTCTAAAAACCCAAAACATGTCTGGGTTGTGTGTCGTTTCGAAGGCCAATGGCTCTTAACAGATCATTCAACACGTGGAATGGAGTTTCCAGGTGGAAAAGTAGAGCAAGGAGAGACACCTGCAGAAGCTGCTAGACGAGAGGTAATGGAGGAAACAGGTGGAGTTGTTACAGGTTTACACTATTTAGGGCAGTATAAAGTATGTAGCCGCCAACGAATTATTATCAAAAACATTTACTTTGCTTCTATTCCAGAGATTAAAAAAAGAGATGATTACCTAGAAACTAAAGGACCTGTTTTAGTAAGAGAATTACCAAAAGATATTAAAAATCATGAAGAATACAGTTTTATTATGAAAGATGACGTTCTTCAGCACGTGTTAACTGAAATGCGACGTCAGGGAATATTACCTCAAAAAGGAACATCTTCATAAGAGATGTTCCTTTTTATTATTTCATCAACTTTTTTTCAAGAATAGCAACGCCTTGATACATAAGCGTAGCTAAAATGGCAATAAGCAAGAGGCTTAGAAGCACAAGGGTAAAATTAAAGACTTGGAATCCATAAATAATCATATAACCGAGCCCTTGACTTGAAACGAGGAATTCCCCGACAATAACGCCTACCCAAGATAATCCAACGTTCACTTTAAAAGTAGAAATGATAGCTGGAAAAGAACTTGGTAGGATGGCTTCTTTAAAACATTGAAGTCGTGAAGCATTGAAAATACGAAGCACTTTTACATAGTTAGGATCCACTTCTTTAAATGATGTATAAATAACAATGGTAGTAATAATTACAGAAATGAGCGCCCCCATAATTAGAATGGAGGAAAAGTTGGGACCAATCGCAACAATCAGAATCGGTCCGAGCGCTACTTTAGGCATGGCATTTAATACAACAAGGTAAGGATCAAGAATTTTAGCAAGCTTTGGCGACCACCAAAGAAGCGATGCAAGTAAAATCCCAGCAAGCGTCCCAATTAAAAACCCGAGCAGTGTTTCAAAAAGAGTGACGCTTGTATGCTGTAGCAGAGAGCCATCCATCAGCTTTTCAATAAAAAGCTCGCTCACTTTAACAGGGGAACTGAAAATAAGCGGATCTAAAATTTTTGTTCGCGAACCAACTTCCCATAGAACAAAAAAAGAAACGAGAATAAGAAGTTGAAAAAGACGAACATAAACTTTTTCTCTTTTTAAGGTACGCAAATACTGTTCATGAAGGAAGGTTGTATTTTTATTATTGTTCAAGACGTTCAAACTCCTTCCAAATGCGTTGAAATAAGGCATTATATTCTTCATGTTGACGTGCTGCAAGCGGTGATAATCTCCGTAAACTTTGAGGAACGATAAATGTTTTAGAAAGCCTCCCCGGATTTCTTGAAAGAAGAAAAATACGGTCGCTCATTGCAATGGCTTCACCAATATCGTGTGTAACAAGAACGGCAGTTTTATTGAAATTCTTTAACGTTTCTCCAACAAGATCTTCAAGCTTTAATTTGGTTTGAAAATCTAACGCTGAAAAGGGTTCATCAAGTAATAAAAGCTGTGGATTCGTAATGAGGGTACGAACGAGTGAAACACGCTGCCTCATCCCACCTGAAAGCTCGCTTGGATAGAGGGATTCTACATTTGGCAATCCAACAGTTTCTAAGAGAGCTGTCGCCTTTTCCTCCCATTCTGCTGACTTTTGCTTTTTGATTTTAGGCCCAAGAAGGACATTTTCTTTTATCGTTTTCCAATTAAACAAATAATCTTGTTGAAGCATATAGCCAATTAAGTCTTTACGGTCTTTCATTTTTTGATCTTGGATAAGTATGCTCCCTTCTGTGGGGGAAAGGAGTCCAGAAATGATAGAAAGAAGCGTTGTTTTTCCACAGCCACTCGGTCCTAAAAGAGAAATAAATTCGCCTTCTTCAAGAGTGAATGAAATGTTCTCAAGAACGGAAGTAGCCTGCTTTTTTGAGAAGTACGTATGGCTTATGTTTTGAACATCAAGAAATGTCATTTTTTATCGCCTACTCTTCCATAGCCTTTTTGGCTATCTTCGTGTTTACAAGTTTTGTATAATCTACATTTTTAGGTAGTTCGCCTGCTTCTTTCATAATTTCCTCAAGCTGATTCCACTCTGCTTTGTTTAGCAAAGGATCTTTTGCATAGGAATCTTGTGACTTGTAACGATCAACAACAGTTTCAATTGTTTCTAAGGACGTATCTTCAAACTGAGGAGCAATCTCTTTTGCTACTTCCTCTGCGCTGTGCTCATCAACCCATTTTTGCGCTTTATAAAGAGCGCGTGTGAATTTCTCCATTGTTTCTTCATTTTCAGTAAGGTAGCTTTCTTTCGCCATAAAAGAAGTGTAAGGAACTTTCCCTGATTCGGTTCCAAATGAGGCAACAATATGGCCTTTTCCTTGTTGTTCAAAAATACTTGCCGTTGGTTCAAAAAGCTGTACATAATCACCTGTTCCTGATGCAAAGGCATTCGCAACGTTTGCAAAATCAATATTTTGGATAAGCTCTAAATCTTGTTTAGGATCAATATTATGCTGCTTTAATACATACTCACCAACCATTTGTGGCATGCCACCTTTACGCTGACCGAGAAATGTAGAACCTTTAAGCTGTTCCCATGAGAAGTTCTCTATTTTTTCTCTTGCTACTAAAAAAGTTCCATCGTTTTCTGTTAACTGTGCAAAGTTAACGACAGGATCATCTGCTCCTTGAGATTGCACATAAATGGATGTTTCAGAACCAACGAGAGCAACATCTATGCCGTCTGATAGTAAAGACGTCATTGTTTTGTCTCCGCCCCAAGTTGTTTTTAATTCAACCTCTAATCCTTCTTCTTCAAAATAACCTTTGGAAACAGCCACATACTGTGGAGCGTAAAAGATAGAATGCGTTACTTCCCCGACTCTGACCGTTTTTTTCGTTTCTTGACTACATCCAAACAAACTTAAGCAAACTAAGAGAAGAGCTATAGATAAATAAACTTTACCTTTTTTCATCATGAAAGAGTAAACCTCCTTTAAAAAGACTTATTTTGTCTATATTGATAAAATATGAGGAGGAGACAATTTGTGTGAATGCCTAGAAAAATTATTTTAAAGGATGATGTTTTTTGCTAAATGGAACGGTAGTTAGTAAGCAGCGATTTCCATCACCCAATCCGCATGTGCTCCTTCATATTGTGGAATATATGGTGGATGGATTGCGTGTTAAAGGGCTTTTGGCAGAGCCTGTAGCTAACGGAAGATACGACGGTTTTTTATATTTGAGAGGAGGCATTAAAAGCGTTGGCATGGTTCGAGTTGGTCGAATTGTTCAATTTGCTTCAGAAGGGTTTGTTGTTATGGCCCCTTTTTATAGAGGAAACCAAGGGGGAGAAGGAAATGAAGATTTTGCAGGAGAAGATCGTTATGACGCGCTGAGTGCTTTGAGAGTGCTTGAGCAACATTCAAAAGTAGACGAAGATAATATTCACGTTTTTGGATTTTCAAGAGGAGGAGTAATGGCTCTTCTTGTTGCTGAATTATCCGATACTGTTCGCTCTCTTGTATTATGGGGAGGCGTAACAGACATGGTGCTCACCTACAATGAGCGAAAAGACTTGCGTAGAATGATGAAGCGCGTTATTGGAGGAAGTCCAAATAAGGTGCCAGAGGCTTACAAGTGGCGTACGCCTCTTTATGAAGTGGATCGAATTTCTTGTCCTGTACTGCTTATACATGGAGTACAAGATGAAAATGTCTCAGTGCAACATGCTTACAAATTAGAAGAAGAACTCAAAAAGTTAAATCATACATATGAGGCATGGTACTTTGAGGGGTTTACACATTACTTTCCACCACGTGAAAATCGCCGAATTGTTCATTCACTTACAAGCTGGATGAAGAAGCATTCCAGTCTTTCACAGGTTTGATAATTTGATATAATAAAAAAAAAGAGGTGATTTTTATGGGTATGCCAATGGAGCTAAACACGATGATTGTAACAAAAGGCAACGAAGAAAGAGTAGGGGAGAACGAGTTTGCACTTGAAAAAAGTGGATACCGTCTTTACCCACTTGATATTCCAATTGACATCCGTACGACTAAAGAAGGCGAAAGTCGAGGACGAGCAATCATAAAGAAAATAGAATGGTCCAAAGAAACGACTTTTTTAACATATGAGTTCATTTCCTTGAATTCTACAAACTAAAAGAGCGAGCGCTGTTGCGCTCGCTCTTTCGATTAAACGATTGGTCCACCAAGCTTTTCAATCTTAGAATTGTTTGTTGAGAATTTTTTGAAATTCTCTTTGAATTGATATGCAAGCGTTGTTGCTGCATTTTTATATTCCTCAGGGTTTTTCCACGTCTTGAAAGGCTGCAGAACTTCATCTGGCACTCCAGGAACATGCATTGGCATATGAAGCCCAAAAATACCGTCTTGAACTGTTTCTACATTAGCAAGTTCACCTTCAAGTGCTGCTTGAACCATTGCGCGTGTGTAAGCTAGGTTCATACGTTGGCCAACACCATAAACGCCGCCAGTCCATCCTGTGTTTACAAGATAAACGTCCACACCGTGCTCTACAATTTTCTTTCCAAGCATCTCAGCATATACAGTAGCAGGAAGAGGAAGGAATGGAGAGCCAAAGCACGTAGAGAATGTAGCTTCAGGTGCTGTGACACCTCGTTCTGTTCCTGCTAGTTTACTAGTGTATCCGCTTAAGAAATGATACATAGCTTGTTCTTTTGTTAGTTTGCTAATTGGAGGTAGCGTACCTGTTGCATCTGCTGTAAGAAAGATGATTGTTGAAGGGTGACCTGCAACACTTGGTTTTATAATATTATCAATAGACTCAAGTGGATAAGCTGCTCTTGTATTTTCCGTTAGTGCATTATCATTATAGTCCGGAGCTTTCGTTTTTGGATCTACAAAAACGTTCTCAAGTACTGCTCCAAAACGGATAGCATCAAAAATTTGAGGCTCTTTTTCTTTTGTTAAACCAATACATTTAGCATAGCATCCACCTTCAATATTAAAGACGCCAGAATTTGACCATCCGTGCTCGTCATCTCCAATAAGACGGCGATTTTCATCTGCAGAAAGGGTTGTCTTTCCTGTTCCAGATAAACCGAAGAAAAGGGAAACATCACCTTCACTGCCAACGTTCGCTGAACAATGCATTGATAAAATATCTTGCTCAGGAAGAAGGAAGTTCATAACAGAGAAAATGGATTTTTTCATTTCCCCAGCATATTCTGTTCCTCCAATTAAGATAATGCGCTTTTCAAAAGAAATAATAATGAATGTTTCAGAGTTTGTGCCATCTATAGCCGGATCTGCTTTGAAGTCAGGTGCTGATACAATTGTAAACTCAGGCTTATGAATCTTTAAATCCGCATCTTTGTCAGGGCGGATAAATAGCTGACGCGCAAATAGATTGTGCCATGCATATTCATTAATAACGCGAAGAGGAAGCTGGTATTTCTCGTCTGCCCCTGCAAAACCATCAAATACAAAAAGTTCATCTTTTTTCTTTAAATGATTTACAACTTTCTCATATAAACGAGAAAACGTATCAGGAGCAATTGGTTGGTTTACCTGCCCCCAATTGATTTTTTTTTCGACAGAAGCATCACGAACAACAAATTTGTCAAGAGGAGAACGCCCTGTGTACTTTCCTGTTGCAACACTGACGGCTCCTGTTTCTGTTAATACACCTTCTTTACGATCTAAAATACGTTCAACAAGAGAAGGTGTTGCAAGGTTATGTTGAACAGACGGAAGCGTTAATAGTTCAGTTAATTTTGTTGACATATCGACAGTACTCATAAGCAATATCATCCTTTTTTCATAACGTTTTTATTTTAACTTAAAAAGAGTATAACACATTTATTTAAATAGTCTATACTAATTTATGAAAAAAGTGCATTTCTTTACTGATATTGTATTAGATAAATAATTTTATAATAAGGGTTGAGTGTTATATTGTTTCTGTAATTTAAAAGTGTTATACAATTTAAATTTGAGTTTTATTTTTTTTCGTTAGATGACACAAATTCAAAGAAACTAGGGATATTGTGTAAAAAGGGAGTTTGCATTTTCTCAAGCATTTTGAGTTTTAATTCTTGTTCTAAATCTTCTTGATAAACGGGATGGGCTTCTTTTACAAGGCTTGCAATCTTAGGTTGAAGCAGATTGAGAACAGCCATTTTATATTGTTCTTTAGTTTGTTCATTCAAAATTATCCTTCCTTTCTACCTTGCAGAAGTGCACGAAGTTGGGATACTTCGCGTTCTAAATTTTCCATGCGCTTCTCAAAACGAGATAACAAGTAGAATGTCATAGCTATCGGAAATCCTGCATGCTGGATAAGAGAGACAATGCTTATACTTTCCATCATATTCTAGACCTCCTCAGTTTTCTCAGGGCATTTTTTTTCGTTTTTGAGATGGCTTGGGGAGAGACAGCTAGCTTTTGAGCAATTTCAACGTTTGTTAAACAAACATAAAAATGTAGATAGAGAACGATTTTTTCGCGTTTTGTAAGCATTTTGACACAGTGATAAGTGTATTCGTTTGTAATACATTCCTCTATATGTTCCTCATGCTGATGATAATAATTAAAAAAATTGTTATCCTCAATCATATTTATTCTAGGCTCTCTGTTATTTTCAAACACTGGTTTATCCAATACAAAAGAGTGAGTATATTCATATTTTTGAATCTTCTTTTTAAAAACGATAGCTTCTGAAGAAAGAAATCGAGAAAAGTATGCGACAAGTCGAACTTCCTCATAAAAACATTTAAAAGCTTGATCAAGCTCTTTTTTTGTTTGCTTGCTTGGATTCTGCTGGTAGTTCTCAAACTTTCTTTGGTGAGAAGGTGAAGAGAAAAAATGCTTTAATAAGGAGTTATTAGGCAAAGAATGAAAAGGTTTCATAAAAAATCCTCCTAACCGGAACGTATGTTCTTTTTTAGGGTAAAAAAAATATGCTGGTAGAAAATCTGCCTATAGTAAAGTAAAGAGGAAAGTTCTAGTGAAAAAACAACCATCTTTTTTAAAAGTTTACCTTATTATAGCTATCTGAAACAGAGTCTTTCTTCCTTACTCTCTATGATAGATAGGAGGAGAGGAAAGATATCCTAGACTAGAGAAAAAAGAGTTTTCTCTCTTAAATGAAACGGATAACACATTAAGGAAAAGGAAGTTCCTAAAACGTATTGACACTTTTCCCTTTTGTACGTTAAGATAAGTCATTGAACGGATACTCTCTTATCCCGAGATGGTGGAGGGACATGGCCCTATGAAACCCAGCAACCGTCATCAATTAAAGATGAAAAGGTGCTAACCTGACGCAAGGGAAACCTTGATCGATAAGAGCGAAAGGCAAACTTTGACGTTAAACCTTTCCTCAAGCTAGGAAAGGTTTTTTTATATGTGTGTAAGAGGGAACTTTATTTACAATAATAAGGGAATGAGTACCGTATCATAGATTTGCTACCTTTAGAAGGAGGAACAAAGATGTCAGTTAAACGTCGTTTATTTACTTCTGAGTCTGTGACAGAAGGCCACCCAGATAAAATTTGTGACCAAATTTCGGACTCAATCCTTGATGCTATTTTAGAAAATGACCCTAATGCTCGTGTTGCTTGTGAAACATCTGTAACAACTGGTTTAGTATTAGTAGCAGGGGAAATTACAACTTCTACTTATGTGGATATCCCGAAAATTGTTCGTGAAACAATTAAAGGAATTGGTTACACTCGTGCAAAATATGGTTTTGATGCTGAAACTTGTGCTGTATTAACATCTATTGATGAGCAATCTGCTGATATCGCTCAAGGTGTTGACCAAGCTCTTGAAGCTCGTGAAGGATCAATGTCTGAAGAAGAAATTGAAGCAATTGGAGCAGGAGACCAAGGTCTTATGTTCGGATTTGCTTGTAATGAAACAAAAGAGCTTATGCCTCTTCCAATTTCATTATCACACCGTTTAGCTCGTCGCTTAGCAGAAGTACGTAAAGAAGAAATTCTTCCTTACCTTCGTCCAGATGCTAAAACACAAGTAACAGTTGAATATGATGAAAATGATAAACCTGTTCGTATTGATACAATTGTTATTTCAACGCAGCATCATCCAGAAATTACGCTTGAGCAAATTCAACGTAATGTAAAAGAATATGTTATTAACCCAGTTGTACCAGCAGAGCTTATTGATGAAGAAACAAAATACTTCATCAACCCAACAGGTCGTTTTGTAATTGGTGGCCCTCAAGGTGATGCAGGTTTAACTGGACGTAAAATCATCGTTGATACGTACGGTGGATATGCTCGCCACGGTGGTGGAGCTTTCTCTGGTAAAGATCCAACAAAAGTGGACCGCTCAGCAGCATATGCTGCTCGTTACGTAGCAAAGAACATTGTTGCTGCAGGTTTAGCTGACAAATGTGAAGTACAGCTTGCATACGCAATTGGTGTTGCACAACCTGTATCAATTTCAATTGATACGTTCAAAACAGGCAAAGTATCTGAAGAAGTACTTGTTGACGTTGTTCGCAACAACTTTGATCTTCGCCCAGCTGGAATTATCAACATGTTGAACCTACGTCGTCCAATTTATAAGCAAACTGCTGCTTATGGACACTTTGGTCGTACTGATGTTGAACTACCATGGGAATTAACGGATAAAGCTGAAGCTCTTCGTACTCAAGCCCTTGAAAAATAATCAAAAAAAGCTTGTCACTAATTTAGTGACAAGCTTTTTTTATATCTCTCTTCTTAGAGCAGAAAGGACATTTGTTTTTGTTGCTTTACGAGCGGGTCTTAATCCTGAAAGAACCGCAACGCCAGCGCTAATAACTACGGCAATAATAATGAGTGAAAGCGGAATATAAGAATAAGTAACATGGAATGAATCGTCCGTTCCTTCACTTAATACAGAAGTAAGAATCATTGGTAGAATAGCATTTGCCCCAAAGCTTACAATATAGGACACAATAATCCCAATAATAGACCCTAAAACTCCAATAAAGGCACTTTCCATTAAAAAGATTTTTTGAATAACTTTTGGTTGTGCCCCAATCGCTTTCATAATCCCAATTTCTTGAGTTCGTTCTGTGACAGCCATTGTCATTGTATTAAAAATACCGATAGCTGAAATAATTACAGCGATAGTTCCAACAAATACTAGTCCAATTTTGAAAGCTGTAAAAAACTTATTAATATTATCAAGCTGCTGTGTCACAGAGTTTGCTTGATAACCTTTATCTAACAGCACTTTTGTTAATCGCTCTACATGCTCAAATTTATCTGCAAAAACAGCTAAGTCTGTTGAAAAGCTGTCCTCTTCAACTCCAAGAATGTTTGAGAAATCACTTAGAAATGCATTACTAATAAAGATATTTGAATCAATAACCCAATCGTTTGAGTTTTCTTTTGTAATGCCTACAATTTTAAAAGTATAGGATTTCTCCTTCTTTACTTTCCCAGTCTCTTCGTCTGTATTAGACACCTTTAGAGTAATGCTTTTATTTAAAATATTACCTTGAAAGCCTTTAGGCGGTTTTATATCATGGTTTGCATTTTGTTCAGATTTTTTAAGTTCTTGTTCAAACTTTTCCTGTTCTTTCTTAGACCAAAGCTGACTTGCAAAATTATAGCCAACAACAATTTCATGTGACGAAGTTGGCATCCTTCCTTTTGAAAGATTCATTCCTGCGTTTGTTTCTTGTTTCATATCTGTAAAAATGAGAGAAGAATTCTCGTTAGATCGTTCCCCGAGCATTGTTTGAATAGGTTCGTTAACTGTTTTATGTTCAACAATAGCTTTGACATTTTCGTTGTCTTTTAAGTCTTTTTTTAAGTCACCACTTAAATCTTTAGTATCCTTGTCGCTACCGTAAATAGGAATCTTTGTGACAATCTGCTGTGAGAGTATTTCGTCTGTAACTGTCTTTTGCATTCCAAAACCAATTGAAGCAAGCACAACAAGAAATGCACACGACATAGCTGTTGCCAGAACGGTCATAAAGACGCGGAGACGGTTTTTCTTCATATTCCGTTTAATAAAACTAACTTGATCTTTAAAATTCATTTTTTACACCTTCTTTGCGTAGTACACCATCGTGTAAGTGAAGCTTATGATGTGCGATAGAGGATACTTCTTCATCATGAGTAATCATGACAAATGTAATTCCATATTGTTTATTTAACGTTTGAATGAAAGAAAGAATAACTCTCTCAGTCTCCGAATCTAAGCTTCCTGTTGGTTCATCTGCAAGAATAATAGAAGGGTTCAAAACAAGCGCTCTTGCGATACTAACACGCTGCTGCTGTCCGCCTGAAAGCTCATTAGGATAATGATTACGGTGGTTCTCTAATCCAACTGTTTGTAGAATTTCTAGAACCTTTTGTTTTCGGTGGGACTTGCGCATACCTTTTAAGGTAAGCGGCAGTTCAATATTTTCATATGTAGTAAGGCTAGGGATAAGTTGAAAGTTTTGAAAGATGAACCCAAAATGCTCAAGACGAAACTGAGCCCATTCCTTTTCATTGAAGTTTGTGACCGTTTGATTATTGATTTCGATGGTTCCTTCTGTTGGAGCAATGTAACCAGAAATTAAGTTAAGAAGCGTTGATTTACCGGAGCCACTTTTTCCAACAATACAGGTAATTTCACCTTTAGGAATGTCCATAGAAACATCTTTTAAGACAGGAACGGTCTCTTCTGTGCCTTTTTTGCCAATTTTAAAAGAATGGGAAATGTTTTTTATGCTAATCATGCTTTTTCCTCTCTTTCATTTTATAAAATTAAATTGTTATATCTGTATTAACATAAATAGTACAGTTAATACTGTATGTTGAAGTAGAGAGAAAGTCAATACTTTTTTCAGCAGAAAATGTAAAAAGAGATCCTCGTTGATAGCGAGGATCTCTTTTTTAAGCAAGCTTACTTGTTGTAGAAGCAACTGAAATTGTTTCTTCATACTGAGTAAGAAGGTTGGCGAAAATGTTATCCCATGTTTGAGTAAGGGCGTAATGACGAGCTTCATTTCCCATTTGCAGTCGATCATGATGCCTTGTTAAAAGAAGGATCACAGCTTTAATAAACTCATCAGGGGTAGTAGGATCACATAAAAAACCTGTTTTTCTATCTTTGACAATCGATTTTACTCCTCCTGCATTTGCTGCAACTGTTGGGATTCCTGAAGCAGCAGCTTCAAGAACAACATTTCCAAACGTTTCGGTTGTAGAAGGGAAAAAAAACAAATCAGAGGCTGCGTACAAAGGTGCAATTTCTTTGCTTTTTAGAAATCCTGTGAAAGACATATTTCTAGGTGCCTTTTGTTCAAGCTGTTTTTTCATTGGCCCATCGCCAATAATGAGCCAATGGACATTATCTTGCAGCTTGGAAGGAAGGGCCTGAGCCACATTCATTAGAAGTTCTAAATTTTTTTCAGGAGCAAGACGCCCAACATATGTAATAACGTAGGGTTCTTTAATATGATAAGCATCCCGAACATTTTTTTTATGGTAGTGAGGATGAAAAAGGCGATGATCAACGCCACGGGACCAAATGGAAAGATTAGAAAAACCACGTCGCATAAGCGTTTCTTTTGTATCTTGAGAAGGTACAAAAATCGTTTTCATTGAGCGATGAAACCATTTCATATACTTCCAGACAAGAGGAGAAAGAAACTCTAAATCATAGTAAGAAAGATATTGATCAAAATCAGTATGATAAGAACCAACGAGAGGGACGTTGAATTTTTTAGCATAGTGAATTCCACAAAGTCCTACATTGAAGGGAGTCGCTACATGAATAATATCTGGTTTGAAAGATTGAAGCTGTTGCCGGATTTTGAGCATGTTGGGAAGGGCGAGCCGACATTGTGGATAAAGAAAAAACGGTAAGCTCATAAATCGATGAACATTGAGCGAATATGGCTTTTCTCCCGTACTATCAGGAGCAAAAAGTTGGAATGAAATATGTTCATTACGCAAATGCTCCGTGAGTCTTTTCAATGTTTTCGCGACCCCATTAACATCAGGTGTAAAGGTATCTGTGAAGATGGCAATTTTCATTTCAATCCCTCCAATGAAAAATCATGATCTACAGAAAAAAAGAAAAACATCCATAGCCAAATGAACTGCCAATAAGCATACCAGCTGCAACATCGCTTGGGTAATGAAGACCAAGATAAATTCTCGAGAGTGCGACGCTTAATGAAAGTGGAAGAAGCAAAAGAGAAAGAACAGAAAATGAAATAATAAAAGGTGTTGAGATAGCAAAAATAGCTGTCGTATGACCAGATGGAAAAGAATGATCACGCAAAGGATTCTGTAAAACATAGCTGTTTATAATTTGAAGATAAGGTCGTTTTCTTGGATAAAGTTTTTTTAAGAGAGCAACTGGGATATGACTTAAAGCTAGTGCTAAAGCACTTGCCAAACTTGCTGCCTTCAATGTTTCAAAAGGCAAGAAAAGAAGTAAGAGACAAACGCTGATGGAGACAGCTGCTCCTCCTAGATGTGTAATAAAACGAAAATACCCGTTCAACCATTTACGGTGAAATTGGTTGTTAAGTGAACGGAATAAAAAGCATTCAAATATATAGGCTCTTTTTAGCCATCTTTCCATTTCGTGTTTCATCTCCTTTTTAAAGCCCTTACTTCTATTGTAGAAAGAAATTTTAGAGTTAGTGCTAAGAATTTGTAAAATTATCATGTAGCTTTTCTTTACAAAAAAACACACCGCATGAGCGGTGTGTAAATTCTGTCATTCAAGAGGAGACAGCTTCTTATAATATTGTCCTTTTTCTACATATCCTGTACGGATGCGTTCCATTTCTTTTATGTCTTCTTCTGTTAGCGTTCGAATAACTTTAGCTGGCCGTCCAAAAGCAAGAGAATTTGGAGGTATTTTTTTACCAGGAGGAACAAGACTTCCTGCACCAATAAAAGCTCCTTCGCCGATTTCTGCTCCATCTAAAATTGTGGATCCCATTCCAACTAATGCTTTTTTACGAATGATCGAGCTATGTAAAATAACGGCGTGACCGACTGTTACATCATCTTCAATTACAAGAGGATGATTGGGGCTCTGATGAAGTGTTGATTGATCTTGGATGTTCACTCGACGACCAATAATTGTTGGGGCAACATCCCCCCGGATAACGGTATTAAACCAAATGCTGCTTTCATCTCCAATTTCAACATCTCCTGTAATCGTTACATAGTCAGCAATGAAAACGGTATCTGAAATGCGTGGTTCTTTTCCTTTGTAAGCGTATAACATTTATTATCCCTCCATGTTATCAGTTGCAAAAAAACAAAGAATCTTCTAATGTAAGTGTACAAACTTTTTTTGCATCGGTAAATATAAAAAGAAGGGAAGTACATAATATGTGGACATGGGAAGTAGAGAACGCAAAGGGAGTCATGGTCATCATCCATGGAGCAGGAGAGCATCACGGACGCTATGAATGGCTGAGAGAAAGATGGAATGAAGAAGGTTTTCACGTTATTATGGGAGATCTTCCAGGCCAAGGAGTGACAACGAGAAGAAGAGGACATATTCGCTCTTTTAATGAGTATATTGAAGCAATTGAAGAATGGGTTGAAGAAGCGCAAACATACGACTTACCCATTTTTCTACTAGGACACAGTATGGGAGCATTGACGGCTATACGAGCGCTTCAACTTCGCAGTTTGCCTGTATGGGGAGTTATTTTATCATCACCAGCCTTAGGATTAAAAGAACAACCACCAGCCTTTAAAGATGTCCTTTCAAAAGGTTTAAATAAGCTCATGCCTGGTAAACTTGTTCAGTCTCCACTTGTGATTGAAAATGTCACAAGAAATCAGCGTCTGTGGAGAGAACATAAAGAAGATAAGCTGTATGTAAAAAAAGTGTCTGTACGCTGGTACCGTCAGTTTGTGGAAGCGATGAATTTAGCTTTTAAAGATATGGATAAATTTCCAGATGTACCGTTATTAATTCTTCAAGCTGGGGAAGATAAGATTATTGAGAAATTTATTGTAAGACAATGGTTTGATGATATGAGTTTAAGTGAAAAAATTTATAAGGAATGGACAGGACTTTATCATGAAGTATTCAATGAGCCTGAACAGGACCAAGTGTTTGCTTATGCGAAAAGCTTTGTTCATTTACATGTATAACGGGAAAAATAGAGCCGTAACAATCTCGAGGTGAGCAATGTGGAGATACCAAAACACCCTTTTATGTTAATGAGAAAAGTCTATAAAGAAGTAATGCCGATTGTTCATGAAGAATTGTTGAAGTGGAAGAAAAAAGCCAGAAATATTCCAAATGAAGAACTTCGAACTCAAGCGTTAGCAAGCATAAATGATAAAACCTTTCACTGTGAAGGTGGATCAATTATGGGGTTGCTTGCATGTGGAGAATTTAAAAAAGCAATCCGTTTTATTGTTGCTTACCAAACGATCAGTGACTACCTTGATAACTTGTGTGATCGAAGTACTTCGCTTGATCCACTTGACTTTGCGGCTCTTCATGAATCAATGCCGCATGCTCTTACCCCACATGCGACACTCGGAGAATATTATCGTTATCGAGAGGATCAAAATGATGGGGGGTATTTGCACGCTCTTGTTCAAACATGTCAGGAAGTGCTAGCAAGTATTGAACATTATCCACTCATTAAAAGCCATTTATTAGAGCTTTGCCACTATTATTGTGATTTGCAAATACATAAACATGTGAGAGAAGAGGAGCGCGTTCACCGGTTAGAAACGTGGTTTCACGAGCATCAGGAGAAATTTCCAAATATGACTTGGTATGAATTTTCGGCCTGTGCAGGTTCAACCCTTGGCATTTTTTGTCTTGTTTCTTATAGTTTTCAACGTGATTTCACTAAACAGCAAGCAATGCAAATTATGTCAGGATACTTCCCTTATATTCAAGGACTTCACATTTTATTAGACTATTTTATTGATCAAGAAGAAGATAAAGAAGAGGGAGATTTGAACTTCTGTTTTTATTATCCAGAACAAGAGGAAATGATGAAACGCTTTTACCATTTTGTGAGTGAAGCAGACAAAAAAATTAAAGGTCTTCCACATGAGCATTTTCACCACTTTATTAATAGAGGTCTTCTTGGATTGTATCTTTCAGATCGAAAAGTAAAAAAACAGCGAAATGTTCATAAGCAGGCTAAAAAGATTATTAAGCTTGGAGGAAAGATAAGCCGATTTTTTTATTGGAATGGACGTTTATATCGCATATTACAAAAAAGTACTCCGCATTAAGGAGTACTTTTTTCAATGGCAATGATAAAAGGAGGATTGTTTTTTTGATTTAAAAACTCGTATTTCAATACGCGCGCATTTTTTTGGTCTAGTGTTGCGACATACTGCATAAGGGCATCTCGTTCTACTGCTCCTTCTTCATGACCATGATAGACAACGAGAACAATAATTCCTCCCTTTTTCAACCATTGTAGAAGTCCTTTCACAGCTTCGATAGTTGTGTCAGGGGTCGTGACAATCTTTTTGTCTCCACCGGGTAAATAGCCAAGATTGAATATGGCACTGCTTAGCTTTCCTTTTAATTCAAAAGGGATGTATTGGTGGAAATGATGATGACCATCATGAATAAGCGTGACATTTTCGATTTTTTTTGCCTCATTCAAGCGATTATAAGTTTCATCAATTGCATTTTGTTGGATATCAAAGCTATAAAGGTGTCCTTTCTCGCCAACAAGATTTGCTAGGAAAAGAGTGTCATGACCGTTTCCTGCTGTTGCGTCAACAGCAAAATCTCCGTTCTCTGTTACTTTTTCAAGAAGCGTTTTGGAGAAAGTTAATACGCGTTCAATATTCATTACACTTTTACTTCCTTTCGTTCAAAAAGCCGTCCTTGGTAGCTATTTCGTTTTTTTAATTCATCATCGATTGCATTTAAAACACTCCACTTATCAACGCTCCACATTGGACCAATCATAAGGTTAATTGGACCATCTCCTGTTAAACGGTGAACAACCATTTCAGGAGGAAGCACTTCAAGTTGGTCACAGACAAGGTTGATGTAATCGTCAAAAGCTAAAAATTCAAGCTGTCCTTTTTCATATTGTTTGACCATTGGTGTTTTCTTTAAGAGATGAAGAAGATGGATTTTAATGCCTTGGACATCTAATTTTGCCACCTCGTGAGCTGTTTTCATCATCATGTCATAATCTTCAAGAGGCAGACCATTAATAATATGGGAACAAACGCGAATACCTCGCGCTCGTAGTTTATTAACTCCTTCAACGTAACATTCATAGTCATGAGCTCTATTAATTAATAGAGCTGTACGTTCATGAACAGTTTGAAGACCAAGTTCAACCCACAGGTATGTTCTTTCATTTAGTTCTGCTAAATAATCAACAACATCATCTGGAAGACAATCAGGACGTGTTCCAATGGAAAGTCCTACAACACCTTCAAGGTTTAGAACTGTTTCATATTTTTCTTTTAGTTCTGCAAGTGGCGCATGGGTATTTGTGAAGGCTTGGAAGTAAGCCATATACTTTCCGTTTTTCCACTTGTTGTGCATTTTGCTTTTAATATCATTAAATTGGGTGATTAAATCTTCAGCTCGATTTCCAGCAAAATCACCTGAGCCAGCTGCACTACAAAATGTACAGCCTCCATGAGCAACAGTTCCGTCTCTATTCGGACAGTCAAAACCCCCGTCAAGAGCTACTTTAAACACCTTGTGCCCAAAAGTGTTTCGTAAATGGTAATTCCATGTATGGTAGCGTTTATGATCGCTTGCAAACAGAAATGGATTAGTTTCTTTCATTCGGAGAATTTCTCCTTCCTTTTTTCATCATAAATCATAGACCATTTTAACAGAATGACTCCTTTTCTCCAATAAGAGGTGTTAAAGGAGAAGCTACATAAAAGAGAGGAAAGTCGTAAAAAATAACGTTGATATGCTATAAGTTAATGAAAATGGAGGGATTAATATGGCAACACGTCAATCTGTTGACAATCTTCTTCAACAGTGTGAAGACTCACTTCGCTATGCAAAAGGTCAGCTTAGTGAAGGAATGAAACAAGAACATTACAATGCAACAGAGTATACGAAAGCACAGGAAATGCTTGAGCAGTCTTACATGAACCTAGAAGAAATGGCACACAGTGCAAACGATCAGCAGCGTGAGCAGCTTTACCGTATGCGTCTACAAATTCAGCAGCTTCAAAATGAAATGATCTTAACAGATTATTAAAAATAAGGAGAGTTTCTAATGAAAAAACGTTCAAAGAAAAATAATCCTGAACAAAAAACACGTAATGGCTTCAACAGCAACGATATGGAAGTTGGAAAAGATTTCGATCCTGTTAAAGAATCAAAAAAACGTTACGAAGAGAGCGGCGGTCAGCCGGTTAAATCAAAACCTTCTAAGGAAAATGAAGGGAAATTGTAATACCAACAAAGAGAGCGGAAAAAATCCGCTCTTTTTTCTTTTTTTAGCGATATAGGCGGAATTTTTCGTTTATAATAACTTTTAGCAGGCGATAATAGGAAAAAGCGCTTTTTCATTGCTTGCAGTTTTATTCTAGATTATTTACAATACATAGTAACGAACACTATATTTGCTTTGATAAGGAGTAGTAGGAAACATGAGTCTTTAAGAGAGCTGACGGTTGGTGGGAGTCAGTAGAGGCATGTTTGTGAACTCGCCTTTGAGCTATAAATGTGAACGAAAGCAGTAGCATTTGTCGTTAGTCCACGTTACGGACGTAAAGCTGAGCGTTTTAAGCGCTAATTTGGGTGGTACCGCGGGAAAGCATCTCTCGTCCCTTTGTGGGAGGGGAGTTTTTTTATTTTTACTGGAATATATTGGCTTTAAGGAGGAAACACAATGGCTTATAATCATCAAGAAATTGAAAAGAAGTGGCAAAATTATTGGTTAGACAATAAAACATTTAAAACAGGGGAAGACAAAGGCAAGCCAAAGTTTTATGCGCTTGATATGTTCCCATATCCATCAGGAGCAGGTCTTCATGTTGGACACCCTGAAGGATATACGGCAACAGATATCCTTTCTCGTTTAAAACGCATGCAAGGTTATAACGTTCTTCATCCAATGGGATGGGATGCTTTCGGGTTGCCTGCAGAGCAATATGCGCTTGATACAGGAAATGATCCAGCAATCTTTACAAAGCAAAACATTGACAACTTCCGTCGTCAAATTCAATCATTAGGGTTCTCTTACGATTGGGATCGTGAAGTTAACACAACAGATCCTCATTATTATAAGTGGACACAGTGGATTTTCTTAAAGCTTTATGAAAAAGGGCTTGCTTATGTTGATGAAATCCCTGTAAACTGGTGCCCTGCACTTGGTACAGTACTTGCAAATGAAGAAGTAATCGATGGAAAAAGTGAGCGCGGTGGACACCCTGTTGAGCGTCGTCCAATGAAACAGTGGATTTTGAAAATCACAGAATATGCTGATCGTTTGTTAGACGACCTTGAAGAGCTTGACTGGCCTGAGAGTATTAAAGATATGCAGCGCAATTGGATCGGACGTTCTGAAGGAGCTCATGTTCAATTTGACATTGAAGGAACAGATGAAAGCTTCACAGCATTTACAACGCGTCCTGATACACTTTTCGGTGCGACATATGCAGTGCTAGCACCAGAGCACACTCTTGTTGAGAAAATTACAACAGCAGAACAAAAAGAAGAAGTTACATCTTATATTGACAAAGTGAAAACAAAAAGTGATCTTGAACGCACAGATTTGGCTAAAGAAAAAACGGGTGCTTTCACAGGAGCTTATGCAATCAATCCTGTAAGCGGCGAGAAAATGCCAATTTGGATTGCAGACTATGTTCTAGCAACATATGGAACAGGGGCAATTATGGCCGTTCCTGCTCACGATGAGCGTGACTATGAGTTTGCGCAAGCATTTGATCTACCAATTAAAGAAGTTGTTTCAGGTGGAGACGTTACGAAAGAAGCGTACACAGGAAACGGAGCACATGTGAACTCTGACTTCCTTAACGGTTTAGATAAAGAAGAAGCAATTGAGAAAATGATCTCATGGCTAGAAGAGAACAAAAAAGGTGAAAAGAAAGTAACATATCGTCTTCGTGATTGGTTATTCAGCCGTCAACGTTATTGGGGAGAGCCAATTCCAATCATTCATTGGGAAGATGGGACAACTACAGCTGTTGACGAAAGTGAGCTACCGCTTATGCTTCCAAAAACAGATGAAATTAAACCATCTGGTACAGGTGAATCACCACTTGCAAACGTTGAAGAGTGGGTAAACGTTGTAGATGAAAAAACGGGCAAAAAAGGCCGCCGTGAAACAAATACAATGCCACAATGGGCAGGAAGCTGCTGGTACTTCCTACGTTATATTGACCCGCATAACAGTGAGAAATTAGCGGACGAAGAAAAATTAAAACAATGGCTTCCAGTTGATATTTATATTGGAGGAGCAGAGCATGCTGTACTTCACCTTCTCTATGCTCGTTTCTGGCACAAATTCCTTTATGATATCGGCGTAGTTCCAACAAAAGAGCCATTCCAAAAGTTATTTAACCAAGGAATGATTCTTGGTGAAAATAATGAGAAGATGAGTAAATCAAAAGGGAATGTCGTTAACCCAGATGAGATTGTTGGATCACATGGTGCTGACACTCTACGCTTGTATGAAATGTTCATGGGTCCATTAGAAGCCTCTGTTGCATGGTCTACAAACGGATTAGATGGAGCTCGTCGCTTTATCGATCGTATTTGGCGCCTTATGGTAACAGATGAAGGTACAGTTGTGGAGAAGATTAAAGACCAAGACAACGAAGCCCTTGAACGCATTTACCATGAAACAGTGAAAAAAGTAACAGAAGACCTAGAAGGACTTCGTTTCAATACGGCAATTTCTCAGCTTATGGTATTCATTAACGAGTGCTATAAAACAGACGTTTTACCAAAAGAGTATATGCAAGGATTCCTAAAACTAATTGCTCCAATTACTCCGCATATTGCAGAAGAATTATGGAGTAAGCTTGGCGGAAGTGGAACAATTTCATATGAAGCATGGCCTGCTTATGATGAGAGCAAACTTGTTGATGATGAAATTGAAATCGTTGTTCAAATTAACGGCAAAGTTCGTGCTAAACTAAAAGTACCTGCTGAAACAACACGTGAAGGTCTTCAAGATCTTGCAATGGAAGACAGCAAAGTACAAGAGCAAATTGAAGGAAAAACAGTTCGTAAAGTGATTGCAGTACCTGGAAAGCTTGTAAATATCGTAGCTAACTAAGAAATGGAGAGGGTTCTTTTTGTAGAGAGCCCATTCTAACAAAACAAAGCTAGGAAAGGTTGAGGGTGTACTACTATGGTAAAAGAAATTACGACAGAAGAGCTTCAGAAAAAGTTAGAGAACGGTGAATCTCTTCACCTTATTGATGTACGTGAAAATGAGGAAGTTGCAGAAGGAATAATTCCTGGAGCAGTTCATATTCCAATGGGCGAGATTCCTCAAAAAATGGATCAACTTGATACAGACAAAGAGTATATCTTTATTTGTCGTTCAGGTCGTCGCAGTGAAAATGTATGCTTCTTTTTAGAAGACCATGGCTATCAAGCCCGTAATATGGTTGGAGGCATGTTAGAGTGGAATGGTGAAGTGAAACGATAAAATACCGTTTTCATTTGTTAAAGTGCGCTTTTAGTAGAAAGCGCACTTTTTTTAAAAATAAAAAATTCAAAATGTTCAGGAGGTTATTCCTTTGAAAGTAGCTCTTATTCAAGCAAATGTAAAGATTGGAGATCCAGATCAAAACTTTACAAACATAGAGAAACTTATGACGAAAGCGATTGAGAGGCAGCCTGATATGATTGTGCTTCCAGAAATGTGGAACAGTGGATATGCATTAGAGAAAGCTGACGAAGTATCAGATCTAAACGGAGAGCGAACAAAAGAATTTCTTTCTTCTTTTGCTAAAAAAAATAGTGTGATGATCATCGGAGGAAGTACACTTACAAGCACTCCGCAAAAAGATTTTAAAAACACAATGTTTGTGTTTGGTCAAGACGGCAGGGAGTTGTTAAGTTATGAGAAAATACACCTTTTCCGCTTAATGGATGAACACAAATATTTGCAAGCAGGAGAAAAAGTAGGTTTATTAGATTACGAGGATATGAAAATAGGATTTATGATTTGCTATGATCTTAGATTTCCACAGCTTTCTCGCAAACTTGTAAATGAAGGAGCAAGCCTGCTTGTAAATGTCGCTCAATGGCCTACTGCACGCCTTGATCATTGGAGACACCTTTTAATCGCAAGAGCAATTGAAAATCAATGCTTCATTGTTGCTGTTAATAGATGTGGAAAAAGTGGGGATACGGAGTTCCCTGGAAACTCAATGGTGATCGATCCATTAGGAAGAGTGCTTTTAGAAGGAAATGATGAGGAAGAAATATATCATATTGAGATATCACTAGATGAAGTAGAAGAAGTTAGAAATCATATTCCCGTCATAACAGATCAACGTTTAGATTTGTATTAAAAAAGGGAGGCTAGCCCCTCCTTTTTTAATCTATTTCTAAAGTTTCAAATGAACGAAGCGTCTTTTTAATTTTTACAGCAGGTTCTTCCACTTTTTTCTTCTTGTTCATTTCCTTATGTTCCTCAACATGCTCTTCACGAGAAATCCAAGCTTTAAAGTCCTCTTGCTTTTCCCATTTCGAAACAAAAACATATTCAACTGTTTCTCGATGCTCTTTACGCCAGCATTCAAATGAAACGACACCATCAGCTTCTAGAATTTCCTGTTTATTTTTCTTTGCTTTATGTGCTAAGCGATCTTCATGTTCTTTATCTATTTCAAAACTTGCATTCATAACAAACATTATTAAATCCTCCTCTAAGATATTATCTTATTCAATAAGATAATATAATGATAATCTTTCTCAACTAATAAGTCAAATCTTTAAGGTTGTTTTCTTTCTAACATAATTTGCTCTTTTTTCTCGTAATTATAAAAAAGAAATAATAGAGGAGGAAGAGAAATGAAAGTAAAACTGTTTGATAAAGAACATGAAGGGGATTTAGAAGAGGCGATAAATCGTTTTTTAAAAACACTATCAGATGAACAAATTATTGATATCAAATACAATGTAGCAACAGCGATGACAGAAAAAGATCAAGTCTACTGTTTTTCTGCTCTTGTTATGTACAAAAAAGGCTGACGCATTACGTGTCAGCCTGTTAACTTATGATGTTTGTGTCGAATGAACTGCTGCACTATGTCCTGCAAGGCGACCTGTTACAAAAGCAGCTGTAATGTTGTATCCGCCAGTATAGCCATGGATATCTAAAATTTCTCCACAGAAGTGAAGACCATCCATTAACTTTGAGGACATTTCTTTCGGATGAATTTCTTTTGTAGAGACGCCACCACCTGTTACAAAAGCTTTTTCAATTGAAAGTGTACCATTAACAGTAAACGAGAACTGTTTAAAACCTTCAACAAGTGAACGCACTTTTTCATGAGGAATTTGTCCACAAGCTTCTTGTTCAGAAATTCCTACTCTTTCTAAAAGGAAAAGAAGGAAGCGCTCTGGGACAAGTCCTTTTAATACATTTTTAATTGTTTTTTTCGGCTCTTCTTTCATTATTTTTACGATGGATTGGAAGAGTTCTTCTTTATTTTTTTCTGAAAAGCTATCAATTGTTAGTGTGATTGGTTCGTTTTTTCGTTTCTTTTGCTCTTTTACAACATATTGGCTACAGCGCAGAACTGCGGGCCCTGAAACTCCGAAATGAGTAAAAAGCATGTCCATTTTATGAGTGATGACTGCTTTTCCTTTTTTATTCAATACGCTAAGAGCTACATCACGAAGGGCAAGTCCTTGAAGTGTCTTTTGTTTAATGAATGGTTCATTTGATGTAAGTGGAACTTCTGTCGGGTACAAGTCTGTAATCGTATGCCCAGCCTCTTTTGCCCATGCATATCCATCACCAGTTGAGCCTGTATGTGGAACAGATTTACCTCCAACGGCAATAACAACACTTTTACTTAACATTTCTTCTCCATTTTCAAATAGAATTCCTTTTACAGCTCCATTTTCATACAGGACTTTCTTGACAGGTGTATTCGTTTTTGTTGTTACACCAAGTCTTCTTAAATGATTTAGCAGCGCTTCAACAACTGATTGAGCTTTGTTAGAAACGGGAAACATGCGCCCGTGGTCTTCTTCCTTCAGCTTCACTCCAAGTCCTTCAAAAAAATCAATAATGTTTTCGTTGTTGAATACCGAAAAGGCGCTGTATAAAAAGCGGCCATTTCCTGGAATGTGCTTAATAATTTCATCAACAGGAAGTCGGTTTGTGACATTACAGCGTCCGCCACCTGATATGGCTAATTTTCGACCTAGCTTATTTCCTTTATCAACGAGCAACACTTTTGCTCCTTCTTCTGCTGCAGAGATAGCAGCCATCAAGCCTGATGGCCCACCACCAATGACAATGACATCATAATTTAACAATTATTTCACCAGCCTACTTAATATAATCACTTGCGTAAATGCAAAGATATCTCTATTATCAATAGTTGAGTCAGCTTTTTTTGGAGGCACCAATATGTCTAATTCAAAACTATTGCAAGGAACACTTATTTTAACACTCGGTACATACATTGCGCGAGTACTCGGGATGATTTACGTTTTTCCATTTGAAAGTCTTGTTGGAAATAAAGGGGGAGCCCTTTTTCAATATGGCTATGGACAGTATACAATTTATTTGAGTATCGCAACAGCGGGAGTTCCGCTAGCGGTTTCTAAGTTCGTTTCTAAATATAACGCACTTGGGGATTATCATACAAGTATGCGAATGTTCAAAAGTGGAATGAAGTTCACCATGATTATGGGAGTTACCGTTTTTGCAGCGCTATTTTTCCTCTCACCAGTTATTGCAGAATTAATGCTAGGAGGAAATGGCCTTGATAACTCACTTGATGATGTTGTCATGGTTATTCGGATGGTTAGCGTGGCCATCATTGTAGTTCCAACAATGAGTCTTATCCGCGGATTTTTCCAAGGAAATGGTTCAATGGGACCGACAGCTGTTTCACAAGTTATCGAGCAGATTGCACGCGTTGTTTTCCTATTAGCGTCAAGCTACATTATTATTAAGATGTTAAATGGACGCATTGCAACGGCTGTTGGATTTGCTACGTTTGCAGCCTTTATTGGTGCACTTGGTGGATTAGCTGTTCTTTATTGGTATTGGAAAAAACGTAAGAAACACTTTGATAAATTGCTCGAACAAAGCGTTGAGCCTGCTAACATTTCAACGCGAGATATGTTTAAAGAGCTATTTTCTTATGCAGGTCCATTTGTGTTTGTAGGACTAGCTATTCCTTTGTTCCAATACGTTGATCAATTTATGTTTAATAGAGCAATGGTTGCCGCAGGACATAAAGACACGGCTGAAACGCTTTTTGGTATCACATTTGGATGGGTGCCAAAGCTTGTCATGATTCCTGTGTCTCTTGCAACAGCGTTCGGATTAACGCTTGTTCCAACAATTACGGATTCATATGTTAATGGAAAACGCAGAACATTAAAAAACCAAATTGATCAAACATATCAAACTATTATGTTTTTAGTATTACCAGCAGTTATCGGGATGTGCGTTCTGGCGTATCCTATTTATGCTCTTATGTATAGCACAAGTGACTTAGGAGGTCAGATGTTAGCAACGTATGCACCGCTTGCTCTGTTCTTCTCATTCTTTACAGTCAATGCAGCTATCTTACAAGGTATTAACAAGCAACGGTATGCTGTTATTAGTTTAGTGCTTGGTTTGCTAGTAAAAATTGTATTTAACTTTCCACTTACGTATTACATGCAAGCAACAGGTTCTATTCTTGCAACAGCACTTGGCTATTTTGTAGCTATTGCTTACACATTCTATATGATTCAAAAACATGCAGCATATAAATTTACGCTCTTTGTAAAGCGATCTATTTTAATTATTCTGTTTGTGGCTATTATGGCTCTTGCTGTATGGCTTGTGCAGCTTGGATTATCCTCTTTCGTATCTTACAAAGATGGACGAATTGCCGCTGGACTGATTTCATTTGCTGGGGTTGGCATTGGTGGAGCCCTATATTTAGGACTTGCTTACAAATCTCGTTTACTAAACATTGTGTTTGGAGATGGATTTGTGAATAAAATTACCCGTCGTTTTAAACGTAATAAAGTAAGAGAACAATAGAAAATAAAATGGCGCTAATCTTAGCGCCATTTTATTATGATTTTAGAAGTCTTCGTCTGTACCAAAGACTGAAAAACCGATTTGACGTTCAACACGACGAAGGCGTCGATTAAGTTGACGAAGTTTGCGATCGTGATCATTTAAACGATTTTCAATGCGATCAAGGCGTCGGTTGATGTTTGAAATAGTAGAGCCAGGGAAGAATCCTTGAGGCTGTTGGCGATAATAAGAATAAGGGTACATGAAAGTTCTCCTCTCTAATTGAGTTCACCATAAAGTATGAAAGTTATCTACAGGATGTATAGGCAGGAGTCTAAACTTTAAGAAGAATAGGAGGTATTTGTCATGAGAATTGACAAGCTTTTAGCGAATATTGGATATGGTAGTCGAAAAGAAGTAAAATCATTATTGAAATCAGGAGCTGTTAAAGTTGATGGAGTACCTGTAAAAGATGCGAAACAACATGTAAATCCTGATGAACAAGAGGTTACAGTTTATAACGAGGAAGTTGTATATCGAGAATTTATTTATCTTATGCTACATAAGCCACAAGGACTTATTTCAGCAACGGAAGATGTATCGCAACCAACTGTTGTTGATTTGTTAGAACCAGAAGATGCTGTTTTTGAACCTTTCCCAGTTGGGAGGCTTGATAAAGATACAGAAGGTCTTCTTTTATTAACAAACGATGGTAAGCTATCCCACCAGCTTCTTTCACCGAAAAAGCACGTCCCAAAAACGTACTTAGCTCACATTAACTCAGAAGTGACTGAAGAGGATGTGGAAGCTTTTAAAAACGGCGTAACACTTGATGATGGATATGTTACGAAACCAGGGGTGCTAGAGATTATCGAGAGTGGAGAAACGTCTGTTATTTATTTAACAATTACAGAAGGAAAGTTTCATCAAGTTAAGAGAATGTTTGAATCCGTAGGAAAAAAAGTAGTCTATCTCAAACGTCTCTCAATGGGAGAGCTAAAACTTGATGAAGAACTTGATCTTGGACAGTACCGTGAATTAACAGATGAAGAAGTGGCATTGTTAAAAGGAGAATAAAAGAGGAAAAAAGCCCTTAAACAATTTAAGGGCTTTTTAGATTTGAATTTTTTTAAAAAAAGGATTGACGAAGAAAGAAAATTTATATATTATAATCCCTATAGAATTAATTGGATATAAAATTATATATTTCTTATAGCTGATCGGAACACCGAAAGCACATGTTTCTTTTAAAGAAGCGTGTGCTTTTTTTGTTACCACTAAAGGAGTTGATGCTTTGTGAATGACTGTAAATATATATTGAAAAAGGCTGATCGGAACAACCGAAAGCTCTCTATCTTATTTAGATAGGGAGTTTTTTCATAAGGAGGAGAAGAAAAGTGGCAGTTTCAATTGTTGTAAATGAAAAAGCATTTATAAGTGATGAAAAGCGCAATGTAGTAATTGATGATATTAGCTTAGAAATTAAACAAGGTGAGTTTTTAACTATTATTGGGCCAAGCGGATGTGGAAAAAGCACACTATTAAAAATTATAGCTGGTCTTGATACTGATTATATGGGGAAAGTTCATATTGAAAACAGAAGGATTGTAGAGCCTGGAATCAATCAAGGATTTATTTTTCAAGAACACAGGTTGTTTCCATGGTTAACTGTTGAACAGAATATCGCAGCAGATTTGAATTTACGAGATTCAAAAGTGAAGCAAAAAGTAGCAGAGATTATTCAAATTGTTCGCTTAGATGGATATGAAAAAGCATATCCATCAGCACTGTCAGGAGGAATGTCTCAGCGTGTAGCTATTGCTCGCGCACTTATTCGCGAACCAGAGGTATTACTGCTCGATGAACCATTTGGGGCGCTTGATGCGTTCACGAGAAAGCATCTTCAAGATGTTTTGCTTCAAATTTGGCAGAAGAAAAAAATTACGATGATTTTAGTTACCCATGATATTGATGAGTCCATTTATTTAGGTACAAAGCTTGCGATTTTAAGATCAAAGCCAGGTGCACTTCAGAAAGTTATGCCTATTAAGCTTTCTTTTCCAAGAAATCGAACTGATTCATCTTTCCAGTATCTTCGTCAGGAAGTGTTAAAAGAGTTTGAAAAAACAAAAGAAGTGGTCTATGAACAAGGATCAGGAATTTAGGAGGGATTTCAATGAAGAAATGGTTGTTAGTAATAGCAGCTGCACTGTTGTTAACAGCTTGCTCTGCTAAAAGTTCAGCAGAACCAGGAAAATTAAAAGAGATTAATATTGGTATTCAACAAAGCCTAACACCACTATGGATTGCAAAAGAAAAGAAATGGTTTGAAGAAGCATTTGAAAAAGAAGGAATTAAAGTAAAATGGACAGAGTTCCAAAGTGGACCGCCTCAATTTGAAGGGATTGCAGGTGGAAAACTGGATGTGACACTAGTAGGAAATTCACCTGTTATTGGAGGGCAGGCTGGTGGTGTCCCATTTAAAGAAATTGCAATGACGTCAGATGGAGTGAAAGGCAATGCTATTTTAGTCAATAAAGACAGCAATATTAAGTCACTCAAAGATTTAAAAGGAAAGAAGATTGCTGTTGCAAAAGGAAGCAGTGGGTTTGACTTTCTCCACAAAGCATTAAAGAAAGCTGGGATTTCTCCTAAAGAGGTAGAAATTATTCAACTTCAGCCAGATGAAGCAATGCCTGCTTTTCAGAATGGATCTGTGGATGCGTGGTCAATATGGGAACCATTTATTTCACTTCAAATGATTGAACATGACGCTAAAATACTAGCAGATGGAGAAACGGTTGGTACATACTCTCCTAGTTTTGCAATTGCTAGAGAACAATTTATTAAAGATCACCCAAAGGAATTGGAAACATTTATGAAAGTGTACGACAAAACTGTAAAATGGCAGAATGCTCACAATGAAGAAGCTGTTGCAATTTATGCGAAGACGAAAAACTTAGATAAAAAAGTAGTGGCGAACGTCTTGAAAAATACAAAACAATTTAATGTTCCTATTTCAAAAGAAATTATTAAAGATCAGCAACATACGGCTGATTTCCAATATGAAATAGGCGCAATTAATAAAGAGATTGATGTATCCAAAGTAGTTGATAATACTTTCGTGAAAAAAGTAAGAGAGGAGGATGAAAAGTGAAAACAGCAGCCTACGTCCAAGTACAAAGAGAAGGGAAAACAAGAAAACTAAAGAGAAAAAGAAGTATACCGTTATGGATAAAGGGATGTGCTTTGCCAGCTGTTATCCTTGCTGTTTGGCAGTATATAGGGAGCATTGGGCTTGTTTCGGCTAATATCTTACCAACACCAATGGCTATTCTTTCTTCCTTTTATGAACTTACATTATCTGGAGAGCTTTTTAGTAATATGAAAATTAGTGTCATAAGAGCAGCGCTTGGTTTTCTACTTGGTGGTAGCCTTGGATTAATTTTTGGAATCTTAACAGGGTTTTCTAAAAAAACAGAGGCGTATATTGACCCAACTCTTCAAATGTTACGCACAGTTCCGCATTTAGCTGTAACACCGCTTTTTATTCTATGGTTCGGGTTTGATGAAATTTCCAAAGTATTATTAATTGCTCTTGGAGCGTTCTTTCCCATCTATATTAATACGTTTCTTGGAATAAGAAGTGTCGATACAAAATTGTTTGATGTTGCTAGAGTTTTAGAATTTAGTTTTAAAGATAAAATTACAAAGCTTATTCTCCCTGCTGCCATCCCTAATATTTTACTAGGTGTACGCTTATCACTTGGAATTGCTTGGCTTGGCCTGGTTGTAGCTGAGCTTATGGGTTCAAGCGCTGGGATTGGTTATATGATTATGGATGCGCGCTTATATTCATTAACGGATAAAGTGTTCGTGGGAATTATCATCTTTGCAGTTGTTGGAAAAGCAACAGACTCGCTTGTACGTTTGTTTGAACGAAAGTTATTAAAATGGCGAGATAGTTTCAAAGGTTAATAAAACAAATCTAAAGGAGCGATAAAAATGGAGATTTTATGGTTTATTCCAACGCATGGTGATGGTCGATATTTAGGAACACAAGTTGGAGGAAGAGAAGCTGATCATACTTATTTTCGTCAAGTTGCACAAGCAGCGGACAGATTAGGATATACGGGTGTTTTGATTCCAACAGGAAAGTCATGTGAAGACCCTTGGTTAACAGCAGCGGCCCTTGCAGCTGAGACGCAACGTCTAAAGTTTTTAGTAGCCGTTAGACCAGGTCTTATGCTTCCATCTGTTGCTGCTCGGATGACATCTACTCTTGATCGTATATCAAATGGTCGCCTGCTGATTAACGTTGTAACAGGGGGAGATCCGGTTGAGCTTGCAGGTGATGGTGTTTTCCTTTCGCATGATGAAAGATATGAAGCAACTGATGAATTTTTGAAAGTTTGGCGTAGTCTTTTAAAAGGAGATAAAGTTCATTTTGAAGGCAAGCATGTTTCTTCTCAAGGGGGAGAGCTTATCTTCCCACCTGTTCAACAACCAACACCACCTGTTTACTTTGGTGGATCCTCAGAAGCAGGGCAGAATGTGGCAGCAGAACATTCTGATGTGTACCTAACATGGGGAGAACCACCAGAACAAGTAAAGGAGAAGATAAAAAGCGTTCGCGAAAAAGCGGCTAAGGAAGGTCGAACAGTAAAGTTTGGTATTCGTCTTCACGTCATTGTACGTGAAACAAATGAAGAAGCATGGGCTACTGCTAATAAGCTTATTTCATATTTAGATGATGAGATTATTGAGCAAGCACAGCAACGGTTAAGTCGCCATGATTCCACAGGTCAAAATCGAATGGCTGATCTCCATAAGAAAGGAAAAGAAGCTGACTTAGAAATTAGTCCGAACTTATGGGCTGGAATTGGTCTCGTACGCGGGGGAGCGGGTACCGCTCTTGTTGGAGATGCTGAGACAGTTGCTGCAAGAATTAGAGAGTACCAAGAAATAGGAATTGAAAGCTTTATTTTCTCGGGGTATCCGCATTTAGAAGAATCTTATCGTTTTGCAGAGCTTGTTTTTCCACTCTTATCTTTCGGAATTGGCGAAGATATTGGACGTTCACGTGGAAACATTGGCGAAGCAATTGGAAATGATATTTTAGCGAAAGATATTAAAAAGCAGTTGATTTAAAAATTAATGATCAACAAAGTGCCTGAATAATTAAATTCAGGCGCTTTTTTAAAAGGAGAGAAAGAAGATGAATATTGATCACATAGAAGCTTTTATTTACGCGGTGCATCTAAACAGTATTCATAAAGCAGCGGATGCTTTATTTCTATCACAACCAACGGTAACGGCCCGAATAAAGACACTAGAGCGTGAACTTGGGCAAGCATTATTTAAACGAAGTGGAAGAGGAATTAAACTAACAGAAAAAGGGCGAGAATTTTTTTCGTATGCTGAACAAATTGTGCAAACATATGAAAAAGCGAAGAAGCAGCTTAGTAAAGAACTTATCCAAAAGGAAATAGTCATAGGAGCTAATCCTATCTCTTCCCAATACTTTATTCCTCATATTTTACCTTTGTGGAAGGAAGCTCTTCCTGATGTCCATTTTACATTTATAACGGCAACAAATGAGATACTTGTGGATCAACTAATTCGGAAAGAGATTCACATTGCCTTCTTAAAAGAAATGAGCCGCGATGCAATTTGTCAAAGTCCTGTACTTGATAATTCCGTTCACCTTGTTTGTCATCCAGATCATCCTTTGGCGAATAAGAAAAATATTAATGTGGGCGATTTATCCGAAGATTCTCTTGTCTTCTTTGAATGTGGTGCTTTTGATTGGAATAGAATTCATAAAATGTTTGAAGCGGCAAATGTTAGTCCTCGTATTGAATTTCGAATTGGTCATTTAGAAGTAGCTAAATCACTTATTCAACATAATAAAGGGATTGGGTTTTTACCTTCCTTATGTATAAAAGAAGAGCTAAAGAAAGGGACACTGGTTACGATTGAAACAGATCATATTTTAAATATAAAACAGCAAGTATATGGGACGTACTATGGAACAAACCCTCCTTATTTATGGGATCACCTTTGGAACGTAATCGAATCTTTTGAAGAAAAAAGCGAGCAAGCAGAAGCTATATAAATGTATTTATTTTTTCTATAAATACAATAAATCTTTCTATCATCAAAAGCATTTATTTTATGAAATGTAGATGATAGGATAAGTGTCAATTAGAAGAAACTTACTATCCTTATAAAAAAAGTTGGGTTAGGGAGATGAAAAGATGGAATACAAAATAAGTTTACTTGACCAAAGCCCTATATACGAAGGGGAAACGGCATTCCACGCTTTACAGAAAACAGTCGAGTTAGCACAAGAAGCAGAAAAATGGGGATATCATCGTTTTTGGGTTTCTGAACATCATAATGCAGAAAAGCTAGCGGGATCTTCACCAGAAGTGCTGATGGCTTACTTATTAGCAAAAACGAATAACATTCGGATTGGATCAGGCGGTGTTATGCTTCAGCATTACAGTCCGTATAAAGTAGCTGAGAACTTCAGTGTTTTATCGGCCTTAGCTCCGAAAAGAGTTGATTTAGGGATTGGCAAAGCCCCTGGTGGCTTACCCTTATCCACAAAAGCTTTACAATTTGGCACAGTGAATGATGGGGGAGATTTTGAAGAACGATTAAGTTTACTTTATGAGCTGTTAGAAAAAGAACTCCCACAAGGTCATCCGCTCGTTGAAGTGAATGTAATGCCAGAACCTCCTGAAAATCCTCGCTATTACTTGTTAGGGGCGAGTGCTAAAAGCGCTGAGATTGCTGCTAAGTTTGGCTGGAACTTTGTTTTTGCTAAATTTATTAATAGCGATTCTACAGCATGGACAGAAGCAGCGGAGGTATACAGAAGCTTATCACCAAACGGACATTTTGCGATGGCCATATCTGTATTTGCTGCAGATCATCAAAAAGAAGCGGAGGAACGTGTGAGCGATCAAACAATTTATAAAGTGGCTTTAGAAAGTGGTCGAATCGTCACCGTTAACTCTTTAGAACAAGCTGAAGGATTTGGACTGCAATCAGGTCAAGCGTACGAGATAAGAAAGCAGAAACTACAAACATTAGCAGGAACGCCTCAATATATTCATAGTGTTCTAAAGTACTATCACGAGCATTATGGTGTAAAAGAATTTATCTTTCATACTCCAATTGAAGACCGTCAAGCGAGAAAGTATTCATTTCACTTATTAAGTGCTGTACATTCTCTCAAAGAAAAGAGGAAAGAAAGTGTCTTCTAAAAAGCAAATAAAGTTTGGCGTTATGCTACATGGTCCAGGGGGACATATGAATGCATGGAAAGATCCATCTGTTCCAGCAGATGCGAGTGTAAATTTAAGCTACTATAAATCAATGATAGAGAAAGCAGAAGAAGCAGGATTCACGTTTGCATTTGTAGCTGACGGTTTATTTATTAATGAAAAATCAATTCCTCATTTTCTGAACCGTTTTGAACCAATTACGATTCTTTCAGCACTTGCAACTGTAACCTCAAAAATTGGCTTAGTTGGCACATTATCAACCTCTTATAGTGAACCATTTACAGTGTCAAGGCAGTTTGCTTCACTAGATAAAATTAGCGGAGGACGTGCTGGCTGGAATGTTGTGACATCTCCGTTAGAAGGGTCTGCTGAAAATTATAATAAAGGAGAGCATCCTTCTCATAAAAAACGTTATGAGATAGCTGATGAATATTTAAAAGTGGTAAAGGGACTTTGGGATTCCTGGGAGGATGATGCTTTTGTAAGGAATCGCGAAACAGGAGAATTTTTTGATCGAAACAAGCTTCATACATTAAATCATGAAGGGAAATTCTTCTCTGTAAAAGGTCCGCTTAATATTGAACGGTCAGAGCAAGGTCAGCCCGTTATTTTTCAAGCAGGAGCTTCTGAAAGAGGAAAGAATTTAGCTGCGAAAGAAGCAGACGCTGTATTTACAAATGCAGGATCTTTAGAAGAGGCACAAGCATATTACCAAGATATAAAAAACAAAGCAAAAACGTTTGGTAGGGATGAAGAAGACATAAAAGTATTTCCCGGTATCCACCCTATTGTTGGAGCTACTGTTGAAGAAGCAGAAGAAAAGTACAAAGAGATTCAAAACCTAGTTTCAATTGAAGAAGCATTAAACTATCTAGGGCGTTTCTTTGATCATTTTGATTTTAGTGTCTATCCATTAGATGAACCATTTCCTGACATCGGAAACATTGGTCAAAATAGCTTTCGTTCTACAACAGATAAAATTAAGCAGCGAGCCCGAGAGAAAAATCAAACATTACGAGAAGTAGCATTGGAAGTAACAACCCCAAAAAGTGCTTTATTTGGAACTTATGAAGAAGTAGCAGAAAAACTAATTGCGTGGGTTGAACAAAGCGGAGCTGATGGTTTTATTTTAGGGTCATCTGTTCTTGCAAGTGGTTTGGACGATTTCACAGAGCGTGTTCTTCCTATTGTAGAAAGCAAGGGATACTATAGTCGTCAATATGAAGGGCATACATTACGAACAAATTTAGGTCTTCCATTTAAGGAAAATCAATATATAAAACAAAAAGTTTAATAAGGGAGGAAATAAGCATGTCAAATTCATTTTCAGTTGTTGTTTGGTCAAAGAAAGGGTGCCATTATTGCACAGAGGTAAAAGAATATTTAAATAACCACAACATAGCTTATCAGGATATTGATGTAACAAATGATGATGACCGTCGTGATATTTTAGATATCAAATATGGAGTGCGTCACGTTCCAGTTGTTGAAATTGGAAAAGGTGAAGTGTATGAAGCTGTTACAAAAGTTGGTATTCAATATGTGCAAGAAGCCATTGATCGTATTAAAAAAGAAAAGGATTCTTTATTGTCTTAAAACCAACTAAATTTATCGATTTAATAGATAAAGGGGGAAATGTGATGGAAGATGTTATTCGCCTTGCAGAAACTGAAGATGTAGATCAAGTCCATGCTCTAACATTACAAGCTTACGCACCAATCCGTGAATTGAATATTAAGTTTTCAGCAGCAACAGCTGCTAGAGATCTTGTGGTTGAGAACATAACAAGGAATGCCTCTTATGTACTAGAGAGGGATGGAGAAATTGCGGCAACTGTGACTGTTCAATATCCTTGGACGCACCCAGAGCATATCGTCCCATACCCTTTTATTTGGTGGTTTGCTGTCCATCCAAAGTTTAAACGAAAAGGTGTTGGCTCTAAATTGCTTTCTTATGTAGAAGAGAAAATACTCGGAGAGCAAGCCAAAGCACCGGCTGTTTATTTGGCTACGGCTAAGCGCCACCCGTGGCTTGTGGAAATCTATGAACGACGGGGATATCAAGCTTTTCAAGAAAAAGTGCATGAAGGAGATGATATTGTCTTTCTTCGGAAAGTGCTAAACCCATCCCTTTATAACTTATTAGATCATCATGTAGGAATAGGAGAACAAAGATGAAGAAAAAGGCAGGTCTATTTTTAGCTCTTGTATTTACTTTACTAACAACGGCATGCTCGCAAGTTGAGAAAGTAAGGTCTGATGGAGAAAATAAGGAAAAGGTTCAAAAAATCATTGTTGGAACAGGAACACAGTTTCCAAACGTATGCTTCATCGATGACAATGGGAAACTTACAGGCTATGATGTGGAGCTTGTGCGCGAGATTGATAAAAAACTACCGGAATATGAATTTGAATTTAAAACAATGGATTTTTCTAATCTTTTGTTAAGTTTAGAAACAAATAAGATTGATTTTATTGCGCATCAAATGGAAGTGAACAAAGAGCGTGAGGAAAAGTTTCTTTTTAGCAAGGAGCCTTATAATATTTTCCCGCTACAAGTAGCAGTGAATGAGAAAAATAAAGACATCAAGTCTATTAAAGACTTGAAAGGGAAAAAAGTCATTGTAAGTGCAACAAGTAACTCAGCTGTTTTCATCGAAAAGTACAATAAAGAGCATAATGGAGGAATTAATATCGTTTATTCTGGCCAAGGATCTGACGATACGATTAACCAAATCCGTACAGGGCGTGCAGATGCAACTATTCATACCCCATTTGGAGTGAAATTGCAGAATGAACAGGCTAATGCAGAATTAAAAGTAGTAGGAGATCCTGTTCAAAATTCTAAAGTGTATTTTATGTTACGAAAAGGGGAAACAAAGCTTCAAAAGCGAATTGATGAAGCGGTAGCTGAACTAAAGAAAGAGGGAGAAGTCAGCAAATTAAGCAAGAAATGGCTTGGTGAAGATTATACAGTAGACTTCTAACGAGGAGGAAAGCAAGGTGGGTAAAGCATTTGATTTCACTTTAATTTGGACTTTTCTATCACAGCTTATTCCCTATCTATACGTTACGCTTGAAATCGTAGCCTTTTCAACAATTGCTGGAGTAATAATAGGGGTGGTAGCCGCCATCCCTAGAATTTTTAAGATTCCTTTCCTTTCTCAGCTTGTTGTACTCTATGCTTCCTTTGTGCGAGGAACCCCAATTTTAATTCAGCTGTTTCTAGTATTCTATGGAATTCCGGCTTTCATATTGTTATTTGGATGGGACGTTTCAAAAGTTAATCCGATGTATTTTGTGACGATTACGTACTCTCTTAGCAATGGAGCTGTTTTTTCTGAAATTTTCCGGAGTGCAATTAGAGCTGTTGACAGAGGACAGACAGAAGCTGCTTTATCTATTGGGATGAGCGATACACAAAATTTTATACGAATTGTAATTCCCCAAGCATTAGGAATAGCCCTTCCTAACATGGCAAACACAGTAATTGGATCCTTAAAGGATACATCCCTTGCTTTCACAATTGGTGTAATGGATATGGTTGGACGAGGAGAAGCATTGGTTGCATCTTCTATGCACGCTCTAGAAGTATATATAGCTCTCTCTGTTATCTACTATGGAGTTGTATGGGTGATGGAAAGAGGCTTTCAATTGTTTGAAAAACGAGCAAATCGATATAAACCAAGCGTCATGAAATCAACTTAAAAAGCAGGGAAGGAAGAATAAAATGACAATTGATATCCCGTTTATTTGGACAGCGTTAACGGAAATTATCAAGGCCCTGCCGATTACCTTAATGCTAACCCTTATTCCTTTATGTGCAGGCTTTCTTCTCGGGTTAATTTTAGCTATTATTCGGATTTATAAGGTGAGGATATTAGCACCATTTGCGGAAATGTATGTTTCTTTTTTAAGGGGAACACCTATTATTATGCATGTTATGTTGATTTACTTTGGCCTTCCTCTTCTTATTGATAAAGGGATGAAAGAAATGGACATGCATGTACAAACAAATGCTATTCCTGTTTCTTTATTTGTTCTTTTTGCTTTGTCACTGAGTGCAGGAGCCTATTTATCGGAAACAATCCGATCGGGTATTGTCAGTCTTCCAAAAGGTCAAGTAGAAGCTGCATACGCCACAGGCATGACAACTTTTCAAGTGATGAGATGTATCATCTTACCACAAGCTTTTGCTAGTTCTATTCCTAACTTTACCAATGTTTTTGTTGGCTTTTTGCATACATCATCAATTGCTTTTATCGTTTCTCAAAAAGAGATAACAGGGGCAGCAAATATCGTGGCATCTACAAATTTAAAGTTTCTAGAAGCCTTTATTGCAGCAGGGATGATTTACTGGGGATTAACTATTCTTATAGAAGTGTTATCATCTTGGATTGAACAAAGGGTGTATTCATATGCAAAAGGAGGAGTTCGGTGATTAAATTATCTGGAATTAAAAAATCGTTTGGAGATCAAGAGATATTAAAAGACATTAGTCTTAAGGTGGAGCATGGGAAAGTTGTGGCAATCCTTGGACCGAGTGGATCTGGCAAAACAACGTTGTTACGGTGCCTGAATTATCTTGAAAAACCAGATGAAGGCACTGTATCTGTTGGAGAGATAAGTTTAAATGCTCACAGCGTTCGGAAAAAGGAGATTATTGCGCTGCGCAGACAATCTGCAATGGTTTTTCAACATTACAACTTATTTTCCCATAAAACTGTGCTTCAAAACGTAATGGAAGGGCTTGTTGTTGTTCATAAAATGAAAAAATCAATCGCTAAAGAGCAAAGCAAACAAATGCTTACTAAAGTAGGGCTAGAAGATAAACTTCACCATTATCCAAGCCAGCTTTCAGGTGGGCAACAACAGCGAGTAGGAATTGCAAGAGCTCTTGCTCTTAACCCAAAAGTTATTTTATTCGATGAACCTACATCTGCCCTTGATCCTGAACTAGTCGGAGAAGTGCTTTCCGTTATTAAAGAAATTGCTAGAGAAGGAATTACAATGATTATCGTCACACATGAGATGAACTTTGCAAGAGAAGTAGCTGACTATGTTCTATTTATGGACGAAGGAGTCATCGTTGAAGAAGGAGTCCCAGAGCAACTATTTTATAAACCAAACGAAGAACGAACAATACGCTTTCTAAAAAGACTTGAAGGTAATGATTACAGGAATCAAGATCATATTGTAAAAGAAGTACATCAACATGCTTTATAAACAGAGGGTTAGGGTTTAAAAGAGATTATTCAAAAGAGTTTTCAAATCAAGACATTCTTGTGAAATGCTTTCGTTATGATTTATATAAAGGAGGAGAGGAAAATGAATGCCAAAGTTCTTGAGGAACGTCTCATTCATATTTATAGGCATTTACATCAATACCCTGAACTTTCTCATGAAGAATTTGAAACAACAAGTAGAATTAAAGAATGGCTAATAGACAAAGGTATTCGCTTGGAAGAGACAGCTTTAAAAACAGGAGTTGTTGCAAACATCGGAAATAATGAGGGACCTGTTGTGGCCATTAGAGCAGATATTGATGCTTTATCCATTCAAGAGAATACCGACCTTTCATATGCTTCGCAAATACCTGGAAAAATGCACGCATGCGGTCATGATTTTCATACAGCAGCTGCTATTGGAGCAGCCTATTTATTAAAAAAAGAAGAAGAACAACTGAGAGGCAGTGTTCGTTTCTTATTTCAACCTGCTGAAGAATACGGAGCTGGAGCAGAAAAGGTTATTAAAGCAGGCCATTTAGAAGATGTAGAAGGTATTATTGGCCTTCATAACAAGCCTGACCTACAAGTCGGTACAATAGGAATTAAAAGAGGCCCATTGATGGCGGCTGTTGATCGTTTTAAAGTTGTGATCAATGGAAAAGGAGCACATGCAGCTCTTCCTCATAACGGAAGCGATCCAATTGTAGCATCAGCTCACATAATTACAGCTTTACAAACCGTTGTAAGCCGAAATGTTTCTCCGTTAAAAAGTGCGGTTGTGAGTGTAACAAGAATAGAGGGAGGAAATACCTGGAATGTTATTCCGAACTCTGTTACGATTGAGGGAACAGTGAGAACATTTGATAAGGAAGTGCGTGTACATGTCAAAGAACGTTTCTACACAATTTTAGAAAATATATTTAATACATTTCTAATGGAGGGAGATATCAAGTGGTATGAAGGACCGCCGCCGCTGATTAATCACTGCAGCATACTTGAAGCAATAGAGTCTGGAGCCAAAAGTGCTGAACTAAAAGTTATTGAACCAGAGCTTTCAACGGCAGGAGAAGACTTTGCTCATTACCTAGAGAAAGTACCGGGGGCTTTTGCGTTTTTAGGAACAAGTGGAACAGAAGATTGGCATCATCCTTCTTTTACAATAAACGAAAAAGCATTAATAAAAGGAGCTTATTTCTTGTATAGCAGTGCTAAATACCTTTTGCAACAACAGCATGATGTATTGAAAATCTAACTATAATGTATAAAAAAACCTAATGAGAAGAGGAGAATTTATAAAAAGAAAAAAGAAGTGAAAATTTTATTCCTACTTTACAAATAGGAATAATTGATTTAATATAAACGTAATCTAATATTTGCCGGCTAGAAAACTAGAGGTCTTTGGTGTGTAGATACTACGCATCAAAGGCCTTTTCTTATTTCAAAGGAAAGGGTGATAAGGATGGAAACTAAGAAAAAGGTACAGTGGATTAGCAAGCAAGAGTTTGGTGGAGAAGTAATTCATGGTATGAAGATTGGAAGAAAGCTTGGATTTCCCACAGCTAATGTAGCTTCTTCATCTCCCTCGCTTCAAAATGGAGTTTATGGTGTGCAAGTTCATTTAAATTCCAAAAAGTACGAAGGTATTATGAACATAGGATTCAAACCAACGATAGGGTCTGACCTTAAACATACAATTGAAATTCACCTCCTAAATTTTGAAGGAGACTTATATGGTCAACATTTAAAATGCATTCCTCTTTTCTACATCCGCTCTGAACAAAAATTTTCTTCACTTCACTCACTTCTTAAACAAATAAAGGAGGACAAAGAATATGCAAGAGTTGTATTCAGAAGCGAAAATATCGATCAAAACAAGCGAATATCTTAACTTACCAAATATACATTTTTATAATTGGTGCTATCAAAGGTACGGTCTTAACCGAGGCACATTCAATACAATTGAAGACTGGCTTTATAATCACGGTGTTATTAATGTTCTTTCTCGTCGTATCTATTTATTAGCATTTTTAAATTATCTTGAAGAAAAAGGGATAAAAAAAGGAAGTACAAAGTATTTGAAGTTTGGGCAAGGAGGGTTAGCAAGAAAGTTTCATGATTTTTTAAATATCCTTGAAGAAAATCCATTAAGCAAGTATTAAAGAAAGGGGATAATAACATGACAAATGCAGTGATCATCTATGGAGGAAACAGTAAAAAATCACGTTTAAAAGGATTATTTGATAAAGCAGAGCAGTATTTTAAGAAAGAGAATGTTTTAACTGAAACAGTTTTTGTTTCAGAATTACCTGCAGAGGATTTGATTTCAGCTAATTTTCATAGCCAAGAAATTATAAAGGCTAACGAAAAGGTAGCAAATGCTCACATTGTTGTTGTCCTTACACCTGTTTATAAAGCTGCTTATACAGGTATTTTAAAAACCTATTTAGATTTGTTACCACAGAAAGGACTACAGGGAAAAACGGTTGTTCCACTTGTACTAGGAGGTTCTTTTGGACATCTACTTTCTATTGATTATGCAATAAAACCTGTACTATCAGCCCTTGGAGCAACAAATATTTTAAGCGGAGCATATGTTATAGACATACAAGTGGAGAAAGTAAACAGTGAACATTACGCTATTGAAGATGAGATAAGTGAACGTATTGATAAGTTATTAGCTTTATCTATTAATGAGGAAAAACGCACCATTCCTGTGAATTAATAAAATGTGCTTTCATTTATACACGTAATATGAAAACGAGATGCTCTTCTTTAGTCGTTAAGGCGAAATTCTTAACGACTTTTTACATCTAGAGATTTATTTTAGGGTAGACAATAAATCAGGAAATAGATATAATTATACTAATTCCGATAGGTATAATAAGTTTTAGGGGTGGGAATATGAAAGTCTCCAGTAAAGGCGAGTATGCACTGCGTGCTCTTATTGTTCTTGGTCAGAAGAAAGAGCTTATGTCTATCAGTGATATTTCTGATGCAACACTTGTTACAGTAAAATATTTGGAAAAAATTTTACTTACCCTTAAGAAACTAGGATACGTAGAGAGTAAACGTGGTATACACGGAGGTTACTTCTTAAGTCAACAGCCTGAAGACATTAACATTGGTGAAGTCATTCGAAAAATTGAAGGGCCTCTTTCTCCAATGAGCTGTGCTAGTGTAACAGCTTATGAACCTTGTGCACTTGAAAAGACCTGCTTATTAAAGCCACTTTGGACTCTTGTTCGAGACACAATTGCATATGTACTTGAACAAACTACGCTTGATGATTTATTAAA
Organism: Priestia filamentosa; assembly: GCF_900177535.1. Lineage (NCBI taxonomy): Bacteria > Bacillati > Bacillota > Bacilli > Caryophanales > Bacillaceae > Priestia > Priestia filamentosa. Next base: position 64,942 of record NZ_FXAJ01000001.1, read on the forward strand.
AGGAAATTTAAAACCTATCCAATTAAATTAACTACAAATTTTGTCTTTTTTTAGAAAACAGGTAGACATCATTTCATGAATAGGCTATAATCCAATTAATCATACAAAACCAATTGAATTACTAAGTTATAAAACTACATACTAAAAGATGCCGATTAGACAACTAAAGGCTCCTTCTTATCTAATTCCAATTAATGGTGTGTAGATGAAAGGAGTCTTTTTTATTTAAAACTCGACTGAATTAGTCGAGATTAAAAATGGAGGGATTTTCTATGGGAGAAAAGCAAATTGACCAACAGTGGATTGATCGTATTGTGCAGTCACTTCAAGGCATTGAATATGGGTCAGTGGAGATTGTTGTTCATGATTCACAAATTACTCAAATCGACAGATTAGAAAAGCAGCGTTTTCCTCTACAAAAGAAACAACAAACAGGAAAGTTAAAAGAAGTGAAATTTAAATAATATTGCTTAAAATAAGAGCTTTAAAGCTCTTATTTTTTGTTTTTATAGATAAAAAGGTGTAGAAAAGGGAAGATAAAAAAATAGAAGCTTTATTCTTTACATAGGGTAGGGGGGTATGTTAATCTCAAAATAGAAAGGGGGAGAATAATTGAAAGAAGAGAAAGTTGTAGAAGAAAATCTTTGTCATATTTCAACTGAGCGAAGAAGTCATCATTCTGAAGAAGTAAAAAAGAATTTAACAAGTCGCTTAAATCGTGTTGAAGGTCAGATCCGTGGCATTAAAGGATTGATTGATAAAGATACGTATTGTGATGACGTAATTACACAAATTGCAGCTGCTCAATCAGCTTTAAATAGTGTCAGTAAAATATTGCTTGAAGGTCATTTAAAACATTGCGTGGTAGAGCGTGTTAAAAATGATGATCCAGAAATTATTGATGAGTTATTAACAACAATGAAGAGATTAATGAAATAAAGGAGATGGAGAACATGGAAAAAGTAACTTTAAACGTTGAAGGCATGTCATGTAACCACTGTGTAAAAGCAATTGAAAGCAGCGTTGGAGAACTTAATGGAGTAGAAAAAGTAGACGTAAACTTGAATGAAAAAGCTGTAACAGTTGAATTTGATAAAGATAAAGCAACACTTGATGAAATTAAAGAAACAATTGATGACCAAGGCTATGATGTGAAATAAATAAATAGCGTACGAGATTTCGTACGCTATTTTTCTTAAAAATATATACCCTGTGCAGGTATATGGGGGAGGGCAATATGACAACGTATAAAGAAGCTTCCTTGTCTATTAGTGGAATGACATGTGCAGCATGTGCAAATCGAATTGAGAGAGGATTAAAAAAGTTAGAAGGGATAGAGGAAGCAAATGTAAACTTTGCGTTAGAGTCGTGTACCGTAAAGTATAATAAAGATGAAATAAACGAAAATCAAATTGAAGAAAAAGTGAATAAGCTTGGTTATGAAGTTGTAAAAGAAAAAACAGAGCTTATACTAATGGGGATGACATGCGCAGCATGTGCAAACCGGATTGAGAAAGGGCTGAACAAACTAGAAGGTGTAACAGACGCTACTGTAAACTTTGCACTTGAAACGGCAACAGTCGTTTATAACAAAAATACTCTATCACCATCAGATATGACTGAAAAAGTAAGAAAACTTGGGTATGATGCTAAAGTCAAAGAAGAAACGGAAAATGTTGATTATCGTGAAAAAGTTTTGAAAAGACAGCAAATGAAGTTTTGGGGTTCGCTTATATTAAGTTTGCCGCTTTTATGGACGATGGTCGGCCATTTTTCTTTTACTTCTTTTCTTCCTGTGCCAGCTTTATTTATGAATCCGTGGTTTCAATTCGCATTAGCAACGCCTGTGCAATTTATTGTTGGCGGGCAGTTCTATATTGGCGCTTTTAAAGCATTAAAAAATAAGAGTGCGAATATGGATGTGCTCGTTGCTTTAGGAACAAGTGCTGCTTATTTTTATTCTTTATATATGACTCTCCTTTCATCAGGAAGTCATCACATCGATCTTTATTATGAAACAAGTGCGGTTTTACTTACGCTCATTTTATTAGGCAAACTCTTTGAGGCAAAAGCAAAAGGACGTTCCTCAGAAGCAATCAAGAAAATGATGAGTCTTAAAGCAAAAACAGCCACTATTTTTCGCGACGGTGAAGAAATAGAAGTATCCATTGATGATGTAAGAAAAGGAGATATCTTATATATTAAACCAGGAGAGAAAATTCCTGTTGATGGGGAAGTTATTGCTGGAGAATCAAGCATAGATGAAGGAATGCTTACAGGGGAAAGCGTCCCAGTTGATAAAAAAGTTGGCGACAAAGTAATTGGAGCTACAATTAATAAAAATGGTTTTTTAAAAGTAGAAGCAACTAGAGTTGGAAAAGAAACAGCACTAGCTCAAATTATCCAAGTTGTTGAAGAAGCTCAGGGTTCGAAAGCTCCTATTCAGCGCTTAGCTGATAAAATTTCAGGGGTTTTTGTCCCTATTGTTGTTGGTATTGCAATCCTAACCTTTTTGATTTGGTATATCTGGGTTGAACCAGGACAGTTTGCACCATCTTTAGAAGTGTTGATCGCTGTTCTTGTGATTGCTTGTCCTTGTGCTCTTGGATTAGCAACGCCAACTTCAATCATGGCAGGATCTGGACGTGCCGCAGAATATGGTATTTTATTTAAGGGTGGCGAATATTTAGAAACAGCCCATAAAATTGATACGGTTATTCTTGATAAAACAGGTACGATTACAAATGGAACCCCGAAAGTAACGGATGTTTTAATACGTGGAAAAGTGAGAGTTACAGAACTCTTAAAAATAGCAGGATCAGCTGAAAAACAATCTGAACATCCACTTGCAGGTGCTATCGTAGAAGAAGCAGAAGGAAGAAAAATTGAGCTCTGTTCTGTTTCCCAATTCGAATCTCTCTCAGGGTTCGGAATCACAGCAACTGTAGAGGGAAGAAAAGTTCTTGTTGGTACTCGTAAGCTTATGCTCCAATATGATATTCATATTGAAGCAGCTGAAGAGCATATGAGCAAGCTTGAAGAAGAAGGAAAAACAGCGATGCTTGTAGCTATTGACGGAGCATATGAAGGAATTATTGCTGTGGCAGATACCGTAAAAGAGACATCAAAAGAAGCCGTACAGAGTCTTATAAATAAAGGGTTACAGGTTTTTATGATAACAGGTGATAACGAAAGAACGGCTAGAGCAATTGCAGCGCAAGTTGGAATCCGACGTGTTATTGCAGGAGTGCTTCCAGAAGAAAAGGCCAGCGAAGTGCAAAAGTTGAAAGAAAAAGGCCATTTTGTAGCTATGGTAGGAGATGGAATCAATGATGCTCCTGCTCTTGCCCTTGCTGATGTCGGAATGGCGATTGGAACAGGGACAGATGTTGCCCTAGAAGCAGCAGATATTACTCTTATGCGAGGGGATTTAAATAGTATAGGAGATGCTTTATTTATTAGTGACGAAACGATTAAAAATATTAAACAAAACTTATTCTGGGCATTTGGATACAACACATTAGGAATTCCAATTGCAGCAGCTGGATTACTAGCTCCATGGGTAGCAGGAGCTGCAATGGCATTTAGCTCTGTATCTGTTGTAATTAATGCTCTAAGATTACAAAGATTGAAATTATAAAGGAAGAGGAGTGCTTTTTACTCCTCTATTTTTTGTATAATAAAGTAAAAAAGGGGGAGAAGTCATGAACTTAAGGGTACTAGTTGATAATAATACATACATTGATCGTTATTTTACAGGAGAACCTGCCCTATCTTTCTTTATAGAAGATAGAGAAAAAAGAATATTGTTTGATACAGGCTATTCACATGCGTTTATTCGTAATGCCGAAAAAATGGGAATTAACCTTAGAAAGTTACACTATATTGCATTATCACATGGTCATATTGATCATACGTGGGGATTAACAGATCTTGTAAGGTTGTTTGTGGAGGCAAAAGGAGAAAAAATAGATCATGCAATTCCAACTGTTATTGGACATCCTTTTGTTTTTAACAGTAAGCTCTTTCCTTCAGAGGGTGAAATCGGCAGTCTCTTATCGGAGGAAAAGGTGAATTATCATTTTCCTGTGCATCTATCAAGAAAGCCTTTTTGGTTAACAGAGAAGCTTGTGTTCTTAGGAGAAATCGAAAGAAAGTTTGACTTCGAAGAAGATGAACCAATTGGGAGTGTAATTGTTGAGGGGCAATATGAAGCTGATTATGTAGTAGATGACACAGCCCTAGTGTATAAAGCAAAAGGGGGCCTTGTTGTAATTGTTGGATGTGCTCATTCTGGAATTTGCAATATTATTGAACAAGCAAAAATGGTGTGTGAAGAAGAACGAGTTATAAGTGTAATCGGAGGGTTTCATCTTCTAAATCCATCTAAAAACAGGATTGAGAAAACAGTGAGTTATCTAGAAAAGTTAGAGCTTCAGTCATTATACCCATGTCATTGTACAGATCTTCAATCTAAAATAGCGCTTGCTAGGACAGGGATTATTAAAGAAGTTGGGATAGGATTAAACATCGAGTGGAAGTGAAAAAGGATTTTTATATGAAAGGGCACATAAAAAAAGCTTGTAGTGCCATTCTTTATCCAGAGGGCAGTGGTCTACAAGCAGAAAAAAACGTATGCTGTTTTTTTCAATATCATGCTTCTTCGTTATTTTTTATTTTCGTAGTTAAGATGATGCTCGTACTTTCTTTTCTGTAGCCGTCCATTTTCCTCTACCAGGACTGCGAACTAAATCATTATATGCCAATACATTCAAATCTCGCTGGACAGTCCGTGGAGTAATCCCAAATTCGTCTACTAGCTCCTGAGTCGTTACTGTACCTTTTTGACTAATGAACATGTAAACTGATTTGATGCGAGTTAGCATTCGATTCGTTGCAGGTTTCAAACAACCACTTCCTTATCAGATTTTAACATGGTACGCTTTGCTGATTGGATAATGCCACTACACTTCTATTGTACACAAACACACAAACATTTGAAAAGCAAAAGGCATAAATTAACACAACATTTACAAAATTGTGTAACAATTATGTAATATTGAAGGAAGTCACCTCCATTTACACTTCTTATTTTTAATTATAATAAATTTTCTGAAATATATGAGTAGAATCTTCTAAAACGCTTTATTTTAATTCCTTTTTTATAAAAAGGTATAATGAGAGGGAAGATTTACATAGAAAGGACTGAGAAAAATGAAAAATATTGATTGGGTTCAAGAAGTAGAGAATAGAAAAAATGAACTTATTGAGGATACAAGAGAGCTGTTAAAAATAAAAAGTGTATTAGAAGAAGGAACAGAGAAAGCTCCTTTTGGAGAAGGAATAGCAGAAGCTCTTCACTTTTTGTTGGAAACCGGAAAAAAAGATGGTTTTGTTACAAAGAACGTTGATGGATATGCAGGTCATATTGAGCATGGTTCAGGAGAAGAATTAATTGGTGTTCTTTGTCACATTGATGTAGTTCCTGAGGGAGATGGATGGTCTGTTCCACCGTTTGGAGCAGTGGTGAAAGATGGTCGAATTTATGCAAGAGGAGCAATTGATGATAAGGGTCCAACAATGGCAGCCTACTACGCAATTAAAATTTTAAAAGAGCTTGAGATACCTTTGTCAAAGCGAATTCGAATGATTATTGGAACTGATGAAGAAAGTAACTGGCGCTGTGTCGATCACTATTTTGCTCATGAAGAGATGCCAGGGATTGGATTCGCTCCAGATGCCGACTTCCCTATTATCCATGCTGAGAAAGGCATTATGGATTTTGATCTTATCCAGAAAAAAGATGAGAAGGGAGACAAGGTGCTAAAGTCTCTGACATCAGGGCATCGTTATAATATGGTTCCGGATTATGCAGAAGCCTTGTTAGCTCTAGAAAACTTTGAAGAAGAAACTTTTCATACCTTTTTAGAGAATGAAAATTTAAGCGGTCATGTAACGATAAAGGGAGAAGAAGTGGTTTTGGTAATTGAAGGAGTTTCAGCCCATGGAAGCATGCCTGAACAAGGGGTTAACGCAGGAATTAAAATGTGCGAATTTCTTTCAAATCTTGCATTAGATGAGAAAGCAAATGAATTTGTGCGGTATGGAGCGCAGATGTTCTGTGGGGACTATTATGGGAAAAAGCTAGGAATCGCATATAAAGATGAAGTAAGCGGGCCGTTAACTGTAAATATTGGTCTTATTCGCTATAAGGAAGATGAAGGGGGAAAATACGGCCTCAACATTCGCTATCCTGTTACACAACAATCAAGCGCCATTATTGAAGGAATTGATCAAAAAACATTTTCAATTGAAAATGTTGATGATTCACCTCCACATCATGTTGAAAAAGATCATCAACTTATTCAAACACTGCAACGCGTTTACGAAGAGCGTACAGGAGAGGAGGCAACGCTCTTAGCTATTGGAGGAGGGACATATGCACGGGCATTGAAAGCTGGTGTTGCATTTGGGCCTTTATTTCAAGGACGAGAAGATGTTGCACATAAAAAAGATGAATATATGGATATAGAAGATTTATTAAAAGCAACAGCCATTTATGCTCAAGCACTATATGAATTAGCAAAGTAAAAAAATATAACAAAATAAAAAAGATAGAAGAATTCTCTTCTATCTTTTTTATTTATTCATTTTCAAAATCAAATAAGTCTGTTGATAAATAACGTTCTCCTGTATCACAAGCAATACAAACCACAACTTCCTGAGGAGATAAGCGTTTAGCAACTTCAATTGCTGCAAAGCATGCTCCCCCAGAAGATGGCCCAACAAGGATTCCTTCTTGAGAAGCAAGGCTACGTACCATCTCATATGCTTGTTCATCTTTTATTTTAAAAATTTCATCATAAACATCTTGGTGAAGCGTTTCAGGAATAAAACCAGGGCTTGTACCAACGAGCTTGTGGCGTCCTGGTTTACCTCCTGATAGAACAGGGGAACCAGCTGGTTCTACAACATGAACCGTAATATTTGGATCATGTTTTTTCAATGTTTCGCCTGTACCCGTAATCGTCCCGCCTGTTCCTGCTGTTGCAACAAAGGCAGTAAGTTTCTTCCCAATAGAATCAAGCGCATTTATAATTTCAGGTGCTGTTGTATTCCGATGGGCATCTGGGTTTGCTTGGTTTTTAAATTGCATTGGGATAAAAGAGTTCGGAATAGTTTTAGCAAGCTCCTCTGCTTTTCGGATAGATCCTTGCATTTTTTCTTCACCAGGCGTAAGTACAACGTCTGCCCCATATGCTTTTAATAAGTTAATTCGCTCTTGGCTCATTGTATCCGGCATCACAAGAATAGAACGATAGCCTCTTGCAGAAGCATTCATCGCTAAACCAATCCCCGTGTTTCCACTTGTAGGTTCAATAATAACAGAATCAGCAGTTAATAATCCGGCTTTCTCTGCTTCAATAATCATATTATAAGCGGCCCGGTCTTTTACGCTTTTACTTGGATTCATAAATTCTAATTTTAGATAAACAGACGCTCCATTTGCTGGCTGTAAGCGGTTTAACTTCACAAGGGGAGTTTCTCCAATTAATTCTCCCATGTTGTTGGCTACTTTCACTACTGTCACCTCAATCACTTTGTATGTAAATAAGAGTATTAAATATAATATTACTATAACATATCTTTAATTTCTTACGAAAAGCCACCTTGTAGTCTTTTCATAAATTGCGGTAAAGTAAAAAAAACTAATTCATTATAAAGGAGAAAAGTGGAATGTCATCTTCTCACTATTTTATTGGAATTAAACTTCCTAAAGAGATTAACGAACAAGTTCATGCATGGGTGCAAAAGTATAAAAAAGAGCTTCCGTTTAAAAAGTTTGTTCATGAAGAAGATTACCATATTACCCTTGCTTTTTTAGGAGAAACAACTAATGAAATCCTAGCATTATTAATTAAACAGCTTGAAGAAAACAGTAAGAATGTTTCCTCCTTTAAATTAGTAACACTTGAAACAGGTGTTTTTGGATCAGCATCAAAACCTCGCGTATTTTGGCTTGGTGTTCATCATGAGGAAAATCTGTTCCAGCTTGAACAAGTTGTTCGCACTAATTGTGAAAAAAGTGGAAAAAAACTTGAATCAAGACCGTACCGTCCTCATATTACATTGGCTAAACGATTTAATGAAGGAGATAAAGGTATCGAAGAAAAATTTATAAAAAATAATGATCTCCAAAGTTTATCATGGGATGTGGTAGAATATCAGCTTGTTAAAATTAATCCATCTAGAACCCCTAAATATGAAGTAGTTCAAAACTTTTCCTTAAATAGGGGAGAAGAGCTATGAAACGTTTTAGTTTGATAGCTCTTCAAATTTTGTTCCTTTACTTCTTGTATAAATGCGGTACATTTATAGCTTCATTTTTTCATCTTCCTGTTCCTGGAAGTATTGTGGGGATGCTCATATTGTTTTTGTTGTTACAGTTCAAATTAATACAAGCAAAATGGGTAAGTGAAGGAGCAAATTGGCTGCTTTCTTATCTTTCCCTTTTATTTGTTCCGGCAACCGTTGGGATTATTGATTATTTATCGTTCTTTGCTTCAAAAGGTATTCTTACAATTTTTATCGTTATTATAAGTACATTTCTCGTTATGATGACAGCAGGGTTGTTAACTCAATATTTTGCTAGAAAGCAAGAAAGGGTAACAAGAACAGGGGAAAGAGAGGTATCAAGATGAATGTGCTATTAGCGATTATAGTCATTTTAGCAACAATATTAATTTATATACTTATGAAACGTGTTTATGAGCAATATCGATTTCCACTCCTTGTTCCAACAGCAACTACAACGCTAATTCTTGTCGTGCTGCTCTTACTTTGTCAAATAGATTACAAACAGTATATGGTTGGTGGGAAGTGGATTGGAGAGCTGTTAGGTCCTGCCGTTGTTGCTCTGGCGTACCCATTATTTAGAAATAAGCATATTTTAAAGAAATACGGTTTTTCTCTTTCTTTAGGGGTTGTGGGAGGGGCGCTTGTAGGAATATTTAGTGGCATATATTTAAGTGTTTTATTACATATTGACTCGACATTCATTAAAGCGTTAGCCCCGAAGTCTGTTACATCTCCTGTTGCTATGGACGTTGCAATGATTACTAAAAGTTCTCCATCGCTTGCAGCTGTTTATGTAATGATTGCAGGAATATCAGGAGCTGTGTTTGGAAACATATTGTTAAAATATTGTCATGTGAATCATTTTGTTGGAATAGGAGCTGCATTTGGTACAGGAGCCCATGGAATTGGAACAGCAAAAGCTTTGGAACTTGGAGAAGAGAAAGGAGCCATCAGTTCTGTTGCAATGACGTTGAGTGCTATTGTTACTGTTCTTCTTTGTCCAGCAGCCATTTCCTTTATTTTGAATGCTTAGCATAACGAAATAAATGTTGTTCCGTCTCTGTATTTAATATTAAAATAAAAGTACTTATAAAATGATAAAAATGGGTAATTTAACATGATTATGGCAAAAAAATGTCCAAATATAACAGCTCGGGAGACGAGGACAAAATGGCACAGTTAATTAAACTACAAGACTATATATCACGCTATGAACAAGATATTTATCAATATCCTAGTCACTATATTCAATTGAAGAAAAAAAACTGGGAGTTAATAAGATTAGCATTTGATAAAGGAGAATCTTTAATTGCTGAGGAAGAGATTGTAGAAGAAGCAGAGACCAGAGCAAAAGAAAAGAGTACTTTTTTAGATAACTTAAAAACATTATTTCAACGGAGAAATAAAGAAGTAATGGTGGAAGAACAACAAGAGCCTGTAATGACAGAGGAGAAACTGTTTGAAAAGTCACTTCGTCATTTCACAACAGAACCAAAAACAATTGAGGATTTAAAAATTTTATTTTTAGACAATCTTTTTCAACTCCAAACGCAGTGGGCAAGTTCAACTGTTCTAACATCTCAAGCAATACCCTATTCTTTATATTATAACGAACATTTGAAATACTTTTTGCAACGTTTTCCTGATAATTATTTACTCTTATATAATCCTGTTTTAAAGCTCAAAAAAGCACCAATTGAAACAGACCTTATTTTAATTAGCCCACTTGAAACAATTTGTATTTCTATTGTTGAAGGAAAGGAAAATGGGATTTTTCAATATAACCAAGGAATATTTTGGAAGTATTTAGACGGAGAAGACGAAAAGAAAATTGTAAATCCTTTTATTAGTTTAAATAGAACAGGTCTTATTGTTCAAAAACTTTATGAGCGAGCAAACTGTGATTTTCCTGTACGTAAAGTTGTATTAAATCGAAAAGGATATTTTGACTGTCCTATTGTTCCTCATGATACGATGCTTGTTGATAGGAGAAATTATGGGGAATGGTTTGAGCAACTTAGAACGCTAACAACTCCTTTAAAGCATAGGCAGCTAAAGGCAGCCAAAGCCCTCCTAACAAGTACTCAAAATACACTTGTCACCAAAGAAGAAGAGTAAATCGTTATTGTAAGCTACGTTTAATTCATATTTGTTCAGGTTACATTAATAAAGATACGATAAAGCCTAATTTACGTGTGGAAACATTAAATAAGAGAAAACTTCTGCAACTATTCTTGTTTATCTGTCAGTTTTACTTGACGAAAAAAGATATTTGAGGATAAAATCAAAAAAGGATGGCTACTTGTCTGTGTATCCTCAGGTAGCTGTCTTTTTTATTTCTAAACTTCTAAATGAAATGTGTGTGTTGAAATTGAAGGTGAACTGGTTGGAACATATATTAGGAAGTGAATGGAAGATAACGCCAGCAGGCGGCTCAACAGGAGATGCTTATTTTGCGAAGTTTCAGGATCGGGAACTTTTTTTAAAGCGAAATTCATCGCCTTTTTTAGCTATGCTTTCAGCAGAAGGAATTGTTCCAAAACTTGTATGGACAAGAAGAATGGAAAATGGAGATGTTATTACTGCGCAACATTGGCTGAATGGCCGAGAACTAAAACCAAGTGATATGGTTTCAACAAAAGTAGCAAAACTGCTCAGTAAAATCCACTATTCTCAAGAACTGTTAGACATGTTAAAAAGATTAGGTAAAACGCCGTTGCGTCCAGATGAACTTTTACAAAGTTTATATCAACATATCGATCATGAACTACTAGCAATTCCAGCAGTTCAAGAAGGTATTCGATATCTACAGCGTGAATTACCAAACATTCATACGATTCGTTACGGAGTTTGTCATTGTGATGTTCATCATAACAACTGGCTGTTAGGAGAAAATGGACAGATGTACCTGATTGATTGGGACGAAGCAATGATTGCAGATCCTGCTATTGATTTAGGATTGCTTTTTTACCTCTATATTCCGAAATCAGAGTGGGGAGAATGGCTCGAAGAATATGGAGCAGAAATGACTGATGACTTAGAACACCGAATGAAGTGGTATGCCATCAGCCAAATGATCTCTCTTATGCAGTCACATAAAGACTGTCAAGATGAACGAGAAATGAATAGATTACATCATCACCTCAGCGAGCTTGTTTCATGATAAAGTGTGAAGTTCGTCCATCCATTGAGTTAAATTAGCTTGATTTGTTTGGATATATTGATTAAGCTCGCTGCTTCCTTTCCCAGTCTGTGAATAGTAATAAATGTTTTCTAAAGTTTTTTTAACTTCCTCCTTCGTCTGCGCATTTGCTAGCATCGATTTAGCGAGACGCTCCATTTGCTCACATTCCGAAACAGTTCCACAGCAGTCACTTTGATGTTCTGAAAGAATATCTTTTAATACACTAAGCTGATTTTGATAATTTAATGGCATAAGTATCACCTTTTCTTTACGTAGTGCCTTTAGTTTTATCTTTATCAACACATTTATGCGATATATTAACAACTAAAAATTTAACTGAACTAGACAGCCTTTCCTCTCAATTAGGAAAGAAGTGAAAAACATAAATAGATGAGGTGTGTAACATGCGTTTGCGAAACAAGCCATGGGCAAAAGATTATATTGATGCCCATCCACAGTACATTATTCCGACTCCAGAGAAACGTAAGGGGGATTGGAAGGGTGTATTTCAAAATGATAACCCAATCCATATTGAAGTTGGAACTGGGAAAGGTCAGTTCTTAATCGGAATGGCGAAACAAAATCCTCATATTAACTATATTGGGATTGAAGCATATCAAAGTGTTATTGTGAGTGCTCTTGAAAAGCTCATTGAGGAAGATTTACCAAATTTGAAGCTTCTTGACGTTAACGCGGAAAATTTAACAGACTATTTTGCTCAAGATGAGATTGACCGTGTGTATTTGAACTTTTCTGATCCATGGCCAAAGCCTCGCCATGAAAAAAGACGTCTCACATACAAAACATTCCTAGAGCAATATGAAGAAGTGCTTGTTAAAAATGGAGAAATTCATTTTAAAACAGATAATCAAGGATTGTTTGAGTATTCACTTCAAAGCTTTTCAGCTTATGGTATGCTTCTGACGTTTGTTAGTCTTGATCTTCATAAGCTAGAGGATGAAAATAATATTATGACAGAATATGAAGAAAAATTTTCTGAAAAAGGAAATCGTATTTATCGCTGCGAAGTGCAGTTCAAATAAGACTTATGCGCCGTACAAAGACGGCGCATTTTTTGTATGCGAAAAAAATGGAGCGTGATACAATAAAGAAAAAGCAAAAGGAGGTTATTTTTTGGAAACGTTATCATTAGGGGAGCTAAAACTTACTTGGTTAGATGGAGGAGACAATCATCTTGACGGTGGGGCAATGTTTGGTGTAGTTCCTAAGGCTTTATGGTCAAAAAAATATGAAGAAAATGAAAAAAATCAAATTCCGCTTCGTACAGATCCTATTTTAATTCAAAAAGAAAATAAAAACTTTCTTATTGATACAGGGCTTGGGGTTGCTAAACTAACAGAAAAGCAAAAGCGTAATTTCGGCGTAACAAGAGAATCTAATCTTATCCCTGCTCTTAAAGAATTAGGGATGTCTCCAGAAAATATTGATGTTGTTTTGATGACACATCTTCATTTTGACCATGCTTGCGGTTTAACAAGTGTAAAAGAGGGGCAGTTTGTATCTACATTTCAAAATGCTGAAATCTTCGTCACTAAAACCGAATGGGATGAGATGAGAAGTCCGAACCTTCGCTCACGAAACACATATTGGAAACAGAACTGGGAAGCAATAAGCAAGCAAGTCGTTCCTTTTGAAGAGTCAGTAAGTGTAATAAGTGAAATAGAAATGATTAAAACAGGAGGGCATAGCGGCGGTCATGCCATTATCCGACTAGAAAGTGATGGGCATGTTGCTTATCATCTTGGTGATTTGCTTGGTACACATGCCCATCAAAATCCACTGTGGGTTATGGCTTATGATGATTATCCGGTCACATCTGTTTTACAAAAAGAGCGTTGGTTAAAAAAAGCCATTGATGAAAAGGCTTGGCTAACTTTTTATCATGACTATTATTATCGTGCCTTAACATGGAACGATAAAGGTGTGATTGTTGATTCGGTAAAAATTCAAAGAGACTAGCCAATTTTCTTGAATTCGATAAGTGAGCCTGTCACACTATCAACAAAAAACTCATAGTGTTCTTGTAGACCATTTTTACTTCTTGTAATACCGCCTTGATATCCTTCAAAAAATAACTCATCTTTGTGAAACGTCTTTTTAGTTGTTTCAATCCAAGAACCGCTAACTGTTCCATTTTGTTTGAAAACGCGTTTTACAGTTTCAAGAGCTTTTTCAGCATCCATCTTTTGTTCACACGTTCTTTGAAGAAGATAAGTTCCAGCTGCACCTGCAGCAAGTCCAATAGCTAAGCTTTTCCAATTCATTTCTTCCACTCCATTTCTGTAACAGCTTTCATTATAAGAAAGTATACAGAACAAAAGGTGGTTTGTTAAGTAAAAAGGGGCGAATTCGTTCTGCAGTAGCAATTCATGATTGTTTTCGATAAAATAAAGAAATAACTATACATATCTAAAGGGGCATGATGATGAATCAAGAAACTTTAGCATTATTTAAAACATTAACCGAATTACCTGGAGCATCAGGCAATGAACATGCTGTTCGCACATTTATGAAAGAAGAGCTTGCGAAATATTCTGATGAAATTATTCAAGATCGTCTTGGCAGTACATTTGGAGTTCGAAATGGCAACGGTCCAAAAGTAATGGTTGCAGGTCACATGGATGAAGTAGGGTTTATGGTTACCTCTGTAACAGATAAAGGGATGCTTCGATTTCAACCTCTTGGGGGCTGGTGGAGTCAAGTACTGCTTGCCCAACGCGTAGAAGTTATAACAAAAAATGGACCTGTAGTAGGCGTTATTGCGTCCATTCCGCCACATCTTCTCGATGAGAGTCAGCGCAACCGCCCAATGGCCATTAAAAATATGCTTATTGATGTTGGAGCAGATAGCAAAGAAGAAGTAAAAGAAATGGGCATTAAGCAAGGAGATCAGATTGTACCTATCTGCCCATTCACACCGATGAAAAATGAGAAAAAGATCTTAGCTAAAGCATGGGACAATAGATATGGCTGTGGCTTAGCAATTGAGTTATTAAAAGAGCTTAAAGACGAAAAGCTCCCAAATACGCTTTATTCAGGCGCAACAGTGCAGGAAGAAGTTGGCTTAAGAGGAGCTCAATCTGCAGCAAATATGATTAATCCAGATCTCTTTTATGCTCTTGATGCAAGTCCTGCAAATGATACCTCTGGAGACAAGAATGCGTTCGGACAGCTTGGAAAAGGAGTGCTCCTCCGTATCCTAGACCGGACGATGGTCACACATCGAGGAGTAAGAGAATTCGTACTTGATACAGCAGAAACAAACAATATTCCATATCAATATTTTGTATCACAAGGTGGGACAGATGCTGGACGCGTTCATTTATCAAATAAGGGTGTTCCTTCAACAGTAATTGGAATCTGTTCACGCTATGTTCATACAAGTGCATCAATGGTTCACATTGATGACTATGCGGCAGCAAAAGAACTGCTTATCAAGCTTGTAAAATCTTCAGATCAAACAACGTTAAACACGATTTTAGAACAAGGTTAATAGACAAAGGTTCGGTCAAGCGTATGCTACGCTACCGAACTTTTTTATGAAAGGGGAAGAGAATATGATTGCGCTCGGTACGACAAATCCTGCAAAAATAAGAGCTGTACAAGCTGTCTTTACGACAACAGAAATTAAAGCTTTATCCGTATCAAGCGAAGTCTCCGCTCAGCCATTTTCAGATGAGGAAACCGTTGAAGGAGCTATTAACAGAGCCCGAAACGCAAAAGTTGAAGCAAACGTCGCAATTGGAATTGGGTTAGAAGGGGGCGTTGTGGAGACTGATAGAGGGTTGCTTTTATGCAACTGGGGAGCACTTCTTGCTTCAGACTGTGAGCCTATTGTAGCGGGAGGATTGCGTATTCCGCTTCCAGAGGAATTTGTTGCCCCTTTAAAAAGTGGTCGAGAGCTTGGGGAAATCATTGATGAATATGCCAAAAAAGAGAACGTTAGACAAAATGAAGGAGCTATTGGCATTTTAACAGGAGGATATATTTCAAGAGAGCAAGTTTTTACAGATATTGTAAAAGCTCTGATTGGACAGTATAAGCAATTAAAAAGTTGCCGATAAATGTTGTTAGTATACTTTCATTGCGGTGAATCTCTTCATTTGTTAACATCAAAAAGATATCATATTTTACTGTATAATCTAGGAGGAAAAGTGAATGGAAAAATTATCAACAATTGAACAATATAGAGAATTAGCTGGGAAAGAAGATGTTATTTTCATGTTTTCAGCAGACTGGTGTCCGGACTGTCGTGTAATTGAGCCCATTTTACCAGAAGTTATGGAGAAATATAATCAATATAAATTCTTCTATGTAGATCGTGATGACTTTATTGAGTTATGTCAAGAACTTAATATCTTTGGCATTCCAAGCTTTGTTGCATTCAGTAAGGGAGAAGAGATTGGTCGATTTGTAAGCAAAGATAGAAAAACACAGGAAGAAATTGAGCAGTTTATCGAAGGTCTATCCTCTAATTCTTAAGGAGTGAGAGCAGTTGAAAATGACAAGCTTGAAAATGCGTGATCTTTTAAAAGAACGATTGAAAAATGATCATTGGACGTTTTCTTTTGATCGTGAAAAAGACACGTTGCGCATTGAAGATAAAGAGACAAAAAAGGGAACAACAGTCTCTTTACCAGGGCTTATTGCCAAATGGGAAATAAGGAAAGAAAAAGCCATTGATGAGATGGTTTACTATATAGAAGAGGCATTGAAAGTAATGTCACAAGAACAAGAATTAACAGGCAAAGAACGGAATGTTTATCCTGTTATTCGCTCAACCTCTTTCCCAACAGAAGCGAACGATGGTACAAAGCTTTTATATGATGACCATACGGCAGAGACACGTATTTACTATGCCCTTGACCTTGGAACGACGTATCGTCTTATTGATGAACGCCTTTTGAAAAAAGAAGGATGGGATTTACTGAAAGTTCGTGAGATGGCTCGTTTCAACCTTCGTTCGTTGCCACTTTCATATCGAGAAGATACCGTGGCAGGAAATACGTTCTATTTTGTTAACAACAAAGATGGTTATGATGCTAGTCGCATTTTAAACGAGTCAATTTTAAAGAAATTCTCAGCCGAAATTCATGGTACAATGGCAGTGGCTGTTCCACATCAAGATGTTTTAATTATTGCCGATATTAAAAACGATACAGGTTATGACGTGCTTGCACAGATTACAATGAGCTTTTTTGCTGATGGTCATGTGCCGATTACAGCACTCTCTTTCCTTTATGAGAACGGTGGATTAGAGCCAATTTTCATTTTAGCTAAAAATAGAAAAAAGGACGGTAAAAAATCATGAACGTATTTTACAATCGAGAAGGAATCGGTGATACACTCATCGTAAAAATAAATGAGCTTGAGCTTCAAGATCGAGCTGTTGAGCGCAATGGTGATGTAGCACGCGTATATCACAATAAAACAAACGAAACAGCAGGATATAATATTTTTAATGCTTCTACATATTTTACAGTGTCAGCAAACGGCTTAGTTGATCTAACAGAAGAGTTAGCAGAGAAAATCAATGAAACAATCGAAAAAAGCGGTTTTAAAAAAGTAGAAGTTGATTTATCACCAAAGTTTGTTGTTGGATATGTAGAATCAAAAGAAAAGCACCCAGATGCAGATAAATTAAATGTATGTCAAGTAAACGTAGGAAATGAAACACTTCAAATTGTGTGTGGAGCGCCGAACGTTGATCAAGGTCAAAAGGTTGTTGTAGCAAAAGTTGGAGCTGTTATGCCAAGCGGAATGGAAATTAAAGATGCAGAGCTTCGCGGCGTAGCTTCTTCTGGAATGATCTGTTCAGCAAAAGAATTAGCACTTCCAGATGCACCGAAGGAAAAAGGAATTCTCGTTCTAGAAGATAATGCAGAAATTGGAAAACCTTTTTTGACAAATAAATAACAAATAGAAGAGAGTCTAGAGACAAATACTACATTTTTCTTTCAGACATTACAAATGTTTAAAAATCGTTGAAAGCTCTTTTTTATATTTGATAAAATTACAGACCACTAGTGTATACACTAGTGGTCTTTATTTGTAAAAATATGAAGAAGAGGATAGAAAATCTTAAAAACGTGGTAAAATGTATGTGAAAATGAAAAGAATTCCTTTGCGAAAAATTTAAGCCGAGATTTGAATAGATAAAGTAAAACGTTGGAGTGATGAAAATGGGTTTTATCCGAAAATTTGTGGATTACTTATTAGGATATGAAGTGAAGGAGATTATTGTAGAAGAACCTGCTCAAGAAGAGAAAAAGAAACAGC
The DNA here is from genome assembly GCF_900177535.1 of Priestia filamentosa. Lineage (NCBI taxonomy): Bacteria > Bacillati > Bacillota > Bacilli > Caryophanales > Bacillaceae > Priestia > Priestia filamentosa. The sequence continues at coordinate 82,784 of NZ_FXAJ01000001.1, forward strand.
AGCAAAGTCCTAAAAAGCAACCAAAACATCCAATCGTAAAACCGAGTGGGCCAAACGGAGTGAAAACACCGCAGTCTGATTTGGAAACGCGAGTCGCTTATCAATATCCAAAAGGAAAGTTTCGTTTCCCTCTTATTGATGATAATGCAGACGTTAGACAGCCTCGACAAGAGCGAGAAGAGGAGCGTGAGGTGCGTCCGTCAGCGCGTTGGAAAGAAGAAGAAAACGCAGCTCCTCGTCACAGAGAAGAAGAACAACCAAAACGGTCATCTAATAGACCCTCTAATAGGAGAAGAAATCATGAGGTTCGTCCATCAGCACGATGGAAGGAAGAGTATGAAGAACTTCCTGTCTCTAATGAAGAAAGCTCTCTTTCTTCCAAAGAGAGAAGAAGAACGCCAAAACAATGGAGAGAGCAGCAAGAAAGTAGTGAAAGAATGTCTTCTGATCACCTAAAACCAAAGGTAGAAGAAGAAAAGTTAAGAGCAAGACCGTTTCGTCCAACTGAAATACCTTCTCCTATTTATGGATTTAATCAGCGTCCGGATAAAAAGGAGGAACCTGAGGAAGTTTATGACGACATTATTGAATTTGAGCTTCCTTCATCTGCGCCAATTAGAGAACGACGTGAAATAGAAAAGAAAGATGAATCAGCTTATCGTGCCTTTCCTACTTTTGAAGAGCATTCACCACCAACGCAAGAAGAGATTTATACGATGAATGAAAGTGAGCCACTTCAAAAGGAGAAGGTTGCTTCTTACGAAGAGGCGGAGCAGCTTGAAGAAGTAGATTCTATGTATACGAATGAAGCAAAAGAAGAAGTGTCAGCTACAGAAGAGCCTTCTTTATACGAAGAAGAGGAAGCTCCTGCTCACTCTTTTAAAAATGAAAGTGAAGATGAACAACCAACACAGAATGCTGTCTCTTTGTCTCCTATTCAAGAGATTGAAGAAGAGAGAAAAGAGGACATAAGCTCAGCTTCATTAGAAGATGAAAGAATAGAAGAATACGAGATAAAAGAACCCGAGCCTATTGAAGAGAAGCAGACTGAAGCTCCTGTTGAGGAAGTCCGTGAGCAAAGAAAAGTGTCACCTGACGACAGGGAAGAGAAACGAAAACGGCATGTTCCTTTCAATGTTATGATGCTTAAAAAAGACCGACAGGAATTAAAAAAAAAAGTAGAAAAAGAGACGATTCTTCCAACTAACGAAGAGATGAATGAACGTGATAGTAACAGGGATAGAGAATTGGAAGAAAAGATTAATAGAGAACATTATCAGTTTCCTGAGCTAGCTCTTTTGGCAGATCCCCCAAGAACGGAGGGGGATGATGAAGAGTGGATGCTAAGTCAAAGCGAGCTCTTGAACACAACTCTTTTTAACTTCAATGTTCGAGCAAGCGTTGTAAATGTTACGCAAGGCCCAACAGTAACTCGCTTTGAGGTACAGCCAGAACCAGGTGTAAAAGTAAGCAAAGTAACAAACTTAACTGATGACATTAAGTTAAGTATGGCGGCTCAAGATATTCGAATGGAAGCCCCTATTCCAGGCAAGAATGCAATTGGTATTGAGCTTCCAAACCGAAATAGCAAACCTGTTCTTTTAAAAGAAATTCTAGAAAGTAACGAATTTCAACAAAGCGCGTCACCGCTTTCTGTTGCTTTAGGTCTAGATATTTCAGGTGAGCCTATTGTGATGGATTTAAACAAAATGCCGCATGGTCTTATTGCAGGAGCAACGGGTTCAGGGAAAAGTGTGTGTATTAATACAATTATTGTCAGTCTTCTTTATAAAGCAGCGCCACATGAAGTGAAATTGATGCTCATTGATCCCAAAATGGTAGAGCTTGCGCCATATAATCATATTCCTCATCTTGTAAGCCCAGTTATTACAGATGCAAAAGCTGCTACTTCTGCTTTGAAGTGGGCTGTGGAGGAAATGGAAAGAAGATATGAACTCTTCGCTCATACAGGAGTACGTGATATTAAAAAGTATAATGAGCTTGTTGAGAAAAAAGGAGAAAAAGGGCAGGAGCTTCCTTACCTTGTTATTATCATCGATGAGCTTGCTGATCTTATGATGGTATCTCCAGGGGAAGTCGAAGAGGCAATCTGTCGAATCGCACAAAAGGCTCGGGCATGTGGTATCCATCTACTTCTGGCTACACAACGTCCATCTGTAGACGTAATTACAGGCCTGATCAAAGCAAACGTTCCGACGCGTATTGCCTTTTCTGTATCTTCACAAGTAGATTCAAGAACAATCATTGATACAGCGGGAGCTGAGAAGCTACTCGGAAAAGGAGATATGCTTCTGCTCGCAAATGGCTCGTCAAAATCAGTGCGGATCCAAGGGAACTTTGTGTCAGATGAGGAAATTGATGAAGTTGTTCAGCATGTAAGAGACCAAATGAAGCCGAACTATTTATTTAACCAAGAGCAGCTTCTTCAAAAGCATGATAGCTTTGCGAGCGATGAAGACGAGCTTTTTTATGATGCTTGTGAGTTTGTAATCAATCAAGGTGGTGCCTCAACATCAAGCGTTCAGCGTCGCTTTCGAGTAGGATATAACCGTGCAGCTCGTCTTATTGATATGATGGAGGAACAAGGGGTTATTTCAGGATCAAGAGGCAGTAAGCCTCGTGATGTGTTAATGAGTGAGGATGAGCTTATGGAGCTTCAAGGAACAAGTACATTTTAATAAAAGAATGGCATATATGTGAAGAATAAAACTTAACGTTGTCGAGATGCAAAAAATGTTTTACTATATGAAAAGACAGCATTGTTTTACAGCTAAAGAGCACATTGCTCTCTAGAAAGTAAAGTGCTCTTACTTCACGCCAAATAGTATGTCAAAGATGAAGAAGTACAGAAGCTAAAAGAAAAAAGCTATTTTTATGAATGAGAGAAGTAGAAAAAAGGGAAAGCTAAATATGGAAAAAAAGGAAAAACATACAGAAACTTATCCTCAATCGTAATGGTTTATTATCTAAAGAAATGGTATAATGATGAACTGTTACAGTGAAAAGCTGTACATAAAGTACGTTCTTTATTCTTTTTTAAGCTCGTTAGCACCCTGAGGCAAGGCTTTTTTCTACTGTCAAAAGCTCAAGATTTACGATTGGAAAATTTAATTTTATGCAAGCAACAGAAGTAAGATTACAAGTATTTATAACCAAATTAAGATAAACGTCATATACTGTCTTACAGATAGACGTATTTTGGAGGTTCTTTTCTATGACTGTTTACCATTTTGTTGGAATTAAAGGAACTGGCATGAGTGCACTAGCGCAGATTTTACATGATATGGACTTTCAAGTACAAGGCTCTGATATTGAGAAAAAGATTTTTACTCAAAAAGCGTTAGAAGAACGGAACATACCAATTCATCCATTTTCCAAAGATAATATCCACGAAGGATTAACGATTATTGCGGGTAACGCATTTCCAGATACGCATGAAGAAATTGAAGCAGCGAAAGAGCAAGGTTTAGAAGTCATTCGCTACCACCGTTTTTTAGGAGACTTTATGAAACAGTATACAAGCGTTGCTGTTACAGGAGCGCATGGGAAAACGTCTACAACAGGCATGCTTTCTCATGTTATTCAAGGTGCGCGTCCTACGTCATATTTAATTGGTGACGGAACAGGAAAGGGAACGGCAGATAGCCAATACTTTGCATTTGAAGCATGTGAATATCGTCGTCATTTCCTTTCTTACCATCCTGATTATGCAATTATGACAAACATTGACTTTGATCACCCTGACTATTTTGCTAACGTAGATGATGTATTTAGTGCGTTTCAGGAGATGGCTCTTCAAGTGCAAAAAGGAATTATCGCTTGTGGAGATGATGAACATCTGCAAAAAATCCAAGCTAAAGTACCTGTTCTCTACTACGGGTTCCGAGAAGGAAACGACTTTCAAGCTCGCAACGTAGAGAAAACAACAGAAGGAACAACATTTGATGTGTTCGTACGTAATACATTTTATGCAACATTCTATATCCCAGGTTATGGAGACCATAACATTTTGAATGCTCTTTCTGTTATTGCTCTTTGTCACTATGAGCAAATTGATTCCGAAATCATTCAAGAGCGTTTTAAATCCTATGAAGGAGTAAAGCGTCGCTTCAGTGAAAAAGTGTTAGGTTCTCAAGTAATTATTGATGATTATGCACATCATCCAACTGAAATTCAAGCAACAATTAGTGCAGCTCGTCAAAAATACCCTGATCGTGAAGTTATTGCTGTATTCCAGCCACATACGTTTACACGTACACAAACGTTTTTAGGGGAGTTCGCAGAATCTCTTCAAAGTGCTGACAAAGTTTATCTTTGCGATATTTTTGGTTCTGCTCGTGAAAAACAAGGAAACTTATCAATTGAAGACTTACGTTCTAAAATTGAAGGGGCAGAGCTTATTAGCGAAGAAAGCATTGAAAAGCTTGGCAAACATGAAAAAGGGGTCTTAATTTTCATGGGAGCAGGAGACATTCAAAAGTTCGAAGAATTATATCAAAAAACACTCGTATAAAAAAGGTTCCCTAATGGGAACCTTTTTTATTTTAGGTTTTCTGGATTTAGAGCTTCTAACTCTTTAATGACGAAGCGACCGTCTTTGCGGATAAGGACATCGTCAAAGTAAATTTCTCCTCCACCATATTCAGGGCGTTGGATCATTACCATATCCCAATGAATGTTAGAATGGTTGCCGTTATAGGCTTCTTCATAACATTCTCCAGGAGTGAAGTGGAAGCTACCGTCAATTTTTTCATCAAATAAGATGTCTTGCATTGGATGTTGAATGTATGGGTTTACCCCAATTGCAAACTCCCCAACAAAGCGAGCTCCTTCATCAGTATCAAAAATATGATTGATACGTTCAGTATCGTTTGCTGTTGCATCAACAATTTTTCCATTTTCAAACGTTAATTTTACATTTTCAAATGTGAATCCTTGGTATGGAGATGGTGTATTGTAAGTGATAACTCCGTTCACAGAATCACGAACAGGAGCTGTAAAAACTTCTCCATCAGGAATATTCATTTCACCTGCACATTTCACAGCAGGGATGTCTTTAATAGAGAATGTTAGGTTTGTATCTTTTCCAATAAGCTGAACTTTATCTGTTTTATTCATAAGTTCTACAAGAGCATCCATTGCTTTATTCATCTTACCGTAGTCAAGATTACAAACATTGAAATAGAAATCTTCAAAAGCTTCTTTACTCATTTTTGAAAGCTGAGCCATTGATTCTGTAGGATAGCGTAAAACTACCCATTTTGTTTTTGGTACACGAATTTCACGATGAACTTTCTTGCCTACTGTATCGCCTTGGATTTTCATTTTTTCAGCGGGTACATCTGATTGCTCAAAAATATTGTCTCCTGCGCGAAGTCCAATATAAGCGTCCATCTCTTTCATAACGTTCGCTTCAAACTGAGCGATAAGCTCGTACTGTTCTTCAGAAGCCCCCATTAAGAGACTTCTATCTACTGTATGGTCTTTTAAGCTTACAAATGGAAGACCACCAGCTTCATAAGCTTCCTTTACAAGTGCTGACACAAGTTCTTTTTGTAAACCGAAGTTTTCAATGAGAATTTTTTCACCTTTTTGTAGCTTCACGGAATATTGAATAAGGTTTTTCGCTAGTTGTTGAATTCTTGGATCTTTCATGAGGAACCTCCTTGGAAATAAATATCTGTCCTTATTGTACCCTAGAAGAGGAAAATTTCATAAAAATATGAATAAAAGGGAATAAAAAAAAGAGAGGAGTTTGTTTTCTTTCTGTCGAATGATAAAATAGTATAAGTACATAAAGAGACCTGCTTCCTTTTTCCGAGATTCCTGTCCACAGTGAATAATATGTTTGTTTCTAGGTGAAAAAGGGTAGTGAATCGTATCAAAGAGTAGGAGGTTACTGTTCATGATTATCATCTTGTACTTAAGCGTCGCAGTTATTGCTGTTGCATTTCTTTTCCTCGTTATTTCACTCTCTAAAACTTTGCGATCTGTTCAAACTACGTTAGACTCTGTGTCTACAACGTTAACAGGTGTGGAAACGCAAATGAAGGGTATTACCGTTGAAACAACAGAGCTGCTTCATAAAACAAATGCACTAGCAGTTGACATTCAAAAAAAATCAGAGTCACTAAACAGTGTAGTAGACTCTGTTAGACAAGTAGGAAACTCTATCCAAGGATTAAACACATCTATTTCGCGAGTGTCTACAACGGTCACAGAACAAACTGAAGCAAATAAGGATAAAATTGCTCAAGTTGTTCAATGGAGTAACGTCGCAATGGATATTTGGAACAAAGTAAAAGGAAAAAGAAATCAACAACAAAAGCAATCACCACAAATTGAAGAAGAGAACGTTCCGAAACGTTCACGTATGTATATGTAGGATTTAAAAAGGAGGAGATTCAATTATGGGCGATCGAAACGGGAAAGAATTTATCGTTGGGACTGTTATTGGCGGAGTGATTGGCGCAGCTACAGCACTTCTATTAGCACCGAAATCTGGTAAAGAACTTCGCACAGATTTAAACGAACAAGCTGCATATGTTCGCCTTAAAACAGAGGAATTTAAAAACGTAGCTGTTGAAAAAGGTCAAGGATTTGCTGAATCAGCAAAAGGAAAAACAGCAGACTTTTCTCAAAATTTCTCAAAGCAGTCCTCTAATGTGATGGATAAAGTGAAAAACTTCCGTAGCACAGAGGATGATGAAATCTCAAATGCAAGTCTTCAAGTTCTTGAAAGTGAAGTAGAAGATCAATTAGAAAAGCTAGATGAAGAAGTAAAAAGTCCTGAATACAAGGGAGAAACACCTTCAAGTCAGCACTAATGAAATAAAGCGTTGCTAATTTTATTAGCAACGTTTTAATTTTTACAAGCTAAAGGAGTCCTAAGCGTGGATAAAATTTTTTCAGAAGAGCAGTTAAATCAAGCACTAGAAGAAAATAATACATTATTTTTACTAAAGCATAGTACGACGTGTCCTATTAGCCAAAATGCTTTTGAACAATATGAGAAGTTTTCTAAAGAAGAAAATGTACCCTGCTATTATTTATATGTTCAAGAAGCACGCCCTCTCTCAAATTATGTGGCAGAACAATACAATGTAAAACATGAATCACCTCAAGTTCTTTATTTTAAGCAAGGCAATGTAGAGGGGAATACCTCTCATTTTGACATTACGTACGAGAAACTAAGTAGTTACTTACACGAATAGCATTCTTTTGGAGGAATATGTAAGAGTAATACCAAAGGCTCGGCGTGTTGCTGAGCCTTTTTTATGCGATTTAGTAAACTTTTTGTGAAAAATATACATGAGAGACCAATAAGCATTTGTCATTATGTAAATAGTATCGTATATTATTTACAGACAATGAATCCGAAATTTAATCACTATTATGTGAAAAATGTGGATAAGCTAAGCGAAAAGCGTTGATATAAGGAGTGTTAAAACATGAATATTACAATATATGATGTTGCAAGAGAAGCAAATGTTTCAATGGCAACCGTATCACGTGTAGTAAATGGAAACCCAAATGTAAAACCATCAACAAGAAAAAAAGTATTAGAAACAATTGAAAGACTTGGGTATCGCCCAAATGCTGTAGCAAGAGGTCTTGCTAGTAAGAAAACAACGACAGTAGGGGTTATTATCCCTGATATTTCAAGCATTTTCCACGCAGAACTTGCACGTGGTATTGAAGATATCGCAACAATGTATAAATATAATATTATTTTGAGCAACTCAGATCAAAACAAAGATAAAGAGCTCCATCTCTTGAATACAATGCTTGGCAAACAAGTGGATGGCATTATTTTCATGAGTGGAAATGTACAGGAAGACCATGTTGAAGAACTGAAAAAATCTCCAGTTCCAGTTGTGCTTGCTGCATCTGTTGAACAATCAGAAGAAATTCCATCTGTAAATATTGATTATGAACAAGCTGCTTATGATGCAGTAAACGCTTTAATCGAGAAGGGTCATCGCAAGATTGGCTATGTTTCAGGCCCTGAGGAAGAACCAATCAATAGTTTAAAGAAAAATGAAGGTTATAAGAGAGCTTTAAAAGAAGCAAATATTTCTTATAATGAAGATTATGTTGCTGAAGGAGACTACACATACGATTCAGGAATTGAAGCTGTTCAGCAACTTTTGAAATTAGAAGATCGTCCAACAGCTATCTTTGTTGGAACAGATGAAATGGCTCTTGGAGTTATTCACGGAGCGCAAGATGAAGGCGTTTCAATTCCAGAAGACATTGAAGTGCTTGGATTTGATAATACAAGATTAGCGACAATGGTGCGCCCACAACTATCAACTGTTGTACAACCAATGTATGATATTGGAGCTGTTGCAATGCGACTATTAACAAAATTAATGAACAAAGAGCAAGTTGACAGCAACATTGTTCAACTTCCACATCGAATTGAATATCGCAATTCTACAAAATAAATAAAAGCTCATCAGCAGCAGACTTCTAAGTCTGCTGCTGATGAGCTTTCATGAGTGAGAAGCTAACTTTCTAAAAAGCTTGGGGTAAAAGAAAATGGAGAAACGTAATGAAGAAATATGATATTCTTACACCGCTAGGATTAGTTGTTGGTTGTGCCATTATTATTTTTGGAGTTATTACAAGTGGAGGGATTGAGAACTTCTTTTCCCTTTTAAATATCCCTTCCTTCTTTATTGTGTTAGGAGGAGTTTTAGCAGGACTTTTTGTTAGTTTTCGTATAAACGAGCTTAAAAAAGTAGGAACCATTGCTAAGCAGGCATTTCGCACTCAAAATTTTGAGCCTGAACCATATGTGGATCTTTTTGTTACTTTTGCTAATAAAGCAAGAAAAGAAGGGCTTTTATCTCTTGAAGCAGAGATGGAAAATGTAGAAGATCGCTTTTTGAAGAAAGGGATTCTTTTAGCTGTTGATGGAGTAGAGACAGATACGATTGAGGAAATATTAAATCTAGAAGTTGATGCGCTAGAAGAACGTCATCGCAAAGGTCGAAGTATTTTTGAGAAAGCTGCTGAATATGCCCCAGCGTGGGGAATGATCGGTACTCTTATTGGTCTTGTATTAATGTTGAAAAATATGGATGATCCTTCTTTACTCGGGCCAAATATGGCAGTAGCTCTTTTAACAACACTATATGGTTCATTGCTTGCTAATTTAGTGTTTCAGCCCCTTGCAGCAAAACTTTCGTTACAAACAGAACAAGAGATCTTCCTAAGACAATGTGTAATTGAAGGCGTTATTGGAGTTCAAACAGGGCAAAATCCAGGTATGGTAGAAGAGAGGCTATCTGCCTTTTTATCAACAGAAGAACGTTTAAATCGTAAGAAGAACAAGTGGGAAAAAGGTGGACAAGGAGTTAAAGAAATTGAGATCTAGAAAACATCGTCTTCGTCGTCCAAAGCGTCGTGAAGATGGAGGAAATGTAAAATGGCTTGTCACATTTGCAGACTTGATTACGCTTATTCTCGTTTTTTTTGTTCTTTTATTCTCCATGTCTCATATTAATAGCAGCAAGTTTCAGAAGCTTGTTGGTTCAATGGATAAAACATTAGCTAGTGAAAAAACAAAAGATGTACATAGTAAAGAAAGTCAAGGAGAAGTACAGTCAACGATGAACTCTGATGAACTTTTGGCTTATATTAAAGGGAAATTGAAGAAAAACAACTTAGATGATAAAATCGCAGCTAAAAAAGATTCACGAGGAGTTGTACTTGTTTTACAAGAACAAATCCTTTTCCCAACAGGGGAAGCAAGTCTCGTTTCTGAATCTCGGCCATTTTTAAATAAGATAGGTGAAATTATTAAAGAACTGCCAAATGTTATTCGTGTTGAAGGTCATACAGATAAGAGACCTATTCGAAACAGTTATTATCCTTCAAATTGGGAGCTTTCTACTGCCCGAGCAAGCAGTGTTATTCAATACTTGTCAGAAACCTATAACATCAACTCAAGCAGGTTTGTGGCAATTGGATATGGGGATACAAAGCCACTTAAAATAAGTAATCAAGAAGAAGAGATGAAGAAGAACCGCCGTGTAGAAATTGTAATCTCAGATCTTAATAACTAATACAGTAAAAAATCCGCTTTTTTGCAGCGGATTTTTTAGTTTATGTGACATTTTTATTTCTTTCTGAGCCACGGATTGGAAAAAGCAAATTTTGAAGCGTACGGCTATTTTTTTCTTCAATTTCTTTCTTACGGGGCACCTTTTTATATAAATTAGGAGGATCACTCCATGTTGTACAGAGTGGATGCTGCGCTCTTTTAGACCATTTATCAACCCAGTTCTTTGGCAAAAGATCTTCTTTAAGAGTAAACCCCGTCATTTCAAGCCAAATTAGTGACCATGCTCTAGGAACTACGCGCCAAATATCATATCCCCCACCTCCAACAGCAATCCAGCGTCCATTACAATATTTATGAGCTAGTTCATGAGCTATTTTAGGAATGTGTTTGTAGGTTTCCATAGTAGTATAAAGATGTGTCAATGGATCATGATAGTGAGCATCTGCGCCATTTTGCGTTAAAATGACGTCAGGTTTGAAAAATTCAGCAATTTCTCTTATCGCTGTTTCGTATGTGTATAAAAATGATTCATCTTCTGTATAGGCATCAAGAGGTAAATTAAAAGAATAGCCGTATCCATTTCCATAGCCCCTTTCATTAATTGTTCCTGTGCCAGGAAAGAGATAGCGGCCTGTTTCATGAATTGAAAACGTACAAATTTGAGGATCATCATAGAAGGCAACTTGAACACCGTCTCCATGATGTGCGTCAGTATCAATATAAAGAACCCGTGCATTATAATTCTGCTGTAAATATTTAATGGCTACAGCACTATCATTATAAATACAAAAGCCAGATGCCTTGCCACAAAAACCGTGGTGAAGCCCTCCTCCTAAGCTGATTGCATGACGAGTGTTCCCAGACATCACAAGATCAACCGCAGTAAGCGTGCCACCTACAAGATAAGCACTTGCTTCATGCATGTTAGGGAAAATAGGTGTATCTTCCGTACCAAGTCCAAAGTTTAGCCCTTCATCTTTTGATAGAAGTCCTTGGCCGGCTTTTTGAACAGCCTGAATGTAAGCCTCATGGTGGATAAGCTTAAGCTCTTCTAGAGAAGCCTGACGAGGTTTTATTACTTGTTGATCGCCTAAGGCGCCTAGTGCTTTTAATAAATCGTATGTCATCTCGACTCGAAGTTGATTAAAAGGATGATGAGCATTAAATTTATATGTTAAGAAATCTGGAGAATAAACAAATAAAGCGTCATGTTTCATCGTATCACATCCGTTATATGAGGTCGTAATACTTCATAACCGTGTTCAACTAAGGTATAGATTGCTTTTGTCGGGTTGAGCGTTTCAATGCGAAAAACAATTGTACGGTATGTATCATCTTGCTTATAAGGATAAACGAGAACGCTTAAAATATTTAGGTGATGGTCACTTAATAGCTTTGTGACTTCACTAAGTTTACCTGCTACATTTGGAACCTTTACTTCAATTTGAGAACCTGGTTGGTGTGCACCTGTTAATTGAACAAGAGTATTCAATATATCAGTCTTGGTTACAAGTCCGACGAGCTTGCCTTTGCGAATAATAGGGAGGCAGCTAATTTTGTTTTCATAAAAGGTAAATGAGATTTCTTCAACAAAATCAAGCGGATATGCCACGATCACATTTTTCGTCATAATCTTATGAACAGGCTTCTCGAATTCTTCAAATTCGTGATCTTGGGCAAAAATTGAAGGAGCAGCATCTTTTATATCACGATCTGAAACAATGCCAAGAAGCGTATATTCTTTATCTACAACTGGAATATGACGAACATGATACTTATTCATGAGAACAACAGCTTGTTTAATCTTATCTGTTGGCAGAAGAGTAATTAGATTTCTACTCATAATCTCTTCAACAATCATCCTTCACAGCTCCTTTTGTAAATTAGTACATAAAGCGATTTTGAAAACGAAGTTGATCAAACTTCTGCACAGATTCATGATTTACTTTCTTACCGAACCGAGCCATTAAGCAGTTAGCGGGGTGAGAGCAAATTTCAGGATCATCTGTGGCTACCCAAGTAAGTCCTCCTGTTTCCATCATTTTTTCCATTGCTTTTCGATACTCCCAAACATTTAACCCAGTGCCTTTTAAATCCCAATGCCAATAGTATTCAGTTGTAATAATAATATAGTTTTCCATCATCTTATCCATCATTGAAACTTCTAAAAGATTTTTTCCAATAGATATTTCTCGAAAAGGAGGAGCAACTTCAATAGCACCAAGTTCAATCAAGTTCTCTAAATTTCCTTCAGACCACCGCTCAAGTGGATCAGGATATAGAAATGTGACATAGCCTACAACAGTATCCTTATAACGGGCAATAATAATGCGCCCTTCTTCAAGCTCTGAAATTTCAAGCAATGCTTCTTTCTGTTGATCAGAAGGTCTAAAGGCCGTTAATCCTTCATGAAAATGAAGCTCTTTTAATCTATTTGTTTGGATAGGGCCTTCTACAATGATTGGACCTTGCTTTGTTTTTATTTCTTTGGCGTGGTACGTTTTTATATGCCTCAAATGCATTCACCACCTCGAAAATCTTTTCTTATATTATATTATACATAAAAAAGCACCTTATAAAGCGTTTTCAATAGGCTAAAGGGTAAAATATATAAATATTTTAAAAATTGAGAAATATTCCATTTTATATTATAATAGATTTTGTAAATTGCTACATAAGGAGGAGTTTGATATGGGGATGGAAGCGCTTCCGGTGATTAATGGGAATTATAACTTACAAAATTATAATGATGTTTACAGCAATTTTAACTGGAAAAACGTTGAAGAGCAATTTTCGTGGTATGAGAGTGGGAAACTAAATATGGCCTATGAAGCAATTGACAGGCATGCAAACTCTTTCAGGAAAAATAAAGTAGCGCTCTTTTACGAAAACGGAGAAAGAAAAGAGAAATATACTTTTAGGGAAATGAGTGCTTTGTCTAACAAAGCTGCCAATGTTCTCAAAAAGACAACAGATGTAGAAAAAGGGGACAGGGTGTTCATCTTTATGCCTCGATCGCCTGAACTGTACTTTGCAGTGCTAGGTGCTATTAAAGTAGGCGCAATTGTAGGGCCGCTTTTTGAAGCATTTATGGAGGGGGCTGTAAAAGATCGCTTAGAAGATAGTGAAGCGAAAGTACTTATCACAACGAAGGAGCTGTTAGAAAGAGTTCCCGTCAGTGATCTTCCTGCTTTAAAAAGTGTTCTTATTGTAGGAGAAGATGTTGAGGAAGACGATGTTTACCTTGATTTTAATAAACATTTTAGTGAAGCAAGTTCAACATTTGAGCCTGTTTGGGTAGAACGTGAGGACGGACTTATTCTTCACTATACGTCAGGATCAACTGGAAAACCAAAAGGTGTTTTACATGTACACAATGCTATGGTACAGCATTACCAAACAGCAAAATGGGTGCTTGACTTACAAGAAGACGATATTTACTGGTGCACAGCAGATCCAGGATGGGTAACAGGTACGTCTTATGGTATTTTTGGACCGTGGCTTGCTGGAGCAACAAATGTAATTGTTGGGGGCCGTTTTAGTCCTGATAACTGGTATAAAGCATTGGCTGATTATGGAGTAACTGTTTGGTATAGTGCTCCAACAGCGTTTAGAATGTTAATGGGAGCAGGGGACGAGCTCATGAGGAAGTATGATTTAAGTAATCTTCGTCATATTGTGAGCGTTGGAGAGCCCCTAAATCCTGAAGTTATTAGATGGGGAATGAAAGTATTTAATCTTCGTATTCATGATACATGGTGGATGACAGAAACAGGAGGCCAAGTGATCTGTAATTACCCAGCAATGGAAATTCGTCCAGGATCAATGGGGAAACCAATTCCAGGAATTAAGGCAGCCATTGTAGATGATAGAGGACAGGAGCTTCCTCCAAACCGTATGGGTAATCTAGCTATTGCAAAAGGGTGGCCTTCAATGATGAGGTCAATTTGGAATAACCCTGAAAAGTATGAAACGTATTTTATGCCTGGCGATTGGTATGTGTCAGGTGATTCGGCTTATATGGATGAAGACGGATATTTTTGGTTCCAAGGAAGAGTAGATGACGTTATTATGACGTCGGGTGAACGAGTAGGTCCGTTTGAAGTGGAAAGTAAACTTGTAGAACATGAGGCTGTTGCAGAGGCAGGCGTTATCGGTAAGCCAGATCCTGTGCGTGGAGAAGTTATTAAAGCATTTATTGCTTTAAGAGATGGATATGAGCCTTCTGATGAACTTATCGAGAATATTCGTCAGTTTGTAAAGAAAGGCCTTGCAGCACATGCTGCACCACGAGAGATTGAATTTAGAGAAAAGCTACCGAAAACAAGAAGTGGAAAAATTATGCGTCGCGTGTTGAAAGCATGGGAGCTTGATTTGCCTGCTGGAGACCTTTCTTCAATGGAAGATTAATAAAAAGAGAGACTGCTTTTATAGCAGTCTCTCTTTTTTAAGGTTGAAAGCGTTCAGATGGAGCTATAAGATTAGGTTCCACTCGATATGCTGCATTCATATACTGAGCCCACAGTCGTAAGTGATCTCCTGGTTTTGCTGAACTTTGCGGACTATTTAAGCGTCCTACCCATGTTCCAAATGTTACATTTGGATTCGATGCAACAAACCATAAATCATTTTCATTTTGAGTTGTTCCAGTTTTTCCAGCAAGATCAGAATTAAACTGTAAGTAACTTCGTACTCTTGCAGCGGTTCCTGTTTGGACAACATCTCTCATTATACTAATCATTTGGTTAGAAGTATTAGTAGAGAACACGGTTGTTGGTTTTGTCTCGTGTTGATATAAAACTTTCCCATCGCGCGTTTCAATTTTTTCGATAAGGTAAGCGTCCTTGAATTGGCCTTTATTCGCAAACGTTGTATAAGCATTGACGTTTTCTTCAACTGTTACGCCTGTTCGCATGGCTCCTAATGCAAGGGAAGCATTCACGTAATCCTCTTTTTGGAGAGAAGTAAAGCCCATTTTTTCTAGGTAAGAGACTGGATTGTTTCCTTTGTTCATCTTATATACTCTCGCAGCTGGAATATTGTAAGAGTATGTAAGTGCTTTTCTTACCGTTACTGGAGCAGTATAATTTTTTCCTGCATTTTTTGGTGACCAGTTTCCCCAAGTAAAGGCACTATTACTAATCGTAGAGTTAGCGGAAATTAATCCGTTTTGGATAGCAGGTGCATATACAAGCAGTGGCTTCATTGTTGAACCATTAGGCTTTTCTACGCTTGTAGCATAGTTATATTGAGAACTTTCGTAATCGCGGCCTCCAACAAAACTAATAATAGCTCCTGTTTTGTTATCAATCATCACACTACCGGTATTGACTTTTACGTAATTATTAAAGCCGTTGAAATTTTTCGTTACGTTTTCCATTGCATCATAGATATCTTTATGAATTGTAGTGTGAATGCGGTAACCGTTTTGTCTCATATTAAGATCTGCTTGCTCGGTATACTGTTGAAGAAGAGCTTTATCACCATAGAGCTTTTCTGTACTAATACCTGCTTTGTTTGCAAGCTGCTCTGCTAAAATTTTACGCACTTGCTTTTCCACTTCAAAATTCAACCAAGGATACTTTTCTACAACAGAAGGAGAAGAAGTTTTAAAGTCTTTTGTAATATCGTAGTTTATTGCTTGTTCATACTCCTGTTTGGTAATGTACCCAGCTCGTTTCATGCGGAAGAGCACGGTTTTCATTCGTTTTACTCCTGGAGAAAGATCTTCCTTTAATTGTCCAGCTTGCGTAAATGGTGTATAGCGGGATGGACTTTGAGGAAGGCCAGCAATAAAGGCTGCTTGTTCAAGTGTCAGATCTTTTGCATCTCGTCCAAACAGTCCTTGAGCAGCTGTTTGAACACCTGCAATATTGCTTCCCGCTGAATTTCTTCCAAAGTAAGCAACGTTTAGATAAGCTTCTAAAATTTCCTCTTTGGAGAAGTAGTTTTCAACACGGAGGGCAAGAAGAATCTCATTTGCTTTCCTTGTAAAGGAAACTTCATTTGTTAACATCTGATTTTTAATAAGCTGCTGTGTTAATGTACTTCCGCCTGTTCTCGTAGCAGAATTTGAAACATCTTGATAAAGAGCTCGAAGAACAGCTTTTGGAACTACTCCGTCATGTTTATAGAAATACTCATCTTCTGTCGAAATGAGGGCATTAACGAGGTGAGGAGAAACATTTTCTAACTTCACTTCATCACGCTCAAGATTTGATCGTAGCTTTCCTAGAGATACATTGTTAGCAAAGTAAATTTCGCTTGTTTCGCTATAATTCGTTAAAGCGTCACTCATCTCCTTTTTAGAAGGAGGTGACTCGTCTTTAATGAGGGAAGCAAAATATCCAGAGCCTGCTCCAAAGGCAAATGAACCGATTACAAGTAAAAAAATGAAGCCAATAATAACAATATTATAAATAACGAGAGAGGCTAACTTTCCTCTTTTTATATAAGTGGATGATTGTCCATCTTTAAGGCTAGCTAATAGCTCCTTTAGTTTTGTTTTCCACTTTTCCCACATATATGATATCCCCCTTACTTCTGTTTATTATAGCATAGTTATTTTTACGAGAAATGTAGTATTTTGTCTTTAATGTAGTATATTTTCCATAATATTTGATACCTGTTTTTAGGACCAGTTCTTGCAATTTAAGATAAAATCGTTCATAATCAATGATATGTGAATATATGGACTGCTATGAAAGGAATTAGTAACAAACTTCTCCCTGTTTTAGAGAGCTGATGGATGGTGGAAATCAGTACAAAGTTGTTTTGTGAATTACCTCCTAGAGCATCTTTTGTGAACAATGAGGTAATCATTTATTAGCAAAAGACGGTGTATACCGTTAAAGTAACTGAGTGAAAACAATCTTTAGTGGATTGTTTTAACAAGGGTGGTACCGCGATCAAACCTCGTCCCTTCTAGCAATAGAAGGGGCGTTTTTTATTTGAAAAGAAAAAAGGAGCGAATAAAATGAATCTTATCGAAGATTTACAATACCGTGGTCTTATTAATCAAATGACAGATGAGGAAGGACTAACAAAGCTGTTAGCTGAAGAAAGTGTAACGCTTTACTGTGGGTTTGATCCGACAGCAGACAGTTTGCATATTGGTCATTTACTTCCTATCCTCATGTTAAAGAGATTCCAAGAAGCAGGACACCGTCCACTTCCTCTTGTTGGTGGAGCAACAGGTCTTATTGGAGATCCAAGTGGTAAGAAAGCAGAACGAACTTTAAATGAAAAAGAAGTTGTGGATCTATGGGTTGAGCGTATTAAAGAACAGCTTTCCCGCTTTTTAGAGTTTAAAGAAGGCGATAACGCAGCAAAAATGACAAACAACTATGACTGGGTTGGCAATATGGATGTTGTATCATTCTTGCGCGATATCGGAAAAAACTTTGGCTTAAATTACATGCTTGCTAAAGACACTGTACAATCTCGTATTGAAACAGGTATTTCATTTACTGAATTCACGTATATGATCCTACAATCACTTGATTTCCTTCGTCTATATCAAAATGAAGGGTGTCGTTTGCAAATTGGTGGAAGCGATCAGTGGGGAAATATTACATCTGGATTAGAATTAATTCGCAAATCAGAAGAAAATGCAAAAGCATATGGTTTAACTGTCCCACTTGTAACAAAATCTGATGGAACAAAGTTTGGAAAAACAGAAGGTGGCGCAGTTTGGTTAGACTCAGAAAAAACGTCGCCATATGAGTTCTACCAATTCTGGATTAATACAGATGATCGCGATGTAATTAAGTACATTAAGTACTTTACTTTCTTAAGTCATGAGGAAATTGAAGAACTTAATCGCAAAACAAAAGAAGAGCCCGAGCAACGCGCAGCTCAAAAAGCACTAGCTGAAGAAATGACGAAACTTGTTCATAATGAAAAAGCTTTAGAGCAAGCGATCCGTATTTCACAGGCATTGTTTAAAGGGGAAATCAAAGCTTTGACAGGTGCTGAGATTAAGCAAGGATTCAAAGATGTTCCAACATTTGAAGTGAAAAAAGACGAAGAGATCGGTCTTATTGATCTTCTTGTATCAGCAAAAATCTCTCCATCTAAACGTCAAGCACGTGAAGATATCGGAAATGGCGCAGTTTATATTAATGGAGAACGTGAGCAAGATTTACAAAAAACATTATCAGCGGAAGACCGTATTGACGGCGAGTTCACGGTTATTCGTAGAGGTAAGAAGAAGTACTTTGTAATTGAGTATAAATAATGAAAAAAGAAGCTAAACATTTATTGTTTAGCTTCTTTTCATATATAAATAAAAAAGCGATTGGACCAGTCCAATCGCTTTTTGTTATTAACGAGAGTAGAACTCTACGATAAGTGCTTCGTTGATCTCAGCTGGTAATTCAGAACGCTCTGGTAAGCGAGTGAAAGTACCTTCTAATTTCTCAGCATCAAATGTAACATAATCAGGTACGAAGTTTGTTACTTCGATTGCTTCTTTAACGATAGAAAGGTTACGTGACTTTTCACGTACAGAAACAACTTGACCTGGAGTTACACGGTAAGATGGGATGTCAACGCGAGAACCATCAACAAGAATATGACCATGGTTAACTAATTGACGAGCTTGACGACGAGTGCGTGCAAGACCTAGACGATATACGATGTTATCAAGACGAGCTTCAAGAAGTGTCATGAAGTTTTCACCGTGGATACCTTCCATTTTACCTGCTTTTACGAATAAGTTACGGAATTGACGTTCGTTAACTCCGTACATATGACGTAATTTTTGTTTCTCTTGTAATTGTAAACCATACTCAGAGATTTTTTTACGTTGTCCTGGACCGTGTGGACCTGGAGCGTAAGGACGTTTTTCTAATTCTTTACCTGTTCCGCTTAGTGAAACACCTAAACGACGAGATAATTTCCAACTTGGACCTGTATAGCGAGCCATAATGACTCCTCCTTTTGTGTGTTTTTATTTCGCATGAAATAAAAACAGCCACAATCCTTTATCATGTTCATTTTGTTTTCATGCATCCTCGCTCCAGCAGCCAAGAGTTACAAGATACACCTTATCGCTAAGGAACAAAATGAATTCACCATAAAGATTGCCAGTACTGCCTTTCATATTTCACACAGAGAGTATTATATAATCTTCTCAGAAAAAAATCAAATCTTTTTCTGTATAAAACAAATAAAGGAAGAAAAAGAGTGAAAGGTTAGAAGAAAACTTTTGAGGGTACAAAGTAATAGGTAAATGTAACTATATTGGTTACAATATATACTATAATTTAGAATACATACCTTAAATTACAATAGGAAGTTTATTTAAATTAAGGAGTTTGATATGCCTATAGAAAAACTAATGACCCATGTAAAACAAGCTTTTTTTGATATGCTTATGAAAAAAATACCTAAAGAAAATCCTTCCTCCTTATATGAAGAGGTCCTCCGTATTCTTGTTGATTCCTGTACATTAGAAGGTGCGTTTCTAGTATACGAAGTGGATAAATATATAGTGACTAGTGAGGAGGTTGCGTGGAATGAAGAACATAATATAGTAAACAGCGTTCAAAAAGTACCAGGTGATCAAACGATTTTTTCTTTTCAAGAGAGGGGAAGGGAAATCGCTGTTTTTCAATTTCCTTTTCTATCTTTGAAGGAATTTTATTTAGGAATTGTATACAGAGCAAATACTTTACCACCTGAATTTTCTCCTCTTTTATGGACAACATGTGCTCAGTTTTTAGAGTATGTAGATAAAGAGATAGAAAAAGAATATGAGAGAGCCCGATATGCAGGCCTTTACGATTTAACAATGAAGCTTTATTCTTCATTAGATTCTAATCAAGTGTTAAAAGATGTTATTACGGCGCTTGATACCATTTGTCCAAAAACAGAGTGTTCGCTTATTCTTTCACATGATAGTGAAGTAAGTCATGATTTTCCTATTCGTACAATGAAATATAACGACCAAAAGTTGAGTCCTGCAGTAATGAAAGCTTATGTTTCAGGAAGAATTCATATTGAAATGATAAAAGATGGAAAAAATCTGTTCTATATGCACCTTTGCAAGGAAAGCAAGGAGTGTATGGGGTTCTTGAAATGATCGGAGAAAATGGAGTTATTTGCTCAGAGCAGGAAATGAATTTTATTGAAAAATTCGCTCATACAACAGGAGCAGCTTTAGAAAATGCCAAGCTTCATGAACAGTTGGAACAGGTGATTGAAGATGTCAAACTTATTAATGAGACTTCACATAAGCTCAACTCAAGTCTACGGTTAGACGATACGATTCATTATATGACAGAGAAAATCCTTCCTTTTTTCATGCTAAAGGTGTTGGTTTTCTTCTCTGTAATTACAAATGATAAGTATAAAATATTAGAAGGTAGTACAGAATTATTTTTTCAAACAAAAAACAAGCCTTATATTGATAAAATTTATAAGAAAATTAACAGAGAAAAAGAGTCGAAATTTATCAATGACACAGATACACTATTTGGCGAGAAGTTTCCATATCGTTCTCTTATTGCTCTTCCTATGATTCACAACAATAAAATGTTCGGACTTGTCCTCATTGTTCATGTTAAGCCATACTTCTTTATATTTAACCACTATAGAGTATTACAATCCCTTGTACATCATTCAACACTTGCTTTTACAAATTCTATTTTGCGAGAGGAGTTAGAAAGTTTAGTTGTAACAGATCACCTTACAAAACTTTATTCACGAAGTTATCTAGATGAGCAAATTCAGCAGTCTATAGAACGGGACAAACTTGGTTCTCTTCTTTTGTTGGATATTGATAATTTTAAGCAAGTGAATGATACGTATGGTCATCAAACAGGAGATCAAGTCATTATACAAGTGGCCTCAATTATAAAAAATAATTTGAGAGATGGAAATATTGGAGCTAGATGGGGAGGTGAAGAGCTTGCTGTTTATTTGCCAAATGTTCCACAACATATCGCAGTCAGTATTGCACAGCGCCTTGTCGCAGAAGTCCATAAGGAAACTGTTCCACATACAACCGTTTCGTGCGGCGTTTCATCGTGGGAAAGGGGTGAAAAGTCAGCACATCGGTTATTTATTAAGGCTGATAAAGCTCTTTATCAAGCGAAAAATAACGGGAAAAATCAGGTTGTAAAAAGTTGTGAAAAATAAAGAAGCTGCCAGGATACCACTTTTTGTGGTTTATTGGCAGCTTCTTTATTATAGCGTTTGAACTAATACGTCAACAAACTGATTTAGATATTTTTCATCTTGTTCATCAAAACGGTTTTTAACAGGGCTATCAATATCTAAGACTCCAATTGTTTTTCCATCTTTGATAATTGGAACAACAATCTCAGATTGAGAAGCACTGTCACAAGCAATGTGGCCTGGAAACTCGTGTACATCTTTAACACGAAGTGTCTTTTGTTCAGCAGCAGCAGTACCGCAAACGCCTCTTCCAAATGGAATTCGAACGCATGCAGGAAGCCCTTGGAAAGGTCCAAGAACAAGTTGATTTTTAGCTTCATCTGTAAGATAAAAACCAACCCAGTTGATTTCTTCTAAAAATTGATTTAGAAGTGATGAAGCGTTCGCCAAATTAGCAATAGTGTTTGGTTCATCAGCTGTTAGAGCTTGAAGTTGTTTAATAACAAGCTCAAAGTCTTTCTCTCTTTGTCCACTATAATTTTCGACATGAAACATGGAAAAACCCCTTTCAACTATAAAAAAAATCAAATTTCGATTTCATATTTATAGAACCTTCAAACTTTGTCGAGTAAAAAGAGGAGGAAAGAAGGTTCATAAAACGAATCATCTATAATAAAGTCAAAAAATTAGATATTCTGCTCGTGTTTAATATTACTAGTACCCTTTATGTCTGCTTCTGTCACAATAGCCCTTATTATAAATTCCTTTTGTATCGTTCAAAGTATTGTTGCACATTCGTTTGTAATTTGCAAACACTTTATATTGAGAGGGTGACAATGTTGAAGGAAAAAGTAGAAACAAAAGAAAGAGTGTTGGATGCAGCTGTTTCCTTGTTTCAAATTAAAGGATTTAACGGGACTTCTGTTCGCGAGATTGCGAAAAAGGCAGGTGTGAATGTAGCAAATATCTCTTACTACTTTGATGGGAAAGAGGGACTCCTTGAGTATATTGTTACTAAGTTCTTTGAAGGCTATATTAAAGAAATGGATAAAGTATGGCGATCATTTCAAAATCGGCCTGTGCGAGAATGCTTCGGTCAAATGCTTTTTCACTTAATGAAATATCAGCACAAACATAGGGAAGTTGCTCGGGTCATTTACCGGGAACTTTCCGTAGATACAACGTTTGTTCGGGAGATTATGTCAACCTATTTAACGAAAGAGAAATATTATTTAAAAATGCTCCTAGAGCTTGGCATGAAAAGAAAAGAATTTCGACATGTGAGTATTTCATTTACAATTATGCAGCTTAAGGGCATGATGACAATGCCGTATTTGCATCAGCAGTATGCAGCGGAAGTGCTTCATGTCCTCACACATGAGGAGTATTTTGTTACTAAATATACGAGTGAGCTACAGCAGTGGATTAACGAGCATATATGCTTGCCATGCGCTCCGCTGCAGCTTGTTGTAAAATAACATTTATCTTTCAAAAAGTTTTGTGTAGCTTTGACCAACATCCTTCGCACAATGGGCATCTGACCCATAAACAAGAGGGATGTTTTTTTGTTGAGCAAGTGCAACAACTTCTTTAGAAGGATATGCTTCTTGACAAAGTGGTTTGTGAAATCCAGCTGCATTATAATCGAGTTCTAAATTTCGGTTCTTCACTTCATGTAAAATATGCAAAACTTCATTTTGAAAAGAGACTTCACATGGAAACTTTTTTTGGAATTTATGAACAAGTGTTATATGACCTATTCGTTTCGGCTTGTAAGACCCTAAATCTGCTTTAACTGATGAAGCAACTGCTTCAAAATAAGCTTTGTAAACTTCTTCCACAGAGCCAAACTTTGTGATAATATGTTCAAATTCTTCCTCACTATAGTCTAAACAGTAAAACGAATCTTCTCTATTAAGGAAATGAACAGACAATAAGCTATCGTCAAGATATGGCCCATATGTATTAAGAAATTGCCTAGTCTCTTCTTCATATTCGTTAATATAATCTACCTCTAATCCAACATTAATCTTCACTTCTTTTTGAAACTCTTTCTTCACTTTCTCAATTTGCTCAATATAGAGTTCCATTTCGCTCATTTTCATAGCACTATCTTTCAATGGAGTAGGATCCTTGAAAGAAGGAGGAAGGGGAGCATGCTCTGTGAAAGAAATTTCTTCAAATCCTTGTGTAACTGCTTTATAAACATAACTCCTTAATTCATCACTTGAACCATGGGGACAAAATGGAGTATGAATGTGACCGTCTTTCTTCATAATGTCTCTCTCCTTAACAGCAAAATATAAGCGTTTTCGATAAAAAAATGCTAGAATGTAGAAAAGTATGAGGAATATTGTTTATTTCGCTAAAAAAATTTAAAAATTTCCTCAAAAAATGTTATGAACATGGTATCATAAAAGCATTGACAAAAACATCATTCATTACATATTTACATAAGAAAATTGAACAGTCGGACGGCATTGTGAGGGGGAATAAAGATGGAGCTCGCGATTATAATCATTCTCCTTATTATAGGATTTATTTTGTACGGTTTCTTCCTTCGAAAAAAAATTTATCGAGAAGTTGATCGATTGGATTCTATAAAGGCGGCATTGATGAGCGAACCTGTAGCAGATGAAATTGCAAAAGTGAAACAGCTTAAAATGACAGGAGAAACAGAAGAATTATTTGAAAGCTGGCGTGAAAAATGGGACAACATTGTTGCTATACGCCTGCCCAAAATGGACGATGCGTTTTATGAAATTGAAGAACTTGCTGATAAGTACAAATTTCGAAAAGCAAAAGCGCGTATTTCTTCTTTAGATGAAGAGCTTGCTAACATTAAACAAGATATTGATACAATTTTAGAAGAGCTTCAAAACTTACTCGGTAGTGAGGAAAATAATAAGAAAACCATTGTAGAAATGGAAGAACTTTTCAGAGAAACTAAGAAACGATTGCTTGCACATCGTTACTCATATGGAAAAGCAGAAGAACCTCTTACAGAGAAACTTGAAAAAATTCAGAAACAGTTTGTGAAATTTAACGAAGAAACAGAAAATGGCAACTACTTGCAAGCAAGTGCCATTTTAATGAGCATTGAAGAACGGTTAGCAGTAATGACAAACAATCTTGAAAAAATCCCGGCTCTTTTTACAGAGCTTCAAACAACAATACCAACACAGCTTGAGGAATTAAGAGAAGGCTATATTGGGATGCTTGAAGAAGGGTACATTCTTGAGCATCTTCAAATTGAAGAGTCATTAGAGGAACTAAGCAGAGCAGCTAGAGCTATTATTGGAGAGATTGAAGTATTAAATATTGAAGAAGCAGAAGCGAGTGTTGCGGCAATTAACGCTAAGATTGACGGCATTTACGATATGCTTGAAAAAGAAGCGCGTGCATTTCAGCAAATGAATCAGGACATTGATCGAATTTCAGTTATGATTAAAGCCCTTCAGGCAAGAAATCACGAAGTGAAAGAAGAAGCGCTTCTTGTTCAAAAAAGCTACCATTTAACACCAGAGGAGCTTGAGCT
Source organism: Priestia filamentosa (assembly GCF_900177535.1). Lineage (NCBI taxonomy): Bacteria > Bacillati > Bacillota > Bacilli > Caryophanales > Bacillaceae > Priestia > Priestia filamentosa. The sequence continues at coordinate 107,542 of NZ_FXAJ01000001.1, forward strand.
TTATCAAAAGATTGATCGAGAGCTAAAGCGATTAACAAATCTTTATTACAACATTGTCAATAAAGCAGAGCAACAAAACATTGCTTATAGCGTGATTTTTGAGGAACTTGAAGAAGTGTTAACACAGCTGAATAAAGTCGAAGGTATTCAGCAAGCATATATTGAAATGCTTCAAGATTTAAGAAAAGACGAGCTAGCAGCTAAAGAGAAAATTGCAGACTTGCGCAAGCAGCTTTTTGAAGCTCGTCGTATTGTGGAAAAAAGCAATGTACCTGGAATTCCAGAATCTTATCGAGAAGATATTCAACGCGCTTATGGGAAGATCCAAGAAGTTAGCACAAAACTAGAAGAAAAACCGCTCGATACAGTAGCTGTAAATGAGCTGCTTGAGCAAGCTGTTGAAGAAGTTCAGCTTTCCTTCCGCGAAACAGAAGAATTGATTTTTGAGGCAGCACTTGTAGAACGAATGATTCAGTATGGAAACCGCTACAGAAGCCGTCATCCAGAAGTTGCTGAAAGTTTACTACAAGCAGAACAGGCTTTTAGACAATACGACTATAAGAGAGCCTATGAAGAAGCGTCTTCAGCGCTTGAGAGCGTTGAACCAGGTTCTGTTTCATCCATTGAAAGTTCGTTAAAAGAAGACGAGTCGCTACGATAAAATGTAGCGGCTTTTTTCTTTGTGTTTTCAATCAGCTTTATTGCAAAACTTTATTCGTATGGTATGATAAAAAAAGTTTGTAAAAAAAGAAATTAATCATAGTTATTATAAAAAGTAGGGAGGGAACTGAAGATGATTTATGCAGACAATAGTGCAACAACAAAGCCTTATAACGAAGTTATTGACGCTTATGCAAAGGTTGCGAAAGACTATTTTGCAAATCCTTCTTCTCTTCATAAGCTAGGCGGAGAAGCTGAAAAATTATTAACACATGCAAGAAGCCAAATTGGTGATTTGTTAGGTGTAAAAGCGAAAGAAATTGTTTTTACTTCTGGAGGAACAGAAGGAAACAACTTTGCTTTAAAAGGAACCGCTTTTACTTTTGGAAATCGAGGTAATCATATTATTACAACGACTGTTGAGCATGATTCTGTTCATAGTTCACTGCAACAGTTGGAAGATATGGGATTTAACATAACCTATGTTCCTGTAGATAGTGAAGGAAGAGTGTCTGTTAACGCTATTTTAGATGCTATTACACCTGAAACAATCCTTGTATCTGTTATGCATGTTAATAACGAAGTTGGTACAGTGCAGCCTGTAGAAGAAATTGGTCTTGCTTTGCAAAAGCATCCTAAAATCCTTTTTCACGTTGATTCTGTTCAAGGGATAGGCAAAGTCCCTATCAATTTAAAATTAGGTTATATTGATCTTTGCACCTTTTCCGCTCATAAATTTCATGGTGTAAAGGGTGCAGGTATTTTATATATAAGAGAGGGTATCTCTCTTTCACCCCTTCTTTCAGGCGGTGCTCAAGAACACGGCCATCGAGCGGGAACTGAAAATGTAGGAAGCATTGTAGCTATGGCTAAAGCTTTGCGGATGACATTTGAACACAACCAAGAGACTTTACGAAAAATGAGTGAAGAGTTTAGAAAAGTACTTTCTTCTTATCCAGACTTTATGATTAATACGCCGAAAGATGGAGTTGCTCCGCATATTATGAATGTAACAATTCCAGGGATGAAAGCAGAAGTTGTCATTCATAGCTTAGAGAATGAAAATGTATATGCATCTACAACCTCTGCTTGTTCTTCTAAAACAGCCCAACCGAGCAAAACTCTTCTTGCGATGGGGAAATCACCTGAACAAGCTAGTCAGGCTATTCGCTTTAGTTTTTCTTATTGTAATAATCCGGGAGATGGCAAAAAAGCAGCACAAGCGTTATATAAAACCATTTCACATTTAAAAAAGGTAGTGAGGTAATCTATGAAATATGATCATATTTTAATTCGATATGGAGAAATTTCAACAAAAGGTCAAAACCGTAAAAAGTTTGTAAGCCGATTACGCAAAAATATTAAGAGTGTTCTTTATGATGTTCCCGGAATAGAAATTGTTCACACTCGAGATCGCATGTACATTCAACTTCATGATGCAGATGAGAAAATAATCATTGAACGTTTACGAAAAGTTTTCGGGATTCAAAGCTTTAGCTTAGCTCAAAAAGTAGAGAATGATATAGAGAAAATTAAAGAAGCTGCTCTTGAGGCATTGAAAGAATATGATAAAGAGGGTGTGACATTTAAAGTCTCTTCACGCCGTTCTTTCAAAGATTTTCCATATGATACAAATGGATTAAATCAAACAATTGGTGCTCATTTGCTTCGCAATACAAAAAAACTAACCGTTGATGTTCGTAACCCAGATGTAAATGTAAAAGTTGAAGTGCGTAATGAAGCAACGTATATTATGAGTGGGGATTACGAAGGACTTGGTGGCCTTCCTGTTGGTACGAGCGGAAAAGCTGCTTTAATGCTTTCAGGCGGACTTGATAGCCCTGTTGCTGGTTATTTAACAATGAAGCGCGGCGTTGAAATTGAAGCTGTCCACTTTTTCAGTCCTCCTTTTACAAGTGAACGTGCAAAGGAAAAAGTAGTAGATTTAACAAAAGAGTTAACAAAATACGGAGGAAGCATTAAGCTTCATATTGTTCCGTTCACAGAGATTCAGCAGCTTGTTCATAAGCAGGTTCCAGAAAACTATACAATGACATCAACACGTCGTATGATGTTAAAAATTGCGGATAAAATTAGAGAACAAAACGGTGGTCTAGCTATTGTAACAGGGGAAAGTCTTGGACAAGTAGCAAGCCAAACGCTTGATAGCATGGTTGCGATTAATGATGTTACATCAATACCTGTTTTACGTCCACTTATTGCTACAGACAAAACTGAAATCATCTCAGTATCTAAAAAGATCAATACGTACGATATTTCGATTCGTCCTTATGAGGATTGCTGTACAATCTTTACACCAGTCGCGCCTAAAACTCGTCCAAAGCTTGAGAAGGTGCAGCGCTATGAAGAGTTCGTAGATTTTGATGAACTAATTGAAAAAGCTGTGAATGAAACAGAGACCATTCTTATTCAGCCAAATGACAGTTCTAACAGCATTGAAGAATCATTATTTTAGATAAGAAAAAGAGCAGAATTTCTGCTCTTTTTTTGTTGAGCTTATTTCTGTGTGATACGATACATAGTACAACAATTATGATGTTAAAAGGGGTTATGGTGATGGGAAAGCTTTGGTGTAACGGCATAATTTATACGATGAAAAATCAAGGAGAGACAGTTGAAGCAGTTTTTACTGAAAACGGAATTATAAAAGCTGTTGGAAAAAAAGAAAAGCTTCGCCAAGAATACAAACATGCTATTGAAGAAGTCATAAATTTACAAGGGTCTGTCATGTATCCAGGATTTGTTGATAGTCATATGCACCTTATAGGACACGGAGAACGGTTAATGCGTCTGGACTTATCAAAAGCGAAATCAAAGGAAGAAATGCTTCACCTCTTAGAAAGAAAAGCAGAAGAACTTGAAGAAGGGGAATGGCTTATTGGAGAAGGATGGAATGAAAATGAATGGGATAATAAAAGCATTCCAACAGCAGAGGAACTTAATAATGTAAGCAAGGGACATCCGCTCATTGCAAGAAGAATTTGTCATCATGCGAGTCTCGCGAATAGTTATTCACTAAAGCTAGCAAGTATTAATAAACATACTCCAAATCCTCCTGGTGGAGTTATTGTAAAAAATAGTAGAAAAGAGCCAACAGGAATGCTTCTTGATAGAGCTCAAGATTTGGTTACAGCATATATGCCTCCAGTTTCTAAAGCATATGTGCAAAAGGCCTTGCAGATGGGGATTGAAGATTGCTTAAAGGTTGGTCTAACTGGAGGGCATACAGAGGATTTAAACTATTACACAGGTTTTAAAGAAACGTATGAGGCATTTCTCTATGCAACAGAACAAAGCAGATACAAATTTCGTTTAAACTTGCTTGTTCATCATGAAGTTGTAGGAGATATGATTCAATATATGGCAAAGAATAAGAAACACTCTTCTTTTGTTGAACTTGATGCTATGAAGATTTTCTCTGATGGATCACTTGGCAGCAGATCTGCTCTTTTAAGCGTTCCATATAAGGATGATCCGTCAACAAACGGTGTTGCCATTCATACAAGGGAAGAGCTACAAGGGCTTGTAAAAGCAGCAAGAAGTCATGGGATGAATGTAGCAGTTCATGCCATTGGAGATCTTGCTTATGAATATGTTCTAGAAAGTTTAGAAGCTTATCCACCAAAAAAGGGACAGCGAGATCGTATTATTCATGCTCAAATTTTAAGAGATGATTTGATTCAACGAACGAAAGAAATTCCCGTTGTACTCGATGTTCAACCTCGTTTTGTTGCAAGCGATTTCCCTTGGATTCTTGATAAAATTGGGGAAAATACATTTTCATATCTTTATCCTTGGAAAACATTATTACAAGAAGGAATTATGTGTGCAGGAGGCTCAGATGCACCAATCGAGCCCGTAAATCCGCTTTTAGGGATTCACGCTGCTGTTACTACCAAAAGAGGACCATCTTCAAATATAGAGTATATTCCTTCTGAAAAGCTTTCCGTATATGAAGCAATAAAGCTTTTCACCGAAGGAAGTGCTCAAGCTGTTTGTCGAGAGAGAGATAGAGGGAAGATTGCGGAAGGGTATTTAGCAGATTTTACGGTGTTAGAACAAGATTTATTTAAGGTTGAAGAAGACGCTATTCCAAACGTTGGAGTAAGTATGACAGTCGTTGATGAAACAATTATGTTTGAGAAAAATAAAGAGAGCAGTGAATTTTAATTTTAGCACGTAATTTTATAGAATGTGAACATATATGCTGTAGACATTAAAAAAGCTTGGACATTCATTGTCCAAGCTTTTTTGTTTTTTATAAAAATGTGCGCTGTACACGGCGCCAGAACGAATTATCTTTTAATTTTACAGTTTTAATTTTTTGATGGTGAAGTTTTACTTCGATTTTTTCAAGCTGTTGAATATTCAATGCTTCATTATCAACGCCTACAATTGGATTTAAGTTTTGATAGCTTCCAAGTCTTAATGTAAGAGAGTTTTGCTCACTTAAAATAAAAGAAGAGCCAAGCGTTCTGTACGTATTATTATTAAGAGAAGCAATTTCACTAATTTGCATGCAGTCCATTAATGGATCTACAACAGCACCATTGATTGATTTGTTGTATGCTGTACTTCCAGTTGGCGTTGCAATAACAATGCCATCTCCTCGGAACGTTTCAAAATGTAGGTCATTAATATATACATCCGCTGTTAAAGTCTTAATTACAGACGAACGAATTGTACATTCATTTAAGCAATAAAAAGGGGGATTCTGATCCACCTTTACTTCTATAATAGGAAAGCGGCGTACTTCGATGTCAGCATTTGTCATAGCTTCAACCATTTTTTCTTTTTCATCGATGTTGAAGTCACAGTAAAAGCTAGGCTGTTCATCAAGCGTTACACCAGCATATAAACAGTCATCTCTGAACCCTGATTTACGGACAGCTTGTAGGAATGTTCCGTCTCCTCCAAGGGCTGCAATGATGTTTGCCTCTTTCATCGTGCTGACAATATTAAATCCATTTTGTTCGGCTAGCTCGTGTAAGCTGCTTAGGTTTGCAAGGATCTTTTCATTTTTTTTGTAGAATAAATAGATATTATTACGATGTGCTGTCATGATTTAACCTCCCATATGATGATAATAGAGTAACCGCTTTCTATCTTCTATCATATCACCAAGTGTTAGAAAATTAAAATAATTATTTCACATTCCATTAATTTTATAATTTTTGATTATGGGTAGAGAGCTAATTTGTTAATAGTAACTGGGTTTAGAGCGGGATAAATGGGAAATAATGAATATTTGGAGGTGGTAGAAGGTGAATGTTGTATTCATTATACTCCTTGTTCTTATCGCATTTTTTATTTTAGTTTGGTTTACTAACATAACAATAGAGATTCATCTTCGCCATCAGCATAAAGATGACTTTTATCAGATAAAATGCAAAGCACTCTTCGGGCTTATTCGCTATACATATGAAATTCCTGAAGCCACATTAAATGAAGATGATGGTGAAACTAAGCTTAAAATCAAGCAAACAGAATCTATTAACAATAATAAAAAAGGGGAGAAACAAGAAAGTATTTCGGTCGAAAATGTCACTGACGCATTTCATCGAGTACAAGAGATCATTCAAGATATTGTTTCTTTTCATGAAATTGTTCGAAGGTTTTTGAGAAAGGTGCACGTTCGTAATCTTGAGTGGGAAACAGAAATCGGTGTGAAAGATGCAGCAATAACGGGTGTTCTAAGTGGAGCATGCTGGGGAATTAAGGGAAGCATTGTGGGTCTACTTGTGGAATATATGAATGTTTATCCTGAACCAAAACTAGCTGTTACACCCATATTTAATAAGCCAGCTTCATATACGTCCTTCCAATGTATGGTTTCATTCCAAAACGGTCATGCTATATTAACGGGAATAGCTATGCTTACACATCGACGTAGCATAATACGTAAAAAAGAAAAAATTAAAAACGATCACAAGGAGGTTTCCTCATGAGTGAACACCCTATTGAAGGCTTAATGTCCACAGCAATGGAAAACTTAAAAGAAATGATTGATGTGAATACAATTGTAGGAGATCCTGTTGAAACACCTGACGGAAGCGTAATTTTAACCGTATCTAAAGTCGGTTTTGGTTTTGCGGCAGGAGGAAGTGACTTTTCTACAGATGGAGGAAAGAGAGAAGGAGGCAGCCAGTCAGCTCATACTCCGTCTAAAAAAGAGCGAAGTCCTTTTGGAGGAGGAAGCGGTGGGGGAGTATCCATTACCCCAATTGCTTTTCTGATTGTCAATTCCTCAGGAGTGAAAATGCTGCATCTTGATGAAAGTACGCATCTTTATGAGCGATTGTTAGAAACTGCACCACAAGCAGTAGAAAAAATCCAAGGGCTCTTTAAAAAGAAGGAAGATGGAAAGAAAAATGGCTCTTCTTCTGACAGCCATGCAAAAGGAATTGATCCTGAAGCATAATCAAAGTTTCTCCATGTGAAAAGTAATAGAACGAAATCGTTGCAATATGTACATAAACAGGCTAACATTTACATGTACATATTCTTTTTATATAGGAGGAAATTATCATGACAACATTTAAAGGAAATGAAGTAACGCTTCTAGGGAAAAAAGTAGAAGTAGGACAAAAAGCTCCAAACTTTACTGTATTAGCAAACGACTTATCAGAAGTTACTTTAGATGATTCAAAAGGTTCTGTTCGTATCATTAGCGTTGTGCCTTCAATTGACACAGGCGTTTGTGATGCACAAACACGTCGTTTTAATGAAGAAGCAGCTTCACTTGAAAATGTGAAAGTGCTAACGGTTAGCGTTGACCTTCCATTTGCTCAAGCTCGCTGGTGCGGTGCAAATGGTATTGAAAACGTTCAAACTTTATCAGATCATCGTGATCTTTCCTTCGGCGAAGCATTTGGCGTTACGATTAAAGAACTTCGTCTTTTATCGCGTTCTGTATTCGTAGTTGATTCAGAGGACAATGTAACATATGCAGAATACCTTGGAGAGGTAACAGAACATCCAAACTATGAAGCAGCTATCGAAGCGGCAAAAGCAGCAAAGTAATTTTCTCATAAAAAGGCCTCGAAACTCTCGAGGTCTTTTTTTGCGTCTCAATTTGGAAATATGCTAAAATAGTCAAGTTATCAAAAGAGATTTTTGATTCGGAGGAGATAGAAATGACTGAGCTCAAAGAGATGGAAACGCTCTTTAAAGTGATAGATGATACAGCAAACATTTTGCGAAATAAATTGAACTGCACGTATCTAGAAGCTGTTAGTGAAACAGGTGAAAATTTATTCGAAAAAGCGATTCTTCAGGAAGAAGTTGATGATGTAACAAAAAAGCGCGTTGAAAAAGAATATGAACGTGTAGATATCGAAAAGCTATCTAAAGAGAGTATTCGAAAAGCTTTTCAGCTCGCGGTATTAAAAGGAATGAAAGAAGCAACACAGCCTAATCATGAAATGACTCCTGATGCAGTCAGCATCTTTGTTGGTTATTTTGTTCAAAAATTAATGGAGAAAAAAGATGAATTTTCCATATTAGATCCTGCTGTTGGAACTGGGAATCTACTTACGGCTATTTTAAATGGAAATAGCAAAAAAGTAAGGGCGTATGGAAGTGATGTTGACGAGCTTCTTGTAAAACTCTCGTATGTTAATGCAAACTTGCAGCACCATGAAATGGAATTTTTTAATCAAGATAGCTTACAGCCTCTCTTTGTTGATCCTGTTGACGTTGTCACAGTAGACTTACCAGTTGGTTATTATCCTAACGATGAAGGTGCTTCAACTTATCGCCTGAGAGCAGAAGAAGGACATTCATATGCTCATTATTTATTTATTGAGCAAAGCTTCCGCTATTTAAAAGAAGGAGGCTATCTTATTGCTCTTGTTCCGAATAATATTTTTTCAGGGGATGAAGCGAAGAAACTACATGCTTTCATTAAAGAGGAAGGATTTATTCAAGGTCTGCTTCAACTTCCGCTTACAATGTTTAAAAAAGAACAGCATGCTAAAAGTATCTTCATCGTCCAGAAAAAAGGAGCTACTGCAACCCCACCTTCGCAGGCTTTGCTTGTTGATCTGCCTTCTTTCTCAAATAAAGAAGCTATGAGTGATATTATGAGTCAAATTAATGAATGGTTTACTGCAAAGCAATGAAGAATAAGAATACGATAGAAAACTGTCGTATTCTTATTTTATTTTGATATAGTAAATTTTTGAGGATTTATGCAAATAAAAAAGTAAACAATTACAAAAAGGTTATTTATGTTACGAAAATATATTAGATGTCAGAAAAAAATGAATATTTACTAATAGCGTTTACTATATTGAAATTGTGTACTACTAGTGATTAAATGGAATAGGATAGAAATTGTGTCGAATATCATAGAAAATTGTAGAACATGGTGGCGCAAAAAGCTACCTAGTCCGTGTCTATATGAAAAAAGGAGCTGTATTTGAGTATGACCAAAATTTTGGCAATTAATGCCGGTAGTTCATCACTTAAATTTCAATTATTCGAAATGCCAAGTGAGACGGTATTAACAAAAGGTCTTGTAGAACGTATTGGATTAGATAACGCGGTATTTAATATCGTTGTTAATGGAGAAAAGAAAGAAGAAATAACAGATATCCCAGATCACGCTGTTGCAGTGAAAATCTTGCTTGATAAATTAATTTCTGAAAACGTTATTAGTTCTTATGATGAAATCAATGGCGTTGGTCACCGTGTTGTACATGGTGGAGAAATATTCAGCGATTCTGCTCTTATTACTGATGAAACACTAGCACAAATTGAAGAGTTAAGCGAACTAGCTCCTCTTCATAACCCAGCAAACGTTGTAGGAATTAAAGCATTCAAAGAAATTATGCCAAATATTCCTTCAGTTGCTGTATTTGATACCGCATTCCATCAATCAATGCCAGAGCAATCTTATCTTTATAGCTTACCATATGAGTACTATGAGAAATATGGCGTACGTAAATATGGTTTCCATGGTACTTCACATAAATTTGTATCACAACGTGCTGCAGAGTTACTTGGTCGTCCGATTGAGCAACTTCGCATCATTACTTGCCACTTAGGAAACGGTGCAAGTATTGCTGCTGTTGAAGGTGGGAAATCAATTGATACTTCAATGGGATTCACACCACTTGCAGGTGTTGCAATGGGAACACGTTCAGGTAACATTGACCCAGCTTTAATTCCTTTCATTATGGAGAAAACAGGAAAAACAGCTGATGAAGTTCTTCAAGTATTGAACAAAGAAAGTGGACTTCTTGGTGTTTCTGGTATTTCAAGTGACCTTCGTGACCTACTTGGACAAGCCGAAGAAGGTAACGAACGTGCAGAGTTAGCTCTTGAAGTATTTTCAAGCCGTATCCATAAATATATTGGCTCATATGCTGCTCGTATGTCTGGTGTTGATGCAATCGTCTTTACTGCTGGTATCGGTGAAAACAGCGTAGAAATTCGTGAGCGTATCCTAAAAGGCCTTGAATTCATGGGCGTATATTGGGACAAAGATCTTAACAATGTACGTGGGGATGAAGCTTTTGTAAGCTATCCACACTCTCCAGTAAAAGTTATTGTTATCCCAACAAATGAAGAAGTAATGATTGCTCGTGACGTAACTCGTTTAGCAAACATGTAATAAAAGAGAAAGCCTCTTTTCCTTATGGGAAAGAGGCTTTTTTTTATAAAGAAGATTTATTTTGAGCATCTTAAGTGAAGTATAGAAGGGGAGATGATACAATATCTCTGTTTCAATTTAAAAATTTCGGGAGGCGAAAGATATGAAAACAAAGTTATTTTCTCCTTATACAGTGAAAGGTGTTACAATTAAAAATAGAATTGTCATGTCTCCTATGTGCATGTATTCAAGTGATGAAAGTGGAAAAGTGAAAAACTGGCACTTAACACACTATACAACTCGTGCTGTTGGTCAAGTTGGTCTTATTATGGTTGAAGCAACAGCTGTCTCATCAGAAGGACGTATTTCTCCTCGTGATCTTGGGATTTGGAGCGATGAACATATTGATGGATTAAAAAATATCGTTTCTTTAAGCAAAGAACATGGTGCAAAAGTAGCCATTCAGCTTGCGCACGCAGGTCGTAAAGCGGAGCTTGAAGAAGAAATTTTGGCTCCTTCTGCTATTGCTTTTGATGAGAGCTACAAAACACCGAAAGAAATGACAAAGGAAGATATTCAAAATAAAATCCAAAACTTTAAAGAAGGTGCGCGTAGAGCGAAAGCAGCTGGATTTGATATTATTGAAATTCACGGTGCACATGGTTATCTAATTAATGAATTTCTTTCTCCAATTAGTAATAAACGAGAAGATGAGTATGGTGGATCAGCCCAAAATCGCTATCGTTTCTTAAAAGAAGTGATTGAAGCTGTGAAAGAAGAATGGAATGGACCACTATTTGTTCGCGTTTCTGCATTTGACTATCTTGACGAAGGCTTAAAAGCCGACGACTATGTTCCATTTGCAAAATGGATGAAAGAACAAGGCGTAGATCTTATTGATGTAAGTTCAGGTGCTGTAGCTCCAGCGCCAATTACAGCATATCCTGGTTATCAAGTTCAATTTGCAGATCAAATTAAGAATGAGGCCAATATTGATACAGGAGCCGTTGGTCTTATTACAAACGGTTTCCAAGCGGAAGAGATTTTACGTAACAATCGTGCAGACCTAGTATTCTTAGCTCGTGAATTACTTCGCGATCCATATTGGCCAAGAACAGCTGCAAAAGAACTTCGTGAAGAAATTCAAGCTCCTGTTCAATACGAATACGGCTGGTAAATAAAAATCCCCCTCTATGAGGGGAATTTTTATTTAGGATAAAACCCAGTGATGAATAGCTTTGGCAACTCCATTTTCAATATTTGGAGAAGTAATCCAATCTGCTTTTTCTTTAACAACTTCTTGGGCATTTCCCATTGCAACTCCAACACCTGCCTCTTCAATCATAGCGATATCATTTAAGCTGTCTCCCATTGCAATGACGTTATCCATTGTAATATTTAATCGTTCACAAACTTTCATCAATGCTTTTGCTTTATTAATTCCAACAGCATTGATTTCAATGTTTGTTGGGCTTGAATTTGTGATTTCAAGCTGTTTGCTTTCTTGAAGTTCTCCTAAAACAGCTTCTCTGATGCTATCATCTGGAATATCAAATCCAAACTTTAACCACTCATGTTCCACAATTTTATCAGGGAATTCTTCTCTCCATAATCGTTCTGTTGTAGAAGCCCAAAAATGAATATTATACTTTTGTTTGAGTTCCCATAGTTTTTCGATATGAGCATGCTCAATAAGATTGCGGTCAACAAGCTTAAAAGAAGAATCCCATATTTCACTTCCATTTGAAGTAACAAGGAAGGAGGAAAGCTCCAACGATTCTGCATATTCACGACATGTAAGAAGTGAGCGTCCCGTACTCAATACAGTTGGAATTCCTTTTTGCTTAGCAAGATTAATAGCCTCTTTGTTTTGAGAAGATACATTTTGTTCGTTATCTAACAATGTACCATCCATATCGAGTGCGATAAGTTTTATTGAATTTTTCATAGGGAAAAATAGCCTCCTTCTTTTTACGTTCCGTCTCTTTCATTTTAATATAAAGGAATGATAACTGTAACCGCCTAATGTTTCTTATATCCCCTTGTGTTAAAATAATCTTTAACAATAACGGAGGTGTAAAAATGAAACGTACAAGCCGAGAAAGAATTATGCTTGAAGAAATCTTGCAATGGGAACAGGAGCTTGAAAAGTGGAGTTTAACATCAGCTGAGAGAGAGAACAAGCAGTTGCTGCAAAACTTTTTTGATTCCCTTCCTGAAGATAAATACTACAAGTACATGGAGCTTCTAGACAATGGGCTTTTTCACCTTCAAGGTTTTATTGATCGATCTTACATACAAAAAAGCGAGCGTAAACGTCTTCTAAGAACCGCTTCATTGCTAGACGAGCGCATAGAGGAGATTCAAGATCTTAAGATGCTAAATATTGATCAGCTGTCATACCTCGCTGATGAGCAGCTGAAAAAGCAGCGGCTTTATTCGTTTGTTCAAGGAGCAGCTTCTGGAACAGGAAATGTTTTATTTGTTGGCACAGATATTCCCCTTCTCATCACATTGAACTTTCAATCTATCCATTTAACAGCACTAAGCTATGGATATGATTGTGAAGATCCATTTGAAATGATTCTTATTCTAAAAATATTTCATGCAGCTATTGTGCCAAAAGAGTATCGTTTCGCTGCTTGGGAGCAACTGAAAGAAGAGATTGAGACGTTTGAAACGGCCTATTATAATGAGCAAAGCGAAAAAGTATTACATAATGCATTAAGTGCTCATCTATTACAACAGATTATTAAAACAATGCTTATTTTATCAACAAAACGCCACTCTTCAAAAAAGCGTTCTCTCTTTACAATGCTTCTTTCAGGCAGTTTCAACTACAAATTCACAGCTGAAGTAACGGATTTTGCAAAACGCTTCTATCAATATCGCTTCTTAATGGAAGAGAAGGGAGGAAAGCAAAATGAGCGTTGAAGAACACAAAAGGGAAGCACCAACGGTTGTTGCGTGTGGAGTTATTACAATTAGTGATACAAGAACAAAAGAAACAGACAAAAGTGGGGCACTCATAAAAGAGAAACTAGGAGAAAAGAATTTTAAAGTTGTTGAGCATATGATTGTAAAAGATGAAAAAGACGTGATTTTAGAAGCTGTTCAAAGGTTAATTAATGATGAACGTATTGAAGCAGTTATTACAAACGGAGGAACAGGACTTGCTAAAAGAGATGTAACAATTGAGACTGTCACACCTCTTTTTGAAAAGGAAATCGTGGGCTTTGGTGAACTTTTCCGTATGTTAAGTTATCAAGAAGATATCGGATCTGCAGCACTATTAAGTAGGGCTGCAGCCGGAGTGGTGCAGAACACAGCTCTTTTCTCTCTTCCAGGCTCTTCAGGAGCTGTTAAACTTGCAATGGATAAACTTATTATCCCTGAGCTTGCTCACGTTATAAAACATATTAAATAACTTTTTTAAAAGAAGCTGAGAGTTTTTCAGCTTCTTTTTATTTTATAACATACCTATAGAGAATTTAGGCTTCTCCCTTTATTCAACAATTCTTCCTTCTTTTCATAATGTATAAAAACTGTTGCTCCTCGCCCGCTATGTTAGTACTTGTTCCTGTTTTTTTAGAATATGTGTATTTGTTGAATATGTAGTGATTATTCATTGTTTCTTGCAAAAAGATAGGAAAAGAGAAAAAGGTGAATATTGAAAGCAAAAGAAGATGAAAGGGCTAAAAACCTTATGTTAGCGGGCTTAAATAAAAAGTAAGTAGAAAGAGAGAATAAAAAAAACAAGAAATATACACTAATATTTATACTTTTTTATGAATAAGTATTGAAAGTCTGAGAGATAGGTGATACATTATTATTAACAAAGATGAATAAAAAAACAAATCGATAAAAATATACTTATATATAAATGCAAGGACATTAAGAGGAGGATTTTAGAAATGGCAAAAGAAAAAGTCGTGTTAGCATACTCAGGTGGATTAGATACATCAGTCGCAATTAAATGGTTGCAAGAGAAGGGTTATGACGTTGTAGCATGTTGTTTAGACGTCGGGGAAGGAAAAGATCTAGATTTCGTTCAATCAAAAGCACTTTCTGTTGGTGCAATTTCTTCACATGTTATTGATGCAAAAGAAGAATTCGCGAATGTTTATGCATTAGCAGCTCTTCAAGCGCACACTCTTTATGAAGGAAAATATCCACTTGTTTCAGCGCTTTCTCGTCCGTTAATCGCTGCGAAACTTGTGGAAGTAGCTGAAAAAGAAAATGCAGTAGCTGTAGCGCACGGTTGTACGGGAAAAGGAAATGACCAAGTGCGTTTCGAAGTATCAATTAATGCTTTAAACCCAAATCTTGAAGTATTAGCTCCTGTTCGTGACTGGAAATGGTCTCGTGAAGAAGAGATTGAATATGCGAAAGAGAAAAATATTCCAATTCCAATTAATTTAGATAGCCCTTTCTCAATTGACCAAAACTTATGGGGAAGAAGCAATGAGTGCGGTGTTTTAGAAGATCCATGGGCAGCACCACCTGAAGAAGCATATGATCTTACAACTCCAGTTGAAGCAACACCAGATGTTGCGGATGTTGTAGAAATCGAGTTTGTTCAAGGGGTTCCTGTTTCGTTAGATGGAGAGAACCTTCCACTGTCTGAACTTATTTTAAAATTAAACAACATTGCTGGGAAACATGGTGTGGGACGTATCGATCATGTTGAAAACCGCCTTGTTGGAATTAAATCTCGTGAAGTATATGAGTGCCCAGGTGCTATGACGCTTATTAAAGCACATAAAGAGCTTGAAGACTTAACACTTGTAAAAGAAGTAGCTCATTTCAAACCAGTGATTGAAAAGAAACTAACAGAAGTGATTTATGAAGGTCTTTGGTTCTCGCCGCTTACAAAAGCGCTACTAGGTTTCCTAAAAGAAACACAAAAAACAGTAAACGGTACAGCACGCGTGAAACTATTCAAAGGTCATGCTGTTGTTGAAGGAAGAAAATCTCCAAATTCTCTATACGATGAGAAGCTTGCAACATATACAAAAGAAGATGAATTTAACCATGATGCTGCTGTTGGATTTATCAACCTTTGGGGCTTACCAACAAAAGTAAATAGCATGGTGAACAATAAGGAGAAGGTGAACTCATGACCAAATTGTGGGGAGGACGTTTTACCAAACGTCCTGAGCAATGGATTGACGAATTCGGAGCATCTATTACATTCGATAAAGCACTTGTAGAAGAAGATATTCAAGGAAGTCTTGCTCATGTTGCAATGCTTGCAAAATGCAACATTCTCACAGAAGATGAGAAAGACCAAATCACGGCTGGCCTAAACAAATTAGCAGAGAAAGCAAAAAGTAATGAGCTTTCTTTCTCTGCTCAGTATGAAGATATTCATTTGAATTTAGAGAAACTTCTTATTGATGAAATTGGGCCTGTAGGAGGAAAACTTCATACAGGGAGAAGCCGTAATGACCAAGTTGCAACAGATATGCATCTTTATTTAAAAAAGCACGTTACAGAGATTATCGGCTTATTAAAGAAACTACAAACAGTTCTTATAAATAAAGCCGAGGCACATATCGAGACCGTTTTCCCAGGGTATACGCACTTGCAACGTGCTCAGCCTGTTTCATTTGCTCACCACTTAATGGCTTATTTCTGGATGTTGCAACGAGACGTTGAGCGTTTTACAGAATCATTAAAACGTATTGATCTCTCACCGCTTGGGGCAGGAGCGCTTGCAGGTACAACTTTTCCTATTGATCGTAACTACTCAGCAGAGCTATTAGGCTTTTCAGGTATCTATGAAAACAGTATGGATGCCGTTAGCGATCGAGACTTTATTATTGAATTTTTAAGCAATAGTTCGCTTGTTATGACCCATCTTTCGCGATTCTGTGAAGAGTTGATTTTATGGTCAAGCCAAGAGTTTCAATTTATTGAAATGGATGACACATATGCAACAGGAAGCAGCATTATGCCACAAAAGAAAAATCCAGATATGGCAGAGTTAATCAGAGGGAAAACAGGCCGTGTATATGGAAATTTATTCAGTCTTTTAACTGTTCTAAAAGGAACTCCTCTTGCTTATAATAAAGATTTGCAAGAAGATAAAGAAGGAATGTTTGATACGGTAACAACACTTGAAGGTTCGTTGACAATTTTCAGCGGCATGATTGATACGATGACTGTCAAAACAGAGAATATGACGAAAGCAACTTCACAAGATTTTTCAAATGCGACAGAGTTAGCTGATTATCTAGCATCAAAAGGGATGCCGTTTAGAGAAGCGCATGAAGTTGTAGGAAAACTTGTTTTAACATGCATTAATCAAGGTATTTATCTTCAAGATCTTACGTTAGAGCAGTATAGAGAAGCATCGGATCTTTTCGAAAATGACATTTATGATGTAATTGATCCTTATAATGCTGTTAAGCGTCGTAATAGCCAAGGAGGCACAGGCTTTGCGCAAGTGAGCCTTGCAATTGAAAAGGCAAAGCAGCACATATCGTTATAAAAAGAAGACACCAATTAGGTGTCTTCTTTTTTTGGGAATAATGTTAAAAAATAAGTAGAAAATAACGAAGAATAAAGATAATTTGAGGAGTGATAATAGATGAAAGATCCAAAGTCAGTCAACAAGTCTTATGATGAAATGTTTTTTTACGATGAAGAAGGAGAGCAAATGACAACCCAGCATATTATGGAAGCGTATGAAAATGGTCATTTTGATACAGGATACAGTGAAAATCAAGGTGAAGGATAACGTCTGATTAAGACAAGTTCTGCATATAAATAAAGCAAAAGGAATAGTTAGGAGGTCCATATGAAACAGAAATATCTTTTATATGTTTTGCTAACAAGCCTTTTGCTTTATTATGCAATGCCATATCTACAGCCTTTTTATGGGGGGACATTTGGTCTTTTCTCACTAGTATGGATTCTTTTTGCCCTTCTTGTCTTAAGCGGTAATTTCTTAGCTTTTTTATCCGCCCCTAAAGGAGAGAAAAAAATAAAAGTAAAAACAGCAAAAGCCCCTTTGAAAAGAAGAATGTATCAGTAGCGAAATAGATGGAAAGCCTTTCATAAAAAGAAAGGCTTTTTATTATGAAAAACGAAAAGTAAGATAAAGAGTAGTTACATCATCGTAAAAAAATGGTTTAATGAAGTAGAGTATCCGAAATAAATGACGCTGTAGAGAAAGATAGGTAACAGTGGCGATTAACAAATAAACTAAGTAATTTTAAAGGGTGAAGAATCGTGGCGACAAAGCATCAACAAATTTTGCAGCATATCGATCATTTACCGATTGGCGAAAAGATCTCTGTTCGACAGATTGCAAAAGACCTTGGAGTAAGTGAAGGGACGGCTTACCGTGCCATCAAAGATGCTGAAAATAAAGGGTATGTTTCGACAATTGAAAGAGTTGGAACGATTAGAATTGAACGAAAACAAAAAGAAAATATTGAAAAATTGACGTATGAAGAAGTTGTTAATATCGTAGATGGTCAAGTGTTAGGCGGCATGGAAGGGCTTCATAAAACACTCAATAAGTTTGTTATTGGAGCAATGAAACTTGAAGCAATGATGCGTTACACAGGAGCAGATAATTTGCTTATTGTTGGAAATCGAACAGATGCTCATGAGCTGGCATTAGAAGCAGGAGCCGCAGTTTTGATAACAGGAGGATTTGACACAGAGGACCATGTTAAAAAGTTAGCGGACGAGCTTGCTTTACCTGTCATTTCAACAAGCTATGATACGTTTACAGTAGCAGCTATGATCAATAGAGCAATTTATGATCATCTTATAAAAAAAGAAATTGTCCTTGTCGAAGATATTTTAACATCTGCTGAGAATGCGGCTATTCTAAACATAAGTGATCCTATATCAAAATGGTATGAGTATAATCATCATACAAAACATACTCGTTTTCCAGTTGTAGATGATGATTTACATGTAAAAGGAATTGTGACTTCAAAAGACATTATTGACTATAGCAGAGATACGATTATTGAAAAAGTGATGACGAAAAATCCAATTACGGTTCACCAAAAGACGTCTGTTGCTTCCTCAGCTCATATGATGGTATGGGAAGGAATTGAAATATTACCTGTTGTGGATGAATATAATGTGCTTCAAGGAATTATTAGCAGACAAGATGTACTAAAAGCTCTGCAAATGATTCAAAAGCAACCACAAGTTGGGGAGACGATTGATGATATCGTGACAAGTCAGTTTCAAGACGTGTCAGAGGCAAAAGATAACTTCTATTATCGTTGTGAAGTAACCCCTCAAATGACAAACTATATGGGAACTATTTCAAATGGGGTTTTTATGACTATATTGACAGAAGCAACAAACAGAGCTCTTCGTGTCTATAAAAAAGGAGATCTCGTTATTGAAAATGTAACTTTATATTTTATCAAACCTGTCCAAATTGACAGTACGCTTGAAATTCGCCCAAAAGTACTTGAAATTGGTCGTAAGTTCGGAAAAGTAGATGTTGAAGCATATAGTGAAGGAGTGCTAGTTGGTAAAGCACTTATGATGGCCCAAGTACTTGATCGAACATAAAAAGGCGCAAAGCAACTCTGCTTTGCGTTTTTTATTATAGAATTTTATTTGCGTTCTTCAATCGTTTTGGGAAGATAGTATTTGTAAGCTTTGAAAGCGGCAATTACGCTTGCTCCGCCTAGTAAAACGAAAACAACTGCTACAATGGTGGAAACAACAGAATTATGGATGAAAAAGAGGTTTATTCCGAACAGAAAAACGAAGAGACCAAGAGCAATGCTACATTTAGCAGAGAGCCACTGTTTTTCCATTGGAGCTTTTGAACGAATGTACTTTGTTTTGTAGAAAAGATAAAAAACGAGCGAAAAAATAATCAATACTACAAAAATAGGCATACAATTCCTCCATTTTTTAATAGTGGTAATGCTTCATTTTCTTTTATTTTAGCTTGTAAAAAGGAATTTTTCTACAGCTCGGATGACATTTATTTAAAATAGAGCAATTGTATGATTTAATAGGTAATATAAATAGATCACAATACAGTAAATAAAGTGCGCAGTTTAGCGAAAGCATAGCTATAAATTTTAAAAATCTAATTTTGGATGTTTTAAGGAGAGAGAAAATGAAAGAAAGAATCTTGCAGGAAATTATGAAATATGAGACCATCATTATTCATCGACACGTACGTCCAGATCCTGATGCCTATGGTTCGCAGTGTGGATTAGCGGAAATTTTAAAGGCCTCTTTTCCAACTAAAAACATCTATGTAACAGGAGCTAGTGATCCCTCTTTAGAGTTTCTTTATAAAATGGACGAGATTGAGGATGCTATTTATCACGATGCTCTTGTGATCGTGTGTGATACCGCAAATGAAGCGCGTGTATCTGATCAGCGCTATAAAAATGGTAAGTTTATCATTAAAATCGATCATCATCCAAATGAAGATCCTTATGGAGATTTACTGTGGGTTGAAACGTCAGCAAGTTCAACAAGTGAGATGATTTATGAACTGTACATAGAGCTAAAAGACAGCGGACTTACAATGACAAAGGAAGCTGCACGCCTTATTTACGCAGGGATTGTAGGAGATACAGGTCGTTTCCTTTTTCCAAATACAACGCAAAGAACGCTTCAATATGCAAGTGAGCTTGTTCAAGCTGATTTTTCATTCACAGATCTTTATCAAGGCATGTATAAAACAAAGCTTAATGTCGCACGTCTTCAAGGTTATGTGTTAAACAATTTCACCTTTGAAGAAGAAGGAATTGCTTATATTACAATTACAAAGGATATCTTACAAGAATACAATGTAACTCCATCAGAAGCATCTCAGCTTGTCGGCCTTCTTGGAAACATTGATGGAGTAAAAGCATGGGTTTTCTTTGTTGAAGAAGAAAGTCTAATCCGAGTTCGCTTGCGTTCAAAGGGACCGGTTATTAACGGTGTTGCCCGTAATTATAACGGCGGTGGTCATCCGCTTGCTTCAGGAGCTTCTATTTACCAGTGGAGTGATGTTCAGTCCGTCTTAAATGATTTACGAAAAGTATGTCAAGAGTAGAGAAAGAGGTGGTTTCCTTTTGAATGGAAATCACCTTTTCCATAGTTTTTAAAGGGAGGATTTTACATCTGTGACTTTAAGTTGAACAGATAAAGTCCGATGGAAAAGGATTTCGCGAACTTCAATTTTGTATATTTTTTTATCGATTTCATATTGTCTGTTTTCGATGACTCTTTTTATAAGCTCTTTTGATTCATAAACTTTTTCAATAGGCTGAGAAATTAAGTTGTTCAACTCTTTCTTCACAGCTTCTTCGATAAAAAAGGTAGAATAGTATCCAAGTTTAAAGTTATCGCTGTTTATAATTTTAACATCTAAATTTTGGATAACGAGTTCTTTTGTTTGCGGTTTTTCTTCATTAGGTTTCTCGCTTTCGTGTTCATTTTGCCAAATTGACAGTTGATCTTGCAGTTGTTCAATTTCTCTTTTTTGTTTAATAATAGTAATGGTTTGTCTTTCTTGCAGTGTTCCGTACATAAACAGAAACACGCCCCAGCTAATTAATGCCCCGAAAAATGCTCCGACAAGTAGAAAGCGAAAAGAAGGACGTTCATGTAAAGGTGGAATTCTCATGATGAGAGATAGTCCTGGATAAGCCATTTGATAAGAAGTGCACCTGTTTGAGCACCGCCCAGAGCAGAAAGAATATAAAGAATCTGTTTGAACGCTTCTTTTGTTGCGCCTTGAAAAAAGCCTTTTTCAATGCTAAAAAAAGTGTCGAAAGTTCCGCCAATAGCCGCAATAAGGGCCCAGATTTTTAAGTTGTCGGAAAGAGTACTCATATATGTTAAAGGGGGCTTGCCCATTAAAAAGGCACCAAAAGAGCCGATAAAAGAGCCGCCAATAATAACACCAAGTGCAATAAAGTAACTCGTAATAAAAAGGGTTACAAATGTATCTTTCATCTCTTTCTCCTCCTTTTCTATATGTATATGTGTGAAGGAGACATGTATGAAAGAGGAAAAGAAAACGTTATGTTACAAAGGAAGGTGAAATGCAATGTCATTTGTTCACTTGCAAGTAAAAAGTGGATATACTTTGCTTCAGAGTACAGTGAAAATAAAAGAACTTGTTCAAAAAGCAAAGGAAGATGGCCAAAAGGCAATTGCTTTAACAGACCACAATGTCATGCACGCTATTCTTCCTTTTTATAAAGAATGCAAAAAAGAAGGTATCAAGCCAATTCTAGGGATAACTCTTACAGTACACGTCGAAGAAAACATCTATGATCTTATTTTGCTTGCTAGAAATAATCAGGGATATCAACACCTCTTAAAACTTGCGACAGCTGTACAAATCAATGAGAAAAAAGGAGTATCGCTTAAAACGTTGACAGCGTACAGTGAGCATCTGTTTGCACTGTTCCCTTATTCACAACTTCAAGAGCCGTTCTTTAATGAAAAACAGGTGAAAAACGTACTGTTACCGTTCTCCTCCCTATTTCGCCACTATTTCTACATAGCTGTAACAGAGAAAGATGTTTCAGAGGAAACGATAAATATGTTTCGCTCTTGTGGAATAAAAGCGGTAGGTACGAACGATGTTCGTTATTTAGAGAAAGAGCATCAGCTTGCTTATCAATGTTTAGAAGCGGTGAGAAAAGGTGTTAAAAGAGAAGAAATTGAAATCTACGAACAGGAACGTTATTTAAAAAAAGAAGAAGAAATGAAAGAAGTTTTTGCGCATTTTCCCTCTCTATTAGAAGAAACCGTCCACATTGCAAACAACTGCAGCGTCTCGTTGAGTCTTGGTTCTTCTTTTCTACCAAAATATCCTGTAGAAGAAGGAAAAAGCGCTCATGTTCTTTTAAAAAAGCTTTGTGAGAGAGGGATGGAGCAAAAGGGGCTTTCTGAAGATAAACGTTATCAACGTCGCCTTCAGTATGAGCTTCATATCATTGAGAAAATGAGCTTTAGCGATTACTTTTTAATTGTGGCAGATTTTATGCATTTTGCTCATCGAAAAGGAATTATAACAGGTCCTGGAAGGGGATCTGCTGCAGGATCACTTGTTGCTTATGCTCTTGATATTACAACTGTTGATCCTATTCAATATGATTTATTATTTGAACGTTTTTTAAACCCAGAGCGAATAAGCATGCCTGATATTGATATTGATTTTCCGGATCATCGCCGTGATGAAGTGATCCAGTACGTTATGAAAAGATATGGAAAAGAGCATGTTGCCCAAATCATTACGTTTGGAACATTAGCAGCAAAAGCAGCTTTGCGTGATATCGCAAAAGTATTTGGAGTAGACGGAGCAGAAATGAATAGGTTGTCAAAACTTATTCCTGCTAAGCAAGGAGTAACGTTAAAAGAAGTGTACAACACATCAGAAGAGTTTCGCTCCATTCTTCAATCTTCCGCTCTTTTGCAGACCGTATTTTCAGTAGCTCTTCTAGTTGAAGGCTTGCCTCGTCACTCTTCAATTCATGCAGCAGGCGTTGTAATTAGCGAGCAGCCATTAACACACTACGTACCGCTACAGGAAGGGCATGGAGACGTACCTTTAACACAATATGCCATGAATGAAACAGCTGCAGCAGGATTATTGAAAATTGATTTTCTTGGACTGAGGAACTTAACGATCTTAGAAAGAATCTTGAAATCTGTTCAAAAGTTCAACAGAACACTAACGCTTCAAACCATTCCTTTAGATGATTCAGAAGCTTTTCGTCTACTAAGCAATGGAGATACAGCGGGAATTTTTCAATTTGAATCGTCAGGTATTACAGAGGTATTAAAAACGTTAAAACCAAGTGAGTTCGAAGATTTAGTCGCTGTTAATGCTTTATATCGGCCAGGACCAATGGAGCAGATTCCTCATTATATAAAAAGGAAACATGGAAAAGAAGAAGTTCACTATTTGCATGAAGACTTAAAACCAATTCTAGAGAAAACATATGGAGTTATCGTTTATCAAGAGCAAATCATGCAAATTGCCTCACGATTGGCGGGTTTTACGCTTGGTGAAGCTGACTTGTTAAGACGAGCAGTAAGCAAAAAGAACCGAAGCGTACTTGAGGAAGAACGTCAGCACTTTATCAAAGGATGTTTGCAAAAAGGGTATGATACAGAAGTTGCTTCAAATCTCTATGGATTAATTGTGCAGTTTGCAAATTATGGGTTTAATAGAAGTCATGCTGTCGCATATAGCCTTATAGCCTATTATCTTGCTTATTTTAAAGCGCACTACAAAGCTCACTTTACAGCAGCTTTGTTAACGAGCGCAATTGGAAATGAGGAAAGAGTTAAACAATATATTCATGAAGCAAAATTCAAAGGCCTTGAAATTCTGCCTCCTTCTATTAATAAAAGTGTTTACGCATTTACTGTGGAAGGAGAGAATGCTATTCGCTACAGTTTAGCGCCAATCAAATACATTGGGCAAACAGCTCTTCGCGAAATTATTGAAAAAAGAAAAGAGAAAAGGTTCGCTAGCTTATTTGATTTTTGCATGCGCATTTCAGAACAAGCTGTTGGGCGGAATGGTCTCATTTCTCTTATTTATGCGGGAGGATTTGATGAGTTTGGGGAAGATAGAGCAACATTGATCAAATCCATTGACGTTGCTTTCGAACATGCAAGTCTTATGGAGGATTTTGGATTTGAACCAAAGTATGCAAAAGCAGAGCCTTTAACAGAGGAGGAAAAGCTTGGTTATGAAAAGCAAGCACTTGGACTTTACTTATCTAGTCATCCTTTGTCTTCTTATAGACCCTTCCTTCAAAAAGAAGGGGCACACCCTCTTTTCACTTTAGAACAGCAAAAAAGAGGAAACGTAAAAGTAGGGGCTCTTGTAACGGAACGACGAGAAATCCTTACAAAACGAGGAGAGAGAATGGCTTTTCTGAACTTGCAGGATGAAACAGGAGAAATAGAAGGAATTGTATTTCCGAATGCATTTAGAAAGTTTCAAGAAAAATTAAGTATTGATGGTAAAATATTAATAGTTGGAAAAATAGAGGAACGAAACCAAAAGTTTCAGCTACTTATTAATGAGGTTATTTCACTTGAAGATGTGAAACAAAGCTTTTTAAAAGCGCTCTATTTAAGAGTAGATTCACAGCAAAAGCAAGAAGAAGTTTTCATAGAGTTAGAAGAGACTTTTAAGCGATTTAAAGGCGATACAGCAGTCATGATTTACTATGCTGCTGAAGATAAAACCATTCGTTTAGCATCTTCTTTTAATGTGAATCCAAGTAATGAATGCTTGCAATATTTAAAGAAAATACTAGGGGATGGAAACGTGATTCTTCGTGAGTAATATGCTTTACATTCTGTCCCCATTTGGTATATTGTAAAAGAGTTAATGTCTTACATTAGAAAACTTCAAATTTATTAACTATTCTATACAATTGAGTAGTTTTGGGACAAAGGAGAGAGTTTTATGTCATTGAAAGAGGAAGCTTTACATATTCACCGTATGAATCAGGGTAAATTAGAGTCAAAAGCAAAAATTCCCGTAAAAAATGCGAAAGACTTAAGTCTTGCTTATTCACCAGGAGTAGCAGAGCCTTGTAAAGCCATCTATGATGATGTTAATAAGGTATATGAATACACAATGAAGGGCAACATGGTAGCAGTAGTTTCAGATGGAACAGCGGTACTTGGACTTGGGAATATTGGTCCAGAAGCATCTTTACCAGTTATGGAAGGAAAAGCTGTATTGTTCAAAAGTTTCGCTGGAGTGGATGCGTTTCCAATTTGCTTAAATACAACGGATGTAGATAAAATTGTTGAAACTGTAAAACTTCTTGAGCCAACATTCGGCGGCGTAAATTTAGAAGATATTGCCGCACCTAACTGCTTTGAGATTGAAGAACGTTTGAAAAAAGAAACAAACATTCCTGTGTTTCATGATGATCAACATGGAACAGCAATTGTAACAGTAGCAGGTCTTCTAAATGCATTAAAACTTGTTGGCAAATCAATGTCTGAAATCAAAGTTGTAGCAAATGGAGCAGGTGCAGCTGGAATTGCTATTATCAAACTTTTATACCGTTATGGTGTACGTGATATTGTGATGTGTGATTCGAAAGGCGCAATTTTTGAAGGTCGCTCATATGGTATGAACGATGTGAAGAAAGAAGTTGCTTCATATACAAACCGTGACAGAGTTGAAGGAGATTTAGCTGACGTAATTCGTGAAGCAGACGTATTCATTGGTGTTTCTGTTGAAGGTGCACTTACAAAAGAAATGGTACGAACAATGAATACAGATCCAATCATTTTTGCAATGGCAAATCCAACGCCAGAAATCATGCCTGAAGATGCAAAAGAAGCAGGTGCCAGAGTTATTGGAACAGGACGTTCAGACTTCCCGAACCAAGTTAACAACGTACTTGCATTCCCAGGGATTTTCCGTGGTGCACTTGATGTGCGTGCTACACATATTAATGAAAAAATGAAAATGGCAGCTGTTGAGGCTATTGCTGGTTTAATTTCTGAAGAAGAGTTAAATGCAGATTATGTCATCCCAGCTCCATTTAACCCAGAAGTAGCTCCGGCTGTGGCAGCTGCTGTTGCGAAAGCAGCTATGGAAACAGGAGTAGCTCGTATTGAAGTAAATCCAGAAGAAGTAGCGGAGAAAACGCGTAAGCTAACAATCATTGAGTAAAATTGTTTTCCTGCTTTCTATTTTTATATTCATTGAAAGAGCGCCTATTAAAAAAGGCGCTCTTCCAATGAAAGAAGAATGAGGCATCGTAAGAAATGCATACTTCTGGTCTTTAAACTCGATTTTCTAAATTTTTTCCTCGCGTTTTAAGTGCTTACAAGAAGTTTGAAAAGAAGGCTTTTCGAGCGGTGAAAAAGCAACTTTTACAAAAATCTCCTTGCTTTTTAAGCAAACATGACTTATTATTCGAGCAGATGTGTCAACATTTTTAAGTATGTAATAATAACTATATTATTCTTATTATGGAATAACTTATCATTTGTTCGTCTAGTAGGGAGCTCCTCATCCTTTAGTCCTGTATAATAGAATGGGTGAAGCACTTTTTACCTTTCGTTCACACTGTAGGAATGCTTATTTTAAGTGAAAATGTCGAAGGACATGCGTCACAAACTGACAGCATCTTTTAGAAAGTTCCGCTATTCTAATTCTAAAATACAAGCACCTTGAACGTAAGCAGATATGTACAAGTGTGATCTTCTTAGGCATTTTACGCTTGCCTTTTCACTCCAATGACACTAATGAAATGTAAGGGAGGGCAAACTTTGTTAAGAGACTGGTTTGTTAAAAAGAAAAAATATGCTTCGATTCCTTCAGAACATATAAGACAAGAAGTACCAGAAGGAATTATGACAAAGTGTAAGAAATGTAAAAAAATCATGTATACAAAAGAATTGAAAAAGAATTTAAAAGTTTGTTTAAACTGTGGATATCATCATCAAATGACAGGATATGAACGTATTTCGAGTTTGCTTGATGAAGAAAGTTTTGTTGAATATGACAAAGGTATGACGTCTGCAAATCCGTTAGACTTTCCGTCTTACCTTGAAAAAATCCAACAAGATCAACAGAAAACAGGAATGAATGAAGCAATTGTAACGGGTGAAGGAACGATCAATGGTGTAGCTGTTGTTATAGCGGTAATGGATTCTCATTTTAGAATGGGAAGTATGGGATCTGTAGTTGGCGAAAAAATTACGCGCGCGGTAGAAAAAGCAGTGGAAAAACGCGTGCCGTTTTTGATTTTCACAGCTTCTGGCGGCGCTCGTATGCAAGAGGGTGTATTAAGCCTTATGCAGATGGCTAAAACAAGCGTTGCTTTAAACCGTCTTGGTGAAGCAGGAGAGCTGTTTATTTCAGTAATGACGCATCCAACAACAGGAGGAGTTTCTGCAAGCTTTGCTTCGCTTGGTGACTACAATTTTGCCGAGCCTGGTGCACTTATTGGATTTGCTGGACGTCGAATTATTGAACAAACGATTCGCGAAGAACTTCCGGAGGACTTTCAAACAGCTGAATTTTTATTAAAACATGGTCAGCTTGATGCTGTCATTAAAAGGCATGATATGAAAGAAACGCTTGGAAATATTCTAGATATGCATAAGTCAGGAGGTGGAGAAGAATGGCAGTAGAGCTTGAATTCGAACGCCCTGTCGTGGAGCTTCGTAATAAAATTCAAGAGCTTAAAAACTTTGCTCAGAGCTCGGACGTTGACTTATCTGGAGAAGTAAGCAAGCTTGAAGAACGTTTGAAGCGTGTGGAACATGAAATTTATGACCATCTCGCTCCATGGGACCGTGTGCAGATTGCTAGACATGCTGAACGTCCTACAACAGCAGACTATATTGAGCAGTTGTTTACAAACTTTTTTGAGTGTCATGGCGATCGTCTTTTTGGTGAAGATGAAGCTATTATTGGTGGTATCGCTAAATTCCATGGTCTTCCTGTTACAGTTATCGGCCATCAGCGTGGAAAGGACACGAAAGAAAATCTTCGTCGTAACTTCGGGATGCCACATCCTGAAGGATATAGAAAAGCTCTTCGGCTTATGAAGCAAGCCGAGAAGTTTAACCGTCCGATTATTACTTTTGTCGATACAAAAGGAGCTTACCCAGGAAAAGCAGCTGAAGAACGTGGACAAAGTGAAGCAATTGCTAAAAACTTAATGGAAATGGCTGGATTTACGGTTCCGATTATCTCTGTTGTTATTGGAGAAGGTGGGAGTGGTGGTGCTATTGGTTTAGGTCTTAGCAATCATCTTCATATGCTTGAGAATTCCACTTATTCTGTCATTTCTCCAGAGGGAGCAGCAGCACTTCTTTGGAAAGATTCGACGCTTGCTAAAAAAGCAGCTGAGACAATGAGAATCACGGCTCCAGATTTGAAAGAATTAGGGGTTATTGATGATGTAATTGAAGAAATTCGCGGCGGAGCTCATCGCGATGTTGTGAAACAGGCACAGTTTATTGACGCGACAATTAAATCATCTCTTTTATCTTTAAGAAAACTTTCAAAAGAAGAGCTCGTTAACCAGCGCTATGCAAAATATCGCGAAATTGGCGAATTCTTAGAAGAACAAAAACAAAAAGTTACAAAATAGATAGCAGAAAAAAGATGCCTTTTTTAAAGGCATCTTTTTTCTATAAATGAAGAATGACTATTAATTCTCCGTAAAGACAAAGAACAGAGGGTTTCGAAAATGCCTTAATTGTAGCATAATAGAGAAGTGGAGTAACAAGCAAATAGTGGGAGGATCTAAATCATGAGAAAAACAAAAATTGTTTGTACAATTGGTCCAGCTAGTGAAAGTAAAGAAATGCTTGAAAAGTTAGTACAAGCGGGTATGAACGTTGCACGTTTAAATTTCTCGCATGGAGATTTTGAAGAGCATGGAGCTCGTGTAAAAACCATTCGTGAAGTTAGTCGTGAAAGTGGTAAAACCGTAGCGATTCTTTTGGATACAAAGGGGCCTGAGATTCGAACACATACGGTAGAAAACGGTGAGATTTCGCTTTCAAAAGATGATGAAGTTATTGTATCAATGAATGAAGTTGTCGGAACTCCACAAAAGTTCTCAATTACATACAAAGGGTTAATTAATGACGTTGAGAAAGGGTCAACCATTTTATTAGATGATGGATTAATTGAACTTGAAGTAATTGATATTAACAAAAAACATGAAGAAATCCGCACAAAGGTCCGCAATCCAGGGATTTTGAAAAATAAAAAAGGCGTCAATGTACCAGGAGTGAGCGTAAATCTCCCTGGTATGACTGAGAAAGATGCAAATGATATTAAGTTTGGCATCGAGCAAGAAGTTGATTTTATTGCAGCTTCTTTTGTTCGCAGAGCTTCAGATGTACTGGAAATCCGCCAACTTTTAGAAGAGAACGGCGGGGAGCATATTCAAATTATCCCGAAGATTGAAAATCAGGAAGGGGTAGATAATATTGATGAGATATTAGCTGTATCAGATGGTCTCATGGTCGCGCGTGGAGATTTAGGTGTTGAAATTCCTGCCGAGACTGTTCCCCTTGTCCAAAAAAGGCTAATAAAAAAATGCAATGAATTAGGAAAACCCGTTATTACGGCAACACAAATGCTTGATTCAATGCAAAGAAATCCTCGCCCAACGCGAGCGGAGGCAAGTGACGTAGCAAACGCTATTTTTGATGGAACAGACGCAATTATGCTTTCTGGTGAAACAGCAGCAGGTCATTATCCTGTTGAATCTGTGCAAACGATGAATGCTATTGCAACAAGAGTAGAAAAAGCTCTAAATTATCAAGATCTTCTAAAAAAACGAAGTCAACAAATTGGAGCTACTGTAACAGATGCTATTGGTCAATCTGTTGTGCATACATCTTTGAACTTAAATGTTAATGCAATATTAGCTCCAACTGAAAGTGGTTATACAGCGAAGATGATTTCAAAGTATCGTCCTCAAGCGCAGATTATTGGGGTTACAACAGATGAAAAAGTTTTAAGAAAGCTTGCACTCGTTTGGGGAGTACATCCCGTGCTTGGCGAGAATGTGGCCACAATTGATGAAATGCTTGATATGTCAGTTCGTGCTGCTCGTAAATCAAGCAATATTGAAAATGGAGATGTTGTTGTAATTACAGCAGGTGTTCCTGTCGGGAAATCTGGAACAACAAACCTTATGAAAGTGCAGGTTGTTGGAGAACTGCTTGCAAAAGGACAAGGTATTGGACGTAAATCAGCATTCGGAAAAGTAGTGGTTGCTAAAAACGCAAAAGAACTACAAGAAAAAATAACTGAAGGAAGTATTGTTGTTACAATTGGTACAGATCGAGATATGATGGATTCATTAGAAAAAGCATCAGCTATTATTACAGAAGAAGGTGGCTTAACAAGTCATGGAGCTGTTGTTGGTTTAAGTCTAGGTATTCCTGTCATTGTAGGAATTGAAAATGCAACAGAGCTCTTTAAAGATGGTCAAGATGTAACCGTTGATGGGAATGGCGGCGTTATTTATAAAGGACATGCAAGCGTGCTATAAAAGGAAAGTAGAGTCGATG
Source organism: Priestia filamentosa (assembly GCF_900177535.1). Lineage (NCBI taxonomy): Bacteria > Bacillati > Bacillota > Bacilli > Caryophanales > Bacillaceae > Priestia > Priestia filamentosa. The sequence goes on from NZ_FXAJ01000001.1 coordinate 137,876, forward strand.
TTCATGCATCGACTTTTTCTTTATAGCCGTTTTCTTTATCTTTTCAGCCATAACTCTTATAATAGAGGTAGTCCTCAAATCTATTGTGAGTGGAGGAAAGGTTATGAAAAAAATTTTTCCGTTCTTTTTAGTTTTAGTATTGCTTGAAATTGCAGCCATGATTTATATAGGAAGTGCGATTGGCTTTTTTTCTACCCTTTTATTGATAGTAGCTACAAGCATAGCAGGAGCCTATTTTTCAAAAAAACAAGGTCTTCTTGTATTACAAAAAGCTCGTTATCAAATGGAACATGGTTATGTGCCGGGAGAAGAAATTATGGATGGTTTATGTGTACTCCTTGCTGGAATATTGCTTATCATTCCTGGGTTTATTACAGATATAACAGGTCTTATATTCCTGCTTCCTTTTACAAGAAACCTTCTTAAACCAATAATTTCACGCTATCTCGGCACTATTTTCCGAAATAAAGGATTTGTCATGATGCGTCGTTTTTAAATAAATATTTTATCAACAAAAGAGCTTCTACTTGTAGAAGCTCTCTGTTGTTTTAGACGTCAAATTTTCTTTTTGTTATCTAAAATAAACGCTAAGAGATGATGAAAAACTCCAACTTTGTGTATTGTATTAAAGAGAACAAGAGAAGTTGGCCCAATAATAAGTCCAAAAAAGCCAAAAAGTTGAAAACCGATAAAAACAGCTATTAATGTTGCAAGTGGATCAATTCCAATACTTGATGAAAGAACTTTTGGCTCCATGATTTGCCTTTGGACAGCAACGACTACATAAAGTACAAGTAAGCCTATTCCGAGTGCGTTATTTCCACTTAAAAAGTTATAAAGGGCCCATGGTACAAGAATGACTCCTGTTCCTAAGTAAGGAATTAAATCAACAAAACCAACGATAAGAGCGATAGTAATGGCATAATCAATTCGTAAAATCAATAATCCTATAAGAACGATAATAGTTGTAATCGAAATAAGGGTAAGCTGTGCTTTTAGGAATCCTGTTAGCGCAAACTTTAGTTCAATGATGATGGTACGTAGGCTTTTTTTCACTTTAGGTGGGAAAACTTTATTTATTTTTCCTTTGAGCTTGTTTAAATCTTTACTAATAAAAAAAGTAGCAAGAAGGGAAAAGATGAAAAACGTAGCTGCATTTGGCAGCCATGTAAAAACGATTGGAATACTTTGTAAGAAACGTTGAATGAAAGTTCCGACTGTTTCAGATAGAGTTTCTCCAACATTTTGGATGTTCGTCATCATTGCAATTTGCTGCTCGTTTTCTAGGTTGTTGAAAAAAGAAGATAATTTATTATAAAGCGGGATAATTTGCTCTCCTAGAAACTGTTCGATGTATAAAACAAGATGAGTAAAGTTTTGAGGCACGGATTTTGCTAAATACTCAGCTCCTGCTACGATTTCAGTAAAAAGAAGCACTAATATACCTGCTACTGAACAAAAAAGAAGAAGAAGAGTTGTTAATATAGCTAAAGAACGTGGAAACCTCAGCCGATTCTCCAATAGATTTACAAAGGGATTAATCATTAGAGAAAGGATAAAAGCAACGATAAAAGGATAAATCAAGTGTGATAAATGATATAGGAACCAAAAGGAAAGAATGGTGAGGGAGACAACGAGTAGAATTCGACCAAATATGGAAACATAGTGTGAATTCATTTTTTTCCTCCTAGCATGTCCAGTTATTATATCTTACATATGCATGATGAATTTTAGAAGTTTACAGCTGGATTTTTAAATTTTTTACATTGGAATGTGCAAAAAAATACTTTTCTGAAATAGAAAATATTTACTTTGAAAAATCAAGAAAGGTGATGAGCACGTGTTCTCACAAGCAACATTATTTTTACTTATTTTCCTTGGAATTGCAGTCATTGCTAAGAACCAATCGCTTATTTTTGCTGTTGCTTTTTTACTGGTTATAAAACTGATTGGCCTTGATAGCAAGCTGTTTCCTTACCTACAAACTAAAGGAATTAATTTAGGAGTGACAATTATAACAATCGCAGTCCTTATCCCAATTGCTACAGGAGAAATTGGGTTTAAACAGCTTGGAGACGCTGTGAAGTCTTCCTATGCCTGGATTGCTCTAGGAGCAGGAATCGCTGTGGCGCTTATTGCAAAACATGGGTTAACGCTCCTTCAAAATGATCCTCAAATCACAGCTGCTCTTGTAATTGGAACAATTTTGGCTGTTGCCCTTTTTCAAGGAGTTGCCGTTGGGCCACTTATTGGAGCTGGAATTGCCTATATTTGTATGAAAATCGTTGAAATGTTTCAATGAATATTTTCTTGTTATAATAAAAATTTAAAATTTATTGATACTTATCATTCACAAAAGTCTGATAATTGTTTATAATGATAGGTGAACAACATTTAACCTACCTTTTTAGCGGGCACAAAAATGACTAGCTTAAAACAGGGCTAGCTATTTTTAGTGCACGAGAAAATGAAAGCATTTTCTTTGTGAATGCTTGCTCAAGGTAAGCTTAAATGTACGCTCTCAAGCGGAGAATTAACCTTTTTCTGTTCAAAAAGTCACTGTGCTGCGAATAAAAAGGAAAAATTCATACCGCAGGAGAAAAAGGGGAAATTTTTTATAGAAGGAGAGGAGAATATGACAGCAACTCGAGGTTTAGAAGGAGTCGTAGCTACAACATCAGCTGTAAGTTCAATTATTGACGATATGCTAACGTATCGAGGATACAATATTGATGATTTAACAAGCTATGCTACATTTGAAGAGGTAGTTTATCTACTTTGGCATGGTAAGCTTCCTAATGAAGGTGAATTATCAGAGTTTACTAGACTGCTATCTGAAAATGCAGAGCTTCCAAAAGAAGTTGTAGATCACTTCTCAACATATCCAGTTGAGAAAGTACATCCAATGGCAGCACTAAGAACAGCTGTATCATTGTTAGGTTTGTATGATGAGGAAGCGGACAGTGTTGAAGAAGAAGCGAACTATCGCAAAGCTATTCGCTTACAGGCACAGCTTCCAACAATCGTTACGACGTTTGCACGTATAAGAAAAGGACTTGATCCAATTGCTCCGAAAAAAGAGTACGGACTAGCGAAAAACTTTCTCTATATGTTAAATGGAGAAGAGCCAAGTGATATTGCTGTTGAAGCTTTTAATAAAGCACTTGTTCTTCATGCTGACCATGAATTGAACGCATCGACATTTACAGGCCGTGTATGTGTTGCAACACTATCTGATATGTATTCTGGTTTAACAGCTGCAATTGGCGCTTTAAAAGGACCTCTTCATGGAGGAGCAAACGAAGCTGTAATGAAGATGCTCTCTGATATTGGTGATGTGGACAGAGTCGATTCTTACATTCAAGCTAAACTGGATGGGAAAGAGAAGATTATGGGATTTGGTCATCGTGTTTATCGAGAGGGAGACCCACGCGCTAAACATTTAAGAGAAATGTCTAGAAAGCTTGCAGATGTAACGGGAGAAAAGAAATGGTATGAGATGTCATTGAAAATTGAAGATCTCGTTACAAGTCAAAAAGACTTACCGCCGAACGTAGATTTTTATTCTGCATCTGTCTACCATTCTTTAAAGATAGATCATGATTTATTTACACCAATTTTCGCAGTCAGCCGCGTTTCAGGATGGATTGCTCATATTCTAGAACAGTATTCAAATAATCGTTTAATTCGTCCGCGCGCTGAATATATAGGACCTGATAAACAGGCATATGTTTCTATTGAAGATCGTTAACTAAATCGATCTTGTGCTCAGGATTTGATTTCTTGAGCACAGCACCATTTTTTTACACAATACTAGGGAGGTTATTTCCATGACACAAGGAGAAAAAATTCAAGTTAACAACGGAGTATTACAAGTACCTAATAAACCAATCATTCCATATATCGAAGGAGACGGAATCGGTCCTGATATTTGGGCAGCAGCATCAAGAGTATTAGAAGCAGCTGTTCAAAAAGCGTATAATGGAGAGCGTGGCATCGTCTGGAAGGAAGTTTTAGCTGGAGAAAAAGCTTACAATGCAACTGGCGAATGGCTTCCTGCTGAAACATTAGATGCTGTACGTGAATATATGATTGCAATTAAAGGGCCTTTAACAACTCCTGTTGGCGGAGGAATTCGTTCTTTAAACGTTGCTCTTCGTCAAGAGTTAGACTTATTTGTTTGCTTACGTCCTGTTCGCTACTTTACAGGTGTTCCATCTCCTGTTAAACGTCCTGAAGATACAGACATGGTTATCTTCCGTGAAAATACAGAAGATATTTATGCTGGTATTGAATATGAAAAAGGTTCAGAAGAAGTGAAAAAACTTATTGACTTCCTTCAAAATGAAATGGGAGTAAATAAAATTCGCTTCCCAGAAACATCTGGTATTGGAATTAAGCCTGTATCAGAAGAGGGGACAAAACGTCTTGTACGTGGTGCAATCAACTACGCAATTAGTGAAGGACGTAAATCTGTAACCCTTGTACATAAAGGGAACATTATGAAATTTACAGAAGGCGCATTTAAAAATTGGGGCTATGAGCTAGCTGAACAAGAGTTTGGGGATAAAGTATTCACATGGGCTCAGTATGATCGCCTTGTTGAAACAGAAGGTAAAGAAGCAGCAAATAAAGCACAAGATGAGGCTGTTGAAGCTGGAAAAATTATTGTGAAAGATTCTATTGCTGATATCTTCTTACAACAAATCCTAACACGTCCAAGTGAGTTCGATGTTGTGGCGACAATGAACTTAAATGGCGACTATATTTCAGATGCTCTTGCAGCACAAGTTGGTGGAATTGGAATTGCTCCAGGAGCAAACATCAACTATGAAACTGGACATGCTATTTTCGAAGCAACACACGGTACAGCTCCGAAATACGCTGGTCTTGATAAAGTAAATCCATCTTCTGTTATTCTTTCAGGTGTACTAATGCTTGAACACTTAGGATGGAAAGAAGCAGCAGATCTTGTAATGAGCGCAATGGATAAAACAATTGCTTCTAAAGTCGTAACATATGACTTTGCTCGTTTAATGGACGGAGCAACAGAAGTGAAATGCTCTGAGTTTGGCGATAAGCTAATTCAAAATATGGAAGAAGAAGTAACAGTATAACGTTAGAAAGTAAGAAAAAAGAGGAGGAATTATGATGACAATGAGACGTAAGAAAATCTCCGTTATTGGTGCAGGCTTTACTGGAGCAACAACAGCATTTCTTTTAGGACAAAAAGAACTTGGTGATGTTGTTCTTGTCGATATTCCAAATGCAGAGGGACCAACAAAAGGGAAAGCATTGGACATGCTTGAGGCTAGTCCAATTGAAGGGTTTGATTCAAACATTGTTGGCACGTCTAACTACGAAGATACGGCAAATTCTGATGTTGTCATCATTACAGCAGGTATCGCTCGTAAGCCAGGAATGAGCCGCGATGATCTTGTTACAACAAACCAAAAAGTAATGAAAAGTGTAACGCAAGAAATTGTAAAGTATTCGCCAGATTGTCATATCATTGTATTAACAAATCCTGTTGATGCGATGACATACACAGTGTACAAAGAATCTGGTTTCCCGAAAAACCGCGTTATTGGTCAATCAGGGGTGCTTGACACTGGACGTTTCCGTACGTTTGTTGCGCAAGAGTTAAACGTATCTGTTAAAGATGTAACAGGTTTCGTTCTTGGTGGACATGGAGACGATATGGTACCGCTTGTGCGCTACTCTTACGCAGGCGGAATTCCACTTGAAACACTTATTCCGAAAGAGCGCCTAGACGCTATTGTAGAGCGTACAAGAAAAGGCGGCGGTGAAATTGTTGGTTTGTTAGGAAACGGAAGTGCTTATTACGCACCAGCAGCTTCATTAGTAGAAATGACGGAAGCAATTGTGAAAGATCAGCGCCGTATCTTACCTTCCATTGCATACCTTGAAGGTGAATATGGATACCAAGGAATTTACCTTGGCGTTCCGACAGTCCTAGGTGGAAATGGAATTGAACAAGTTATTGAATTAGAGTTAACAGATCCTGAACGTGCTCAACTTGATCAATCTGCAGAATCTGTTAAAAAAGTAATGAGCGTACTTGTATAATAAAAAAAGAAAGGTTCGGAGGCATATCTCCGAGCCTTTCTTTTTAAATATTAATGTAAGCGATTTCATTTTAAGGGGGCGTTCATGTGTTGGGGAAAAGAGTAAAACTTGGCAGGTTTATAGAAGAGCTTTCTGTTGGTGAAACATTTTTAAAAGAGGAAAAGATGGAGGATAGAGAGCTACTTTTATATTTAGGATTAACAGACGATGCTAACCCATTATATATTCAACATGATTATACAGCGCAAACTCCTGTAAAAAAGCCAATCGTTCCCTCTATTATGCTCTCAGGCATGATTACTTCTACGATATCCAAACACTTTCCAGGGCCAGGGAGCCAAATTTTAAGTCAATCTCTTCAATTTATACACCCTGTTTATCATTATGAAACAATTGAAATTTCGCTTAAAATTCTAGAATTAAATCGAGATTCTGAAACCATTAAAATAGACGTAGTAGCAAATAAAGATAATCGCAATGTTATAAAAGGAGAAATCCTAGTACGCACTCCATATCGGCCAAAAGAGTTAGACGAATACGTATTTCAGAACTTCTAAAAGCGATCCCTTAGACCATTTCCAATAGCAGCTATAAATAAATTGGAAAATGGTCTTTTTCCCTTTGAGAAGTTTAAAAATTCATTGTATGATTATAATGAATGGAAAAAAACTTGTTAAAAGTTTAACGTGAGCGGAGGCGCATATGGGTAAAAAGCTATTAGTAGTGGATGATGAACAATCTATCGTAACGTTATTACAGTATAACTTACAGCAAGCAGGCTTTGAAGTTTTAACAGCTATGGATGGAGAAGAAGGGCTAGAGTTAGCAAACAGCCAGGAGCTTGATTTAATTGTACTAGATTTAATGCTTCCAAAGATGGATGGGATTGAAGTATGTAAAAAGCTTCGTCAACAAAAAGTGATGGTTCCCATCTTAATGCTAACAGCTAAAGATGATGAGTTTGATAAAGTACTAGGTCTTGAACTTGGTGCAGACGACTATATGACAAAACCGTTTAGCCCACGAGAAGTTGTAGCTCGTGTGAAGGCCATTTTAAGAAGAACACAGTTTGCCCCACAGCAAAGTGAGGAAACATCTGGACTTGGTGATGAAGTTTTTATTGGATCACTTCGAATTTTACCAGAGCACTATGAGGCTTATTTTGAAGGAAACCGCATTGAACTTACTCCAAAAGAATTTGAACTTCTATTATATTTAGCGAAACATAAAGGACGAGTATTAACTCGTGATCAGTTATTAAGTGCTGTATGGAATTACGATTTTGCGGGAGATACAAGAATTGTAGATGTGCATATTAGTCATCTACGAGAAAAAATTGAGCGTAACTCCAGAAAACCTGTTTATATTAAAACAATTCGAGGATTAGGATACAAGCTAGAGGAGCCTAAATCGGATGAATAGATTTCGCTCTCGTCTCCTATTTGCTTTGCTTACTCTAATTATTGTCGTGCTTATTGGACTAGGTCTTTTGCTTGGTCAGCTTTTCAAAAGCTTTTATGTCCAAAACTTTCACGATCGATTAGAAAAAGAAGTAAGCCTTGTTGAAATTATCGTCTCTGAAAAAGGGCTGGGTTCAAAAGAGCTTCATGATGAACTTGATTCAATAAGCAAAATTTTAAGAGCGAGAGCTACCGTTTTCTCTGATAAGGGGAAGATTTTATTAGATTCAAATGGAGCAAATCTTCCTGTAACAGATAAAGATTTACAGGACTTTGTGAAAAAACGTATTAATGAACAAGATGGGGTTGTACGTGAAGGTGGTAACTCTGAAGTTTATTATTACGGCGCACCAATCGTTCAAAATAATCAAAAGGTAGGCAGCGTTGTATTAAGCGCTTCTATAGATTCATTAGACAAAATTAATACACAAATTTGGGGAGTTTTGATTGGTAGTTTAGGAATGGCCCTTGTTGTTATTTTACTTTTAGGGGTCAAAATTATGAATCAATATACAAAACCAATTGAATCCGCAACAAAAGTTGCCATGGAGCTTGCACGTGGGAACTATAAAGCTCGTACATATGAAGACTATGTTGATGAAACAGGAATGCTAAGTCAAGCAATTAATATTTTAGCACGAAATTTACAGGAGCTTATTGCTTCACAAGAAGTGCAGCAAGATAGATTAAGGACGCTTATTGAAAATATGGATAGCGGTCTTATTTTGATTGATGAAAAAGGCTATATTAATCTTATTAATCGCTCATATAAAGATACATTTAAGATTAATCCAACAGATTATCTTTATCAGCTGTATTACGAGGCTTTTTCACATCGTGAAATTGCAGCGATTGTCGAAGAGATTTTTATGACAGAGCTTCGAGTCCGAAAAAGTATTGTGATTCCAATCAATATTGAACGTCGTCATTTTGAAGTATATGGATCACCTATTATCGGGCTGAATGATGAATGGAAAGGGATTATCCTGGTTTTTCATGATGTTACGGAGTTGAAGAAACTAGAACAAATGAGAAAAGACTTTGTAGCGAATGTCTCGCATGAGCTAAAAACGCCAATTACGTCTATTACAGGGTTTAGTGAGACTCTACTCGAAGGTGCAGGGAATGATGAGGAGATTAGAAATCAATTTCTAAAAATCATTCACAAAGAAGGTCAACGGATGCAAAGCCTTATTCAAGACTTGCTCGATTTATCTAAAATTGAGCAGCAAGGTTATAAACTTACCATTGCAGAAGTTAATCTAGTAGAAGTGATTGAAGAAATTATCATGATTTTAAAAGAAAAAGCAAAATCAAAAGGGATTGAGCTTGCTTTTTATCATGAAAAAGAAGAAATGTTTATTGAAGCAGATAGTGAACGTTTAAAGCAAATCTTTATTAACCTTATTAATAATGCCATTACGTATACACCAAGTGGCGGAAAAGTCACGTTAAAGATGAGGGATGGTCGCCAGGGTGTTGAAGTATTAGTGAAAGATACTGGAATTGGCGTATCAGAGGAAGAAATCCCACGTATTTTTGAACGGTTTTATCGGGTAGACAGAGCAAGAAGCCGAAATTCAGGTGGAACAGGCCTTGGACTTGCTATTGTAAAACACTTAATTGAAGCACATCATGGACAAATTGATGTGGAAAGTGCTGTTGGAGAAGGCACAACTTTTAAAGTGAATCTTAAAAAGAAACAAGGAAAATAACCACCTTGTTTGGATATGAGATGAAAGTTTACATCAATTTTACAAACGATTTAACTAAGGTTAACATTCTATTGGTAAAGTAATAAGTGGAAACCCCTTCATCCAAGGAGCCAATGTTGATAGGTGAAAACAGACTAATCTGTTTTCACCTCTTTTTTTATGTTTATAAAAAGGACTGAATTTTTCTTTCTATGAGAGATTTTGATACAATACTAATAAGTGAAAGAAAGATGGAGGACGAAAAATGACCAAAAAGCTTGTCTTAGTTGATGGAAATAGCATTGCTTATCGCGCATTTTTTGCATTGCCGCTGTTAAGCAATGATAAAGGTATTCATACAAATGCAATTTACGGCTTTACTACAATATTGACACGTATTTTAGAAGAAGAAAAACCAACCCATATGCTTGTTGCATTTGATGCTGGAAAAACAACGTTTCGACATAAAACATTTACAGAATATAAAGGTGGACGTCAAAAGACACCGCCAGAGCTCTCTGAACAGTTTTCATTTATTAGAGAGCTGCTTGATGTATACGGTATTTCTCGCTATGAATTAACAAATTATGAAGCTGATGATATTATTGGGACGCTTTCTTTAACAGCAGAGAAAGAAGATTTCGAAGTCAAAGTAATTACAGGAGACAAAGATTTACTTCAGCTTGTTTCTCCTAAAACAACAGTAGCAATTACGAAAAAAGGAATTACAGAAGTAGATGCATTTACTCCTGAAAAAATTGATGAAACATACGGTATTTCCTCAAATCAAATTATTGATATGAAGGGATTAATGGGAGATAAATCAGATAACATTCCAGGAGTAGAGGGGATTGGAGAAAAAACGGCCCTTAAACTTCTAAAAGAGTTCGGATCAGTTGAAGAAGTGCTAAACTCCATCGATCAGATTAGCGGAAAGAAAATGAAAGAGCGTCTTGAAGAAAATAAAGAAACAGCTTTAATGAGCAAAGAGCTTGCCACAATTATGCGTGATTCACCAATTGAAATTTCTTTAGCTGAAACAGAATATAAAGGCTATGATGAAGAAAAGCTTATTGCTCTTTATAAGGAACTAGGATTTAAATCAATGCTCGAGAAGCTTGATGTAGAGGTGTCAGAAAGCGCAGAGCTTCAAGAAATTCATCCAACAGTTTTAAAAGATGTAAAAGAAGAGCATCTTGAAGGAAATGTAGCATTAACAGTTGAGCTTTTTGATGAAAATTATCATCACGGAGATATCCTAGGTTTTGGCCTAGTAGGTGAGAAGGAAAGTTATTATATCGACCGTGATACAGCTCTACAATCAGAAGTTTTTGTGAAATGGTTAGAAGACGAAAGTAAGAAAAAAGCTGTTTTTGATATAAAAAGGGCAGCTGTAGCGCTGAAGTGGAATCATGTAGAGCTTCGTGGAGTAGATTTTGACTTGCTTATTGCTGCTTATTTAATAGATCCTGCACAGTCTCATGAGGATGTAGCAGCAGTTGCCAAACTAAAAGGTTATGGTGGACAAGTTCAAGGGGATGAAGAAGTATACGGAAAAGGTGCCAAGCGAGCAGTTCCGAATGAAGAGTCTCTTGCCGAACATACCGTTCGTAAAGCTTTTATGATTAAAACATTAAAGGAACCGTTTTTAAAAGATCTAGAAGAGAATAACCAGCTGTCTCTTTTCAATGATCTTGAAATGCCCCTTGCCCTTGTATTAGGAGAAATGGAAGTACAAGGAGTTCATATGGATATGAACCGTCTTGAAGAAATGGGGAAAGAAATCGGAGAGCGTCTGAGTGAATATGAAAAAAACATTTATGCATTAGCAGGAGAAGAATTTAACATTAATTCACCAAAACAGCTCGGAGTTGTCCTTTTTGAAAACTTAGGTCTTCCACCAATTAAAAAAACCAAAACAGGATATTCTACATCAGCAGACGTGCTAGAAAAGTTGGCGAGTAAGCATGAAATTGTATCTGAAATTCTTCAATACCGCCAGCTAGGAAAACTTCAGTCTACATATATTGAAGGATTGAAGAAAGTAGTGTATAAAGAAACAGATAAAGTGCATACACGTTTTAATCAAACGCTAACTCAAACAGGTCGGTTAAGTTCTACAGATCCTAACTTGCAAAATATCCCAATTCGCCTTGAGGAAGGGAAGAAGATTCGTCAAGCTTTCGTACCTTCACATGAAGGATGGATGATTTTCGCTGCCGACTATTCGCAAATTGAACTGCGCGTTCTTGCTCATATTGCACAAGATAAAAAGCTTATTAACGCATTTAAACACGACCTTGATATTCATACCCAAACAGCTATGGATGTTTTCAAAGTTGAGCGTGACGAAGTAACAGACAATATGCGCCGCCATGCAAAAGCAGTCAATTTTGGTATTGTATATGGAATTAGTGATTACGGCTTATCACAAAGCTTGAATATCTCAAGAAAAGAAGCACAGAAATTCATTGATCGTTATCTAGAAAGTTTCCCAGGCGTTCAAGCTTACATGAATAATATTATCCAAGATGCCAAGGAAGCAGGCTATGTCACAACACTTCTTCATCGTCGTCGCTATCTTCCAGAGCTTACAAGTCGTAATTTTAACTTAAGAAGCTTTGCAGAACGTACGGCTATGAACACACCAATTCAAGGAAGTGCAGCAGATATTATTAAAAAAGCTATGCTTGAAGTGCAAAAGCGTCTTAAAGAGGAAGAGTTAGAAGCAAAACTTCTTCTTCAAGTCCACGATGAATTAATTTTTGAGGCTCCAACAAGTGAGATTGAGAAACTTCAAAAACTTGTACCAGAAGTGATGGAACATGCTATTGAATTAAGCGTGCCGTTGAAAGTTGATCATGCGTACGGAGAAACGTGGTTTGACGCTAAATAATAAAAGTACAATCAGTGAAGGGAAACTTTTCCCTTCACTAATTATGTTTAACAACATATAAGAAAGAAGGGACATCAATGCCAGAACTACCAGAAGTCGAAACCGTTCGTAAGACACTTATAAATCTTGTAAGTGGAAAAACAATTACAAGAGTGAACGTTCTTTGGCCGAATATTATTAAGCGTCCTGTTGAAGTTGCTCAATTCACAGATGCTTTAATAAATCAAAAGATTCATGACGTTGGACGAAGGGGGAAATTTCTTCTTTTTTATCTCGATGATTATACACTTGTATCTCATTTAAGAATGGAAGGAAAATATCGTCTTGTCGAGCAAGGGGAAGATCTTAACAAACATGACCACGTTATGATGCTTTTCAGTGATGGAACAGAGCTTCGTTATAATGACGTTCGAAAGTTTGGAACACTTCATCTTTTTAAAAAAGGAACAGAGTTTGATTCAGGTCCGCTTGTTGGGTTAGGGCCAGAGCCTTTTGCAGAAGAGTTTACAACTGCATCTCTACAAGCAGGGTTAGCGAAAACAAATCGGAAAGTAAAAGTAGCCTTACTAGATCAGAAAATTGTTGTAGGGCTTGGGAATATCTATGTAGATGAAGCGCTGTTTAGAGCGGGAATTCACCCTGAACGTGTTTCTCACACACTTGGTGAAGAAGATATTGTTCGTCTTCATCAAGAAATTATCGCAACGCTTGCTGAGGCAGTAGAAAAGGGTGGAAGCACAATTCGTTCTTATGTGAATACACAAGGAGAAATTGGCACATTCCAACATCAACATTTTGTATATGGGAAAAAAGGCGAGCCTTGCCAAAATTGTGGAACAGAAATTGAGAAATTTACTGTAGGCGGACGCGGGACACATATTTGTCCATCATGCCAACCTTTTCCTAGAATATAATAAGTATATAAACTTCGTCAGCTTTTAATAACAATGGATGGGCTTCTTCCATATAGTAATCGTAAAGAACTGGAAGGAGCCTAGTAATGACAGCACAACTTTCTTTATTTTTATTAGCATTTGCTGTAAGTCTTGATAGCTTTAGCGTTGGCGTAACATATGGATTGCGTCGCATGGGGCTGCCTTTTAAATCCATCATTATTATTGCTTGTTTTTCTATGTTTTCTCTTGTTTTTTCAATGTTTGTTGGAAAAGGCCTTTCTGCTGTTTTTTCACCAGAGGTGATGGAGAAAGTAGGCGGTGGAATTTTAATATTTCTTGGTGGATGGGTATTATTTCAATTTTTTCAGCAGTCAGATGAACCCCACAATAGAGTAGGCCCAAAAGTGCTCCTTGATTGGGAAATCAAATCATTAGGAGTAGTTGTCCACATTTTAAGAAAACCAACTTCAGCGGACTTTGATCGGTCAGGATCTGTTACAGGGATAGAGGCTGTTATGCTTGGTTTAGCCCTCTCGCTTGATGCTTTTGGGGCAGGAGTAGGAGCTTCCCTTTTAGGATATTCAACTATCTATCTTGCTATAGTTGTCGGGAGTATGAGTGCGCTCCTTTTGTATGCTGGTTTGAAATGTGGAAATGCTTTTTCACAACTTAGTTGGATGAAGTTTTTTTCATTTTTACCAGGTGTGTTACTTATTGTACTTGGAATATGGAAAATGTAAAAAGTGAAAGGACGAAGAAACATGGCCATTACAGTTGGATTAACAGGAGGAATTGCAAGCGGGAAAAGTACTGTTTCCGCTATATTGAGAGAACATAATATTCCTGTTATTGATGCAGATATTATTGCACGTGAAGTTGTAGAACCAGGAAAAGAAGCTTATAACCAAATTGTTAAATGTTTTGGTCGTGATATTCTTTTAGAAGATGGGACACTCAATCGCAGTGCTCTCGGAGAGATTGTGTTTAATGATGAGCAAAAAAGACAGCAATTAAACGTTATTGTTCATCCAGCAGTGAGAAAAGAAATGCTTTCTAAAAGAGATCATTATTTGCAACATGAAAGAAACGTTATATTAGATATACCGCTTTTATTTGAAAGTAATCTAACCCATCTTGTTGATAAAGTACTGCTTGTATATGTTGATGAAGAGGTACAGCTTAAACGTTTAATAGAGCGAAATGGCTTTAGTGAACGTGAAGCACTAGCACGTATAAAAGCTCAGGATCCTCTCAAGGATAAAGTGGCAAAATCGGATGGAATTATTAATAATAATGGCTCAAAAGAAGAAACAAGGAAGAAAGTTACACATATTATTGAAAGTTGGAACTTAAAATAGTTAAAAGAGGTCATCTCTTTTAGCTATTTTTTTTGAAATGTGTTTTTTAACTATAGCGTTTTCTTTTTAATGTGTTATACTTAAGTAACAATAAAAGATAAAAAGTATAACATAATTTGAGAGGGGAATGGCTATGAAGGCAAAAGTAGCAATTAATGGATTCGGAAGAATTGGTAGAATGGTATTCAGAAGCCTAATAAAAGAAAGCGGTGTTGATGTTGTAGCAATTAATGCAAGTTATCCAGCTGAAACACTTGCACATCTTATAAAGTATGACACAATTCATGGTAAATTCGATGGTGAAGTCATTCCTTTAGAGAAAGAGCTTCTTGTAGACGGAAAGAAAGTGCTGCTTTTGAACTCAAGAGATCCTCTTTTGCTTCCATGGGGAGATTTAGGAGTAGATATTGTTATTGAAGCAACTGGAAAGTTCAATTCCCGAGATAAAGCACAGCTTCATATTGATGCAGGGGCGAAAAAAGTAGTGTTAACAGCTCCAGGGAAACAAGAAGATATAACAGTTGTAATGGGTGTGAACGAGGAAAAATTAAATTTGGAGAAACATCATATTATTTCGAATGCTTCATGTACAACAAACTGTTTGGCACCTGTCGTAAAAGTTCTCGATGAGAATTTTGGAATTGAAAACGGCTTGATGACAACTGTTCATGCTTATACAAATGATCAAAAAAATATTGATAACCCACATAAAGATTTACGACGTGCGCGTGCATGCGGTCAATCAATAATTCCTACATCAACTGGGGCAGCAAAAGCTCTTTCGCTTGTACTTCCTCATATGAAAGGTAAAATGCATGGAATGGCTCTTCGTGTGCCAACGCCAAATGTTTCACTTGTCGATCTTGTTGTGGATGTGCAAAAGAACGTAACGACTGAAGAAGTTAATAAAGCATTCCAGCAAGCTGCTGCAACAAACTTACGAGGCATATTAGACTTTTCAGAAGAACCGCTTGTTTCAATTGACTATAATACAAATCCATTCTCAGCTATTGTTGATGGACTATCAACTCTCGTGATGGCTGATCGAAAAATTAAAGTATTAGCATGGTATGATAACGAATGGGGATACTCCAAAAGAGTTGTCGACCTTGTTAAGTTAGTGGGAAAAGAGCTTTTTCAACAAGCTGAACTTGGGATGAGTTAGAAAAAAGCCTGCCTTAATGGTGGGCTTTTTTACATAATTTTAATTGGCAATAAAGCTTTATAGAAATATTTCTCATTTTAAAAATGAAATCATAAATAAATATAGCTTCACAAATCCTAACGAAGTGGCACTTCTCTTTTTTATTTAAAAAAGATGTGTTGCAAAATAATTATAAACAAAGTATACTATGTTTTGTGAAATTCTTATAAGCCTTTTGCAGGCTAGCTACTTAAAGGGTTAGGACCTCCTTGGACTAACTTTCCCCCGTGGTAGTTAACGTGCGCTAGTGATCAGAGACTTATAAGGAATTTGTATTTAAAAATGTTGAAGGGGGAAACATAAGTATGGAAACAATTGGTCGTCACGTAATCTCAGAGCTATGGGGATGCGATTTTAACAAGTTAAATGATATGGATTTTATTGAAAAAACGTTCGTTGATGCAGCACTAAAATCAGGTGCTGAAGTTCGAGAAGTAGCTTTTCATAAATTTGCTCCACAAGGTGTAAGTGGAGTTGTTATTATTTCGGAGTCTCATTTAACAATTCACAGTTTCCCAGAGCACGGCTATGCAAGTATTGATGTTTATACGTGTGGAGAGATGGATCCTAACATTGCAGCAGATTACATTGCTGAAGAGCTAGGAGCAACAACTCGTGAAAATATTGAAGTTCCACGTGGAATGGGTCCTGTTCAAATTAAACAAAATCAAGCAAATGCGTTATAATAATAATACAGCTGTAGAAAGAGGTGTCTATGTACACCTCTTTTTTGTTATATCCTTTTATAAGTGGCAAACTAAGTAGCAGAAAGTAGAACTGTTTGTAATAAACCTTGTATTTATAAAAGAAGTTCTATAAGATAAAAATACAAAAGTGAGAAGTTGGAGCTGAGAATATGAAATGTCCTTCTTGCCATTCAAATAGCACAAGAGTCTTAGATTCACGACCAAGTGATGAAGGACGTGCTATTCGTAGGCGTCGTGAATGTGAATACTGTCATTATCGTTTCACAACATTTGAAAAAGTAGAAGAAATTCCGCTTATTATTGTTAAAAAAGATGGTGTGCGTGAAGAGTTTAGTCGAGAAAAAATCTTACGCGGTCTTATTAGAGCTTGTGAAAAAAGAGCGGTACCATTAAAAAAACTTGAGGAAACAGTACGAGAAATTGAAACAGAGCTTCGCAATCAAGGAGGATCTGAAATTTCATCTGATTTTATTGGTGAAATGGTGATGGAACGTTTAGCAAAGATTGATGAAGTAGCTTATGTTCGCTTTGCCTCTGTTTACCGTCAATTTAAAGATATTAACGTATTTATTGATGAATTAAAAGAATTAATTAAAAAAGAACAGCAGAAATAACCGGAGAAGAAAGGTACGAATAATATGACTTCTCAACATTGGAAAGAATTGATTGCTATTGATCGTTATGTTGTTCATACAAATGATATTCTCCATGACTATGATCGTCAAATTATTACAAAGCTTTATCAGCCTCTTATCGGTCCAATCGGCTACAGTTTGTATATGACATTATGGAGCCAACTGAAAGAAAAAGAGCACTGGGGAAAAGAAGTCACCCATCATTATTTAATGGCTATGATGCAGTGTGGTCTTCCAGAAATCTATAGAGAGCGTCAAAAGTTAGAAGGAATTGGTCTATTAAAAACATTCGTGAAGGAGGAGCAAGAGCATAGGCTTTTTGTTTATGAATTAATCCCACCGCTAACTCCTCACGAATTTTTTAATGATGGTGTTCTAAACGTTTATTTATACAATCGACTAGGTAAAAACGTTTTTCAGAATGTTAAACAACATTTCTTATATCCCTCTCTGTCAAAAGATCAGTTCAAGGACGTTACTCGTTCTTTCAATGACACATTCCAAACTCTACATATGAGCGAAATAAGCAGTGTGCAAAAAGAAGTAAAAAGCACATTAACGAATAAAGAAAACCTTAAATATGTAGGAGAAGCAAAAAGTAACGGTATATCACTTGATGATCACACGTTTGATTTTAAGCTTTTTCTAGCAGGTCTTAGTGATACAATGGTACCTAAAAAAGCGTTAACAATAGAAGTGAGAGAAGCAATTCAAAAAATCTCCTTCCTTTATAAAATAGATCCGATAGAAATGAAAAATGTTGTTATTGATGCAATTGATGAAAATGATGAGATCAACATTGAGAATCTTCGAAAGTCGGCACAAAACACGTATTTATTTAAATCAGGGGAAAGTTTGCCAACGCTTGTCGAAAAAATACAGCCTGATAAATTAAAAGAGGAAGAGAAAGAGCTAATAGGGCAAAATCCTGAAGATGAGCTCATTCCTCTTTTAAATAATATTTCGCCAAGAGAGCTTCTAGAAGGATGGTCACAAGGTGCTCAAGCTTCAAAAGCAGATTTGCAAATTATTGAAGACGTGATGTTTAAGCAGAAGCTAACACCTGGGGTTGTGAATGTTTTGATTTATTACGTGATGATTAAAACAGATATGAAGTTATCAAAGTCATACGTAGAAAAGATTGCAAGTCATTGGGCGCGAAAAGGAGTTAAAACAGTAAAAGAAGCAATGGATCTTGCTAAGAACGAGCATAAAGAATATCAGCAGTGGGAAGAGACGAAAAAGCAGTCAACAAATAAGAAAACAAGAAAACCTATAAGAAAAGAAATGGTTCCTGATTGGTTGAAAGAAAAAGAAGAAAATTCTGTTGAAAAGCTAGATGATGAAGAGAAAATAAAAGAAGAAGAGCGTAAAATGGAAGAGATATTAAAGCACTATCGCGAGTCAGAAGAGTAGTCTTTTTGTCGAAAAAGCGATACGATAGCTAGTGTCTTGTAACTAGTGAAGGTAGGTGAGGAAAGTGCAGCCAATTGATCGTTCTTTAAAAAAAGTAATGCAAAAGCCAGATTTTAAAACACGGCTTTCCAAAATGCGCATGATGGTGACAAATCAAAAAGAAGTGCAGGAATTTTTGCAAGAACATCGAGCAGAAATTGACGATAAGATGATTGATCGTAGCTTAATGAAGATGTATGAGTATACAACTCAAAGTAAACAGTGCAAAAACTGTCCATCATTAGATCAATGTATTAATTTAGTGAAAGGATATGAGCCAAAGCTTACTTTGCAAGGCAAAACAATTGATTTACAATATGATCGCTGTCCAAATAAAATTGCCCATGATCAAGAAAAAGAATACAAAACCCTTATTAAAAGCCTTCATCTTCCTCGTGAAATTTTGGATGCTAAGATGGGTAATATTGACATGGGACGAGGGCGAGCTAAAGCACTAACGCTTGTTCATGAGTTTTTACAAAACTATGAAAACGGAAAGCCTGCTAAAGGTTTATATATATATGGGTCGTTTGGCGTTGGAAAAACGTATTTTTTAGGTGCCATTGCAAACGAGTTAGCAAAGCGAAACATTCAGTCTATTCTTGTTTATCTGCCTGAATTTCTACGCGAGCTTAAAAACTCTTTAAAAGATTCAAGCTTAGGAGAAAAAATTGAGCTTGTGAAAACAGCTCCTATACTTATGTTAGATGACATTGGGGCAGAGGCGATGAGCAGCTGGGTACGAGATGATATTATTGGAACAATTCTTCAGTACCGAATGCATCAAAGTTTACCGACATTCTTTACATCAAATTTAGGAATCAAAGAGCTTACACATCATTTCACGTACTCACAGCGTGGTGAAGAAGAGGCGCTGAAAGCAGCTCGAATTGTAGAGCGGGTTAAGGCCCTTGCAACTCCTGTGAATTTGGTTGGAGAAAACCGAAGAGAACAAAAATGAGCAAGTCTATTACGAAAAGTAATGGACTTGCTCATTTTTTTTGCTTTCCTTCCATATATATGTAAGGGACGATGTTAGGTAAGGGGGGAATTGTTTGATTAGTGTAACGTTCGAACGAGAAGATGAAGCAATTATAATGCATAACTTATTAAAGCATTTTCGAAGAAGAACGCGTGTAAACAGGCTTTGTACAATTAATCGAATTAATACCGAAATTTTCATTCATATAAATGAACATAGAGAAACGACAATGAAAAATATTATTGTACCTGCTTTTACAACGTATGTTATTCGAGAGAAAGAAGAGAAATTTGTTTCATATCTTTTAGAAGACCTCTCTTTATATAGTACATGGGAAGAGCAGCAGCGGCTTTTTGCAACAATCTATTCTGTTATAAAGTGTGATGAAAAAGAACGTTCCCTTTACAAAAATTCAAGGTGGCAACTTGTAAACGAAGCTGTTCAAGATTTTCTTCAAGAAGATTTTGCTTTCTCTTTTGATGCCTTTAGAACATTCCGGTTAAAAGAGTACTATCAACGAATTTATCACTATATTCAGCTTGGGGTTGAAGAGCATGAGAAAGAAGAAGACTATCAAGTTTTTATTCATGAATTGCGTGATATTATTCAAAAAAAGAAAACGTGGTTTCAGCATATTTCCATTGTATATAATGGTGAATTTCGGTTTTATGAAGAGCCATTTTTGGAGATAACTAAAGAGAGCGTTGAAAAAGCAAGAAAAGAGTTTCTAACAGAATATCCGTCTTTACGCGTGAATGAAAGAATTATTGCCCCACTTTTAAAATGGGCTCCGCGTAAAATTCACCTTTATACAGATAAATGGGATCATGTTTTGATTTCCACTATCCAGACAATTTTTGAAGAACGTGTTTGTCTTCTTCCACTTCAAAAGTTTCCGCCTCCTTCCCAAAGTAAAGGTTGATTTACGACAAGATTATTCTTATAATAGGAACGTACATTTTTTAAATAACAAAAGTAATGATGAGGACACGAACGTATGCAATACGGTTTGCAGAGAGGGAAGATAAAGCTGTGAGCTTCCTAACACGATTCATATGTTTACCACCTCTAAACTTCAGTAGTGAACGAGCATGCGCTTTATTAATTGCTGACGGGAGCCCCCGTTATCAACACTTGGAGCTGTTCTAGTGCGGTTATTTTGCATGAGCAGAAACAAGGGTGGAACCACGATGATTATATACATAACTCGTCCCTTTTTTTAGGGACGAGTTTTTTATTTTTTACATTTAAAAGGAGTGACCGAAATGGAGGAAGTAAGAAAATTAACATTCCCAGATGGATCAGTAAAAGAATTCGAAGTGGGAACAACAACAGAGGATGTAGCTTTTTCAATTAGTCCTGGACTTCGCAAAAAAGCAATTGCAGGTAAAATAAATGGAAAAGAAATTGACTTAACAGCCCCAATTCAAGAGGATGGGAAAATTGAAATCTTAACACAAGGTTCAAAAGAAGCGCTTGAAATTCTTCGTCACAGTACAGCCCATTTAATGGCTCAAGCTATTAAACGCTTATATGGTAATGATGTTAAACTTGGCGTTGGCCCAGTTATTGAAAGTGGGTTCTACTACGACATCGATATGGAAGAATCTATTACACCTGAAGACTTACCTAAGATTGAAAAAGAGATGCAAAAAATTGTGGATGAAAACTTACAAATCGTTCGCGAAGAAGTATCTCGTGATGAAGCACACAAAATGTTTGCTGAGATTGGTGACAACTTAAAGCTTGAGCTTTTAGATGCTATTCCAGCAGATGAAACAGTGTCTATTTACCGTCAAGGCGAATTCTTTGATCTTTGTCGCGGTGTTCACGTACCTTCAACAAGCAAGATTAAAGTGTTCAAACTGCTAAGTTTAGCAGGAGCTTACTGGCGTGGAGATAGCAAAAATAAAATGCTTCAACGCATTTATGGAACAGCATTCTTTACAAAAGATGAACTAAAAGAACATATGCGTCTTCTTGAAGAAGCAAAAGAACGTGATCATCGTAAAATTGGTAAAGAATTAAACCTATTTGCAAACGTTCAAAAAGTTGGACAAGGCCTGCCGCTTTGGATGCCAAAAGGTGCAACAATCCGTCGTATTATTGAACGTTATATCGTAGATAAAGAAGAGCGTCTTGGCTATGACCATGTATACACTCCAGTTCTTGCAAGTAGTGAACTATATAAAACATCTGGTCACTGGGATCACTATCAAGACGATATGTTCCCTGTTATGGAAATGGACAACGAACAGCTTGTTCTTCGCCCGATGAACTGCCCGCATCACATGATGATTTATAAACAGGATATCCATAGTTATCGTGAACTTCCAATTCGTATTGCGGAGCTTGGAACAATGCATAGATATGAAATGTCTGGAGCACTTTCAGGCCTTCAACGTGTTCGAGGTATGACGCTTAATGATGCTCACGTTTTTGTTCGCCCAGCCCAAATTAAAGATGAGTTCGTTCGTGTTGTTCGTCTAATTCAAGAAGTATATCAAGACTTTGGATTAAACGACTACTCATTCCGTCTTTCTTACCGCGATCCTGAAGATACAGAAAAGTATTATGATGATGACGAAATGTGGAACAAAGCTCAAACTCTTCTTAAAGAAGCGATGGACTATCTTGAGCTTGATTACTATGAAGCAGAAGGAGAAGCAGCTTTCTATGGTCCTAAGCTAGACGTTCAGGTTCGTACAGCTCTTGGCAAAGACGAAACACTTTCAACTGTTCAGCTTGACTTCTTACTTCCAGAGCGTTTTGATTTAACTTACATTGGAGAAGATGGCAAACAGCATCGTCCTGTTGTTATCCACCGTGGAGTTGTATCAACAATGGAACGTTTTGTTGCTTTCCTTATTGAAGAGTATAAAGGTGCATTTCCAACTTGGCTTGCTCCTATTCAAGCAAAAGTCATTCCTGTATCACCTGATGTGCATTTAGAGTATGCAAAACAAATTGAAGATGAGCTTCGTCAAGCAGGATTACGTGTTGAAATTGATGAGCGTGATGAAAAAATGGGATATAAGATTCGTGAAGCTCAAATGCAAAAAATTCCATACATGCTTGTTGTAGGAGACAAAGAACGTGATGAGAAAGCTGTAAACGTTCGAAAATACGGTGAGCAGAAGTCAGAAACAGTAAGCTTTGAATCCTTCCTTTCAGCTCTTAAAAACGAAGTTGAACAAAAAGGAAAGTAATTTGTTAATAAAAATTGTTGCATATTTTTGAGTGCTCTGCTAAAATAGTTTTTGTTGCACTTTAAAGCAATTTGTTGACATGCTCAGTTGAGATGTGATATGATTTCTAAGGTAAATTGAATACTTGTTTGTGGAAAGAAGAGGCACCCGCTTCTCACCTGATTGACGCATCTTTTGCAGTTGATAGGTTTCAACACAACTTTTATGATAATATAAAAGCTGACGTGTGGGTGCTCTGTGCTCACACGTTTTTTATTGACTACTATCAACAGAGTGCTTCAATCCCAAACGTATTCCCTATAAAACCTTGGAGGTGGCTACTTATTAGCAAGGATAACACTTTAATCAATGAGAGCATCCGCGCTCGTGAGGTACGCTTAATCGATCAAAACGGAGATCAAGCCGGAATTAAATCTAAGCAAGAAGCGCTTGAAATGGCAGGTCGTGTAAACTTAGATCTAGTGCTAGTTGCGCCAAACGCAAAGCCACCGGTATGCCGTATTATGGATTATGGTAAATACCGCTTCGAGCAACAAAAGAAAGAAAAAGAAGCACGTAAAAATCAAAAAGTGATCAATGTGAAAGAGGTTCGTTTGAGCCCTTCTATTGATGAACATGATTTCAATACAAAGCTTCGCAATGCACGCAAATTTTTATCAAAAGGTGATAAAGTAAAAGCGGCTATTCGTTTTAAAGGTCGCGCCATTACTCATAAAGAGATTGGTCAGCGTGTACTTGACCGTTTTTCAGAAGAATGTGCAGATATTGCTGCTGTAGAATCTGCTCCGAAAATGGACGGTCGTAGCATGTTTCTTATGCTTACGCCTAAGACGGATAAATAATTTTTAAAATTAGATGAGGAGGAACATCTCATGCCAAAAATGAAAACACATCGTGGAGCTGCAAAACGTTTCAAGAAAACTGGATCTGGTAAACTTAAACGTTCTCACGGTTACACAAGTCACTTATTTGCAAACAAATCAACAAAACAAAAGCGTAAACTACGCAAAGGTGCTCTTGTAAGCTCTGGAGACTACAAACGCATCAACCAATTATTACACAACGTTAAGTAATTTATAGTTAGATACACAGGAGGGAATTATTATGCCACGCGTAAAAGGCGGAACAGTGACGCGTCGTCGTCGCAAAAGAGTACTTAAGTTAGCTAAAGGTTTTTTCGGTTCTAAACATCGTTTATATAAAGTAGCAAATCAACAAGTTATGAAATCTCTAATGTATGCATACCGTGACCGTCGTCAAAAGAAACGTGACTTCCGTAAACTATGGATCACACGTATCAATGCGGCTGCACGTACAAACGGTCTTTCTTACAGCCGTTTAATGCATGGTCTTAAACTAGCTGGTATCGAAGTTAACCGTAAAATGCTAGCAGACCTAGCTATCACTGATGAGAAATCATTTGCTGAATTAGCAAACGCTGCAAAAGCTCAACTAAACAAATAATATAAAGGTGTCCAAGCGGCACCTTTTTTATTTGGACGAAAAAAGCTCTGCTCTTTATAATGAAGAGGAGAGCTTTTCTATTAAGGAGTTATATATGGTAATTTATTATGTCATTGTAAATATAATTGGCTTACTCATAATGAGAGAAGATAAAAAAAGAGCACAACAGCATGCTTGGCGAATTTCAGAAAAAACGCTTTTTCTAATTGCCCTGCTTGGAGGAGCACTTGGCGAAACCATTGGGATGTACACGTATCGTCACAAAACGAAACATCCAAGTTTCACAGTTGGCTTTCCGCTTTTTATGCTGCTTCACATTGCTTTTATCTACATAATATTGAAATAAAAAGGAGAATTCTTTATGAACTTTACACAGTTATTTTCAATGCAACGCGAGCTTGATACACATATTGAACAAAAACACGGGTTACAGGAAGAATCATTAATCCAACGTAAAACGCTAGCTCTTCTTGTAGAATTAGGAGAGCTTGCAAATGAGACGCGCTGCTTTAAATTTTGGAGTTTAAAGAAACCGGCAGAACGAGAAGTAATCTTAGAAGAGTATGTAGACGGAATCCATTTCATCCTTTCTCTAGGACTTGAAATAAATATTGACCAAGAAAAAGATTTTAAAAAAGAAGAAAATGACAATAATATAAATGAGCAGTTTTTATACGCATATCAAACCATTTCTGCCTTTCAAGTCAATCAAGAAGAACAGCACTATGAGGCAATGTTCTCAGCTTATTTACAGCTTGGCCATCTTCTAGGCTTTTCGGCTGAGGATATCAAACGTGCATATTTAGAGAAAAATGAAGAAAATTTCAAGCGTCAAGAGCAAGGATATTAGAATAAAAGGTTCTTTTTCGATATAATAAAGAAGAATTTACCTTTAAGGAGGCTGAATAGGGTGGCTAAACTTGATGAAACTCTAACAATGCTTAAAGACTTAACAGACGCAAAAGGAATTCCAGGAAATGAACGCGAAGTTCGAGCCGTTATGGAGAAGTACATATCATCTTACGCAGACGACGTGACAACGGATCGTTTAGGAAGCTTAATTGCAAGAAAAGTGGGAGATGAGAATGGTCCCAAAATTATGATTGCAGGTCACTTAGATGAAGTCGGCTTTATGGTAACAAATATTGATGACAAAGGATTTATTCGTTTCCAAACCGTTGGAGGCTGGTGGTCACAAGTTATGCTTGCCCAGCGTGTCACAATTGTTACTTCTAAAGGAGATGTGACAGGGATTATCGGTTCAAAACCACCGCATATTCTTCCTCCAGAAGCGCGAAAAAAACCGGTTGAAATTAAAGACATGTTCATTGACATTGGCGCAAGCAGCAAAGAGGAAGCGTCAGAGTTTGGCGTTCGTCCTGGAGACCAAGTTGTCCCATATTTTGAGTTTACTGTGATGCAAAATGAAAAAATGATGCTAGCAAAAGCTTGGGATAACCGAATCGGGTGCGCTATTGCAATTGATGTTTTAAAAGGATTAAAAAATGAAAATCATCCGAACGTTGTCTATGGAGTTGGTACTGTTCAAGAAGAGGTTGGTTTACGGGGTGCTCGCACATCTGCAACGCAAATTGAACCTGATATTGCATTTGGTGTTGATGTTGGGGTTGCAGGAGATACACCTGGTGTCACAGAAAAAGAAGCATTAGGTAAAATGGGGAATGGTCCTCAAATTATCCTTTATGATGCCTCAATGGTTTCTCATAAAGGCCTTCGTGACCTTGTAACAGATACAGCAGATGAGTTGAATATTCCGTATCAGTTTGATGCAATGGCAGGCGGTGGTACGGATTCTGGTGCTATTCACCTTACAGCAAACGGAGTTCCTGCGCTTTCTATTACAATTGCAACGCGTTATATCCACTCACACGCTGCAATGCTTCATCGTGATGATTATGAAAATACAGTGAAGCTGATCACAGAAGTTGTGAAGAGACTTGACCGTGATAAAGTAAATGAAATTACGTTTAACTAATAAAAAAGGAGCTCATATGAGCTCCTTTTTTATTAGCTACTTAATCCTTGTTCAAGGGTTGAAAGCATCTCTTCTTGATCCTCGCGATTTGAATGTTCCCAAATAATTTCAAATAAAACACCAAGGCCAGGAAGCATTTTTTCTTCCTTACTTTCGATTGCATCTTTAATTGTTGCTTCAAGCTCTTGTTGAGAATTACCGGATACATTCGATATAATAGCATTGCGCAAGTTTAAATCCATTCTTTATCACCTCGTTACATTGTAATGAACAGTTTTATTATTTTCAGGTGAAAGGAATTATATGTATTGTTAGCATACTTTTAGAAGCAGAGATTGAATCAGCACCAAATGCTGTAGAAGGAGATATATTGTGAAACGAATTGACTCAGTAAAAAACCCTCGTGTAAAAGCGTGGAAGAAGTTAAAAACACGTAAAGAGCGAGAAAAAGAGGGTCTTTTTCTCGTTGAAGGCTATCATCTTGTTGAAGAAGCTTTAAAGCACGGTGTTCGTGAACTCATTATGAGTGAAGACATTGCACTTCCAAATCATTGGGATGTGAAGGAATGTGAAGTGTATATTGTTCCTAGTTCACTTATTAGAGAAATAGCGGATACTGAAACAACACAAGGAATTCTAGCGGTTTGTGAAATGAGAGAAGAAGATAAAGGGAAACCTGCCGAAAAAATATTATTAATTGATGGTATTCAAGACCCTGGAAACTTAGGGACGATTATTAGAACGGCAGAAGCATCTGGCATTGAGCTTGTTGTATTAGGAAAAGGAACAGTAGACCTTTATAACGGGAAAACAATTCGTTCTACACAAGGTGCTCTATTTCATGTACCAATTATTAGGGAAGACCTTGGTGCATTTATTTCTGAGCTTAAGGAAAGACAAGTCCCAGTGTATGGTACATCTTTGAAAAATGCTTTACCATATCGTGAAGTTGAAAAAAGTGAAAAGTTTGCTATTCTGCTTGGGAATGAAGGAAGTGGTGTAAAGGAAGAATACTTAGAGATGACAACTCAAAACCTTTACATTCCGATTATCGGGAAAAGTGAATCATTAAACGTAGCAGTTGCAGCAGGCATTGTCCTTTATCATTTCGTTTAATCCTTTGTTGCATCCTGCATATGTTTTACCTATAATAGTTCTATAAGAAATAAAATATAGCTGTAAAAACAATGACAGAGAATAGTAGCTTATGTTTCACAATCAGGGAGAAGATGCCGTGACTGAAAGCATTTTTATGGAGAAACGAAGTGAACGTTCACCTCTCGAGTTGGCACTGGGACCATTTAATTTTAAATGTAAAAGTGTACCGGTAAAATGCCGTTATTGAAATAAAGTTGAATGATATCTTTATGATACATTAACAAGGGTGGTACCGCGATCAAACCTCGTCCCTTTCTAGGGATGGGGTTTTTTATTGTTGTTTTTTAGAATACAGCACAGAAGTTAAAAGGAGGATGTTAGTTCATGAAAGAACGTTTGCAAGAGCTGAAAGAAGAAGCGTTAGGAAAAGTGGAAAGCGCACAGAATTTAAAAGAAGTTAATGACGTTCGCGTTGCATATTTAGGAAAAAAAGGTCCTATTACAGAAGTTCTTCGCGGCATGGGGAAGCTGTCAGCAGAGGAACGTCCTGTTATTGGATCATTAGCAAACGAAGTACGTGAAGAAATTGCCTCTCAAATTGCGGCAAAACAAGCTCGTCTAGAAGAGGAAGAAGTAGAGCGCCAACTCGCTTCAGAAACCATTGATGTAACATTACCTGGGCGTCCTGTGAAAACAGGAAATCATCATCCGCTTACGGCTGTTATTGAAGAAATGGAAGATCTATTCCTTGGGATGGGTTACAGCATTGCAGAAGGTCCTGAAGTTGAAAAAGATTACTATAACTTTGAAGCTTTAAATTTACCAAAGGGTCATCCTGCTCGCGATATGCAAGATACATTTTACATTACAGAGGATACGCTACTCCGCACGCATACATCTTCTGTGCAGGCTCGTACGATGGTTGCATGTGAAGGCAAGGGACCTGTTAAAATTATTTGCCCTGGTAAAGTGTATCGTCGTGACAATGATGATGCAACACATTCACATCAGTTTACCCAAATTGAAGGGCTTGTTGTAGATAAAGACATTCGCATGAGTGATCTAAAAGGAACGCTTGAAGTATTTGCGAAAAAAATGTTTGGAGAAGAGCGTGAAATTCGTCTTCGTCCAAGTTTCTTCCCGTTTACAGAGCCATCTGTAGAAGTTGATGTTTCTTGTTTCAAATGTTCTGGTAAAGGGTGTAACGTTTGTAAGAAAACAGGCTGGATTGAGATTCTAGGAGCAGGTATGGTGCATCCAAACGTACTTGAAATGGCCGGTTTTGACTCAAAAGAGTATCAAGGATTTGCATTTGGAATTGGTGCAGAGCGTATCGCCATGCTGCGCTACGGAATTGAAGATATTCGTGAATTCTATACAAACGACGTTCGATTCACAACACAATTTAAAAGAGCATAAGAGGAGGTTCTAATATGTTTGTATCTTATCGTTGGTTAGAACAATATATTAATTTAGAAGGAATTGACCCAAACGAACTAGCAGAGAAAATTACCCGCACAGGAATTGAAGTAGAAGGCGTAGAAACGTTAAACAAAGGAATCAAAGGCGTTGTTGTTGGTCATGTTTTAGAATGTGAGCAGCATCCAAATGCTGATAAATTAAATAAATGTCTTGTTGATGTTGGAGAAGGAGAACCTGTACAAATTATTTGTGGTGCTCCAAATGTTGCTAAAGGTCAAAAGGTAGCAGTAGCAAAAGTTGGCGCTGTACTACCAGGGAATTTCAAAATTAAAAAAGCAAAGCTTCGTGGTGAAGCATCCCACGGTATGATTTGTTCTCTTCAAGAGCTTGGTATTGAAGGTAAGCTTGTTCCAAAAGAATACCAAGAAGGCATTTTTGTATTTGCAGATGATGCGGAAATAGGGCGCGATGCACTTGAACTTTTAAATCTGGATGACCACGTTCTTGAGCTTGGCTTAACGCCAAACCGTGCAGATTGCTTAAACATGCTTGGAGTTGCATACGAAGTTGGAGCTATTTTAGATAACGAAGTGAAATACCCAAGCGTTGAGCTTCAAGAAAGCAGTGAAAAAGCAGAAGACTATATTAGAGTAAACGTTGAAGCAAAAGAAGATAATCCACTTTATATTGCACGCATTATTAAAAATGTAAAGATTGGACCATCTCCATTGTGGATGCAAACACGTCTAATGGCAGCTGGAATCCGTCCGCATAACAATGTTGTTGATATTACAAACTACGTTCTTTTAGAATATGGGCAACCTCTTCATGCCTTTGACTATGATCGAATTGGTTCAAAAGAAATTCTCGTTCGTCATGCGGTAGAAGGAGAAAAAATTACAACGTTGGATGATCAAGAAAGAACGTTAAAAGGTGATCATCTTGTTATCACAAACGGAGAAACGCCAATTGCTCTTGCTGGAGTAATGGGGGGAGCGGACTCTGAAGTGAAAGATGATACAATAAATGTATTATTAGAATCTGCTTACTTTGCTGGTTTGAGCATTCGTAAATGTTCTAAAGACCACGGTCTTCGAAGTGAAGCAAGTGCTCGTTATGAAAAAGGAATTGATCCAAATCGCGTTCGTGCGGCTTCTGAGCGTGCAGCAGCTCTTATTGCTCAGTATGCAGGTGGAGAAGTAGTAAGTGGAGTTGTTGAGGAAAATACATTAGATGCCGAGCCGAAAAGAGTAGATGTTACTCTTGCTAAAATTAATGGTGTACTTGGAACAGAGCTTACAGTTGATGAAGTAACAAGCATCTTTAAGCGTCTTCGCTTTGAAGCTATTGCAGATGGAGAGCAGATTTCTGTAACAGTTCCAACTCGTCGTGGAGATATTACGATTAGTGAAGACTTAATTGAAGAAGTTGCTCGTTTGTATGGATATGATCATATTCCTACAACACTTCCTGTCGGGGAATCAACGCCAGGACAGTTAACAAGTTATCAAGAAAAGCGCCGTCGTGTCCGTCGCTACCTTGAAGGAGCAGGAATGCTTCAAGCCATTACGTATGCCCTAACAAGTGAAGAAAAAGCAGAGCAGTTTGCACTTGAAGTGTCAAAGCATGTTCGTCTTGCTATGCCAATGAGTGAAGAGCGTTCAACGCTACGTTTAAGCCTTATTCCACACTTATTAGAAGTTGTGAAACACAACATTGCTCGTCAGCTTGATTCTGTTGCTCTGTACGAAACAAGCTCTGTGTTCCTTTCAAAAGAAAATCAAGATTTACCAACTGAAAGAGAACATTTAGCAGGTGCTGTTTCAGGGCTTTGGCATATGCATATGTGGCAAGGGGAGAAAAAGGTTGTTGATTTCTTCACTGTAAAAGGGATTTTAGAAGGGTTATTTGATGGTCTTGGATTAGCAGCACGCATCGAGTTCCAAGCAAGTAAGCATGACGGAATGCATCCAGGTCGAACAGCAACTATTTCGTTAGATGGAAAAGAAATTGGGATTATTGGTCAAGTTCATCCGCATACAGCAAAACGCTATGATGTTCGTGAAACATATGTATTTGAACTTGATTTACAAACGCTTCTTTCAGCAGATGTTGAGGATGTTGTTTATGAAACAATTCCGCGCTTCCCGTCTATTACTCGTGATATTGCTCTTGTTGTTGATAAAGGTATTTCAGCTGGCAAGCTAGAGCAAGAAATCCGTGCTACGGGTGGGAAACTATTGAAAGATGTAAAAGTTTTCGACCTTTATGAAGGTGAGCACGTTGAAGAAGGTAAAAAGTCAATTGCTTTCTCGCTACGTTACTTAGATCCAGAGCGCACGTTAACAGATGAAGAAGTAACTTCAACACATGAAAAAGTATTAGAAGCTCTTCATACTAAATTTGATGCATCACTACGTTCTTAAGTTAGAAAAGGGGAGAAGTCTTTGACTTCTCTCTTTTTATTTCTCTGAAAATCAATTTCTTGACCTGGAAAATTTTGATCCTGTATAGTTGTTGAAAAGTTATGTTGTAAAGAATATTAAGAGTATTTACTTAAAAGTTCTACATTTTTAAAATAGAAAATACATTAAGAGTGTGGCACAATGGCAGTAAATGTTTATAATGAAGAAGTAAAAGAGTGTCATAGAATTTTTTACATAAGGAAGCTATTTTACAAGAAATGGTGTTTCCTTCTTCATATCATCCGTGTTATGATATAGAATAGGATTTTTGTGGGAACGGAGGATCTTTTGTGTCAAAACGGAGAAGAAATCGAACAACGGTCGACATATATGGGCAACAGTATAATATAATAGGTGATGAAAGTACAAGCCATGTACGCCTTGTCGCTTCGATTGTTGATGATAAAATGAGAGAAATTAACTTAAAGAACCCACAACTAGATATTAATAAACTAGCGGTCTTAACAGCTGTAAATGTTGTGAACGATTATATAAAATTAAAAGAAGAAGTTGAAAGATTAGAAGAGGAACTCATAAATAAGAAGGAATGAAGAACTATGCTCGTCGATATTATAGTGTTAATAATGTTATGCTACGGGTTTTTAATTGGCTTAAAGAGAGGATTAATTCTACAAGTAATTCGTCTTGTTAGCATTGTGCTTTCCATTTTCGTAGCTTACATGTACCATGAAGCTCTTGCTGAAAAACTTCAGCTATGGATTCCGTATCCGTCTGTTGAAGGAGGAAATGCTGTATCTCTTCTTGTACAAAGTTCTTATGCAGAAGAGCTATTTTACCGTATCATCTCATTTGCCATTCTTTTCTTTTTGACAAATTTGGTGATTCATATTATTGGCTCGCTCTTTGATTTTGTAGCACAGCTTCCGATATTGCGTCATTTTAATAAATGGGCAGGAGCCATCCTTGGATTTGTAGAGATTTATGTAATTGTTTTTATTGTGTTGTATGTTATCGCACTGCTTCCTGTCGGCGGTATACAAGCACAAGTTCAAAACTCATCTCTTGCAGGGATTATTGTAAATCACACCCCATATCTCTCTGATATGATTCCAGAGCTATGGGGGAAAGATATGTAAAAAAGCTTGGCGATTTTTCGTCGAGCTTTTTTATGTTCTTTTGTAGAGAGAGAAAGAAGTAAGGGCAGAAGAAGGCGGTTAGCTTTGTAAAATGAGCTTCTTCGCTTTCATAAGCAAAATACGATATGATAATAAAGTTAATATGCTTCTAGGATATAAGGAGGCAGAGATTGTACTTTTTTAAAAAAACTTTGTATCATCTTCAATAGAAGAACGTATAAGAAGTGGGTGTGAAAATGAATAAAAAAGAGATTATTAAACTTTTGGAAAAGATTGCTGTATATATGGAGTTAAAAGGAGATAATGCATTTAAAATTTCGGCCTTTAGAAAGGCGGCAGGTGCGCTTGAGAATGATGAGCGCAGCTTGAGTGAAATTGAAAGCTTCACATCTCTCGCAGGCATTGGAAAAGGAACTAGTGCTGTTATTGAAGAGTATATTCAAGATGGACAATCTACTGTGTTAGAAGAGTTAAAAAAAGAAGTTCCAGAAGGATTAATTCCTCTTCTTGATTTGCCAGGATTAGGTGGGAAAAAGATTGCAAAGCTTTATCAACAGCTGAATGTTACGGATATGGTAACATTAAAGGCTGCCTGTGAAGAAGGAAAAGTACAGGGACTTAGCGGCTTCGGTAAAAAAACAGAGGAGAAAATTCTTGCTGCAATCGAGGAATATGGGACACGTCCTGAACGATTGCCACTTGCTATTATGTTACCACTTGTGGAAAAAATCGAAGAAATGCTTGCTGATATGAAAGGCATTATTCGTTTCTCACGAGCAGGCAGCGTACGCCGTATGAGAGAAACAGTGAAAGACTTAGATTTTATTATTTCTACAGAAGAGCCGTCTCTTATTCGTGATAGCTTACTCGCAATGCCGTCTATTAAAGAAGTAATTGCAAGTGGAAATACGAAAGTATCGGTTGTGCTTGAAGATGTTTATGATATATCTGTTGATTTTCGTCTTGTAGAAGACAAGGCTTTTCCAACAACGCTTCATCATTTTACAGGCTCAAAAGATCATAACGTAAGAATGAGACAGCTTGCGAAAGAACGTGGAGAGAAAATTAGTGAATATGGTGTTGAGAATATAGAAACGGGAGAAGTCCGTACGTTTTCATCTGAAGAAGAGTTTTATAACTACTTTAACTTGCCGTTTATTTTACCTGAAATGCGTGAAGATGGAACAGAAGTAGATAAGCTAACGAAAGAAGATCGCTTTATTTCTCTTCAAGACATAAAAGGAGACGTGCACATGCATTCTACATGGAGCGATGGCGCATACTCTATCGAGGAAATGGTGGAAGCATGCCGTGCAAGAGGCTATGAGTACATGGCTATTACTGACCATTCCCAATATTTAAAAGTGGCAAATGGACTAACACCAGAACGAATTCGTAAACAGCGAGAAGAAATTAAGAAGCTAAATGAAAAATATGATGACTTTACAATCCTTTCAGGAATCGAGATGGATATTCTTCCTGATGGTACGTTAGATTATGATGATGAGATTCTACAGGAAATGGATATCGTTATTGCTTCTATCCACTCAAGTTTTTCTCAGTCTCGCGAAGTTATTATGGAGCGATTAAAAACAGCTCTTAATAGTCATCATGTCGATATTATTGCACATCCAACAGGAAGACTTATTGGACGAAGAGGCGGATATGACGTTGATATGGATTTGTTAATTGAGCTTGCTTACGAAACAAATACAGCACTTGAACTCAATTCAAATCCACATCGCTTAGACCTTGCTTCTCATCATTTGAAAAAAGCACAAGAGCAAGGAGTAAAGCTTGTAATTAATACAGATGCACATAATCTGGACATGCTTGAAGATATGAAAGTTGGGGTGTCGACAGCTGTAAAAGGGTGGATTCGCAAAGAGAGCGTTATTAACACATATCCTTTAGAAGAATTGAGAGCATTTTTAAAACGCAACGATTAATACAAGGAAAGCAAGGTTTAAAAGGAGTGAACATGTTTGCAAGCGCGCATTTTAAAAACATTAGAGTTCGATAAAATTAAAGAAGGTCTGTTGAAACATGCAGCATCTTCACTAGGAAGAGAGAAAGTAGAGAGTCTTCGTCCGTCCATAAGTTTCCCAGAAGTAGAAGCTTGGCAAAACGCAACTGATGAGGCAGCTCAAGTGCTTCGTGTGAAAGGAAATGTTCCACTTGGCGGTATTCATGATATAAAAGCAAGTGCTAAAAGAGCAGAGATCGGTGGAACACTTTCAGCAAGTGAACTACTAGAAATCTCAAGCACAATTTATGCAACAAGACAGCTTTCGATATTTATGGAAAGTTTAGAAGAGAATACAGACCTTTCATTACCTATTTTGAAAGGGTATATTGAAGGGTTTATTATCTTAACAGATCTTGAGCGAACAATTGAGAACAGTATTGATGATAATGGGACAGTGTTAGACGGAGCGAGTGAAAAACTGCGAGGATTACGCCAAAAACTGCGCTCTACAGAAGCACGTGTTCGTCAAAAACTGGAGCAAATGACGCGTTCCTCTTCTGCGACAAAAATGCTTTCAGACGCAATTATAACGATTCGTAATGATCGCTATGTGCTTCCGGTTAAACAAGAATATCGCGGAGCATATGGAGGAATTATTCACGATCAATCTTCCTCAGGAGCAACGTTATTTATTGAGCCACAAGCAATTGTAAACTTAAATAATGAGCTTCAAGCGGCCCGAGTAGAAGAAAAGCGTGAGATTGAGCGCATTCTTGCACAAATTACAGCAGAAGTAGCAGAAGTTGCTCGCGAGCTTTCTGTTAACGTTGATATGCTAGCAGAAATTGATTTTATGTTTACAAAAGGGCAGTACAGCCACAAATTAAAAGGTTCAAAACCAAAGCTTAATGAAGAAGGATATATTAATCTGAAAAAAGCACGTCATCCCTTAATTACTGCAGAAGATGTTGTAGCAAATGATATTGAGCTTGGAGGAGAGTACCCGAGCATCGTTATTACAGGTCCAAATACAGGAGGAAAAACGGTAACGTTAAAAACAGTTGGGTTGTTTACACTTATGGCACAAGCAGGTCTTCAAATCCCGGCTTTGGATGGTTCTGAAGTAGCAGTCTTTGAAAATGTATTTGCTGACATTGGAGACGAACAGTCTATTGAACAAAGCTTGAGCACGTTTTCTTCTCATATGGTGAATATCGTTAACATTTTAAAAGGTGTTGATAATAAGAGCCTTGTATTATTTGATGAGCTCGGTGCTGGAACAGATCCTCAGGAAGGAGCGGCACTTGCTATCTCTATTCTAGATGAAGTATACAATAGAGGAGCACGTGTTATAGCGACAACTCATTATCCTGAACTGAAGGCGTATGGATATAATCGAAAAGGAGTAATGAATGCAAGCGTTGAGTTCGATGTCGAAACACTTCGCCCGACATATAAATTACTTTTAGGGGTTCCAGGACGAAGCAATGCATTTGAAATTTCACGCCGATTAGGTCTTTCAGAAGAAGTTATTAACGAAGCAAAGGGATATATTGGAGCAGATACAAATAAGGTAGAAAATATGATTGCTTCACTCGAGGACAGCCGCAAAAAAGCTGAAAGTGAAAAGGAAGAAGCTGCTTTATTTAGGAAAGAGGCAGAACAGCTTCATCGTGAACTGCAGGATCAAATTATAGAATTTAACAATGAAAGAGACAAACTGCTTGAGCAAGCTGAACATAAAGCAGCAAAAGCAGTAGAGGAAGCGCGGGCTGAAGCGGAGAATATTATTAAAGACCTGCGCAACATGCGTCTTAATCAACAAAGTGGAATAAAAGAACATGAGCTAATTCAAGCGAGAAAAGATCTTGAAGAAGCGGTTCCAACCTTAAGAAAAGGCACGAAAGCGGCACCGAAACCGAAAAAGGTAGAAAGAAAGCTTTCTCCAGGGGATGAAGTGAAAGTATCAACATTTGGTCAAAAAGGAACGCTATTAGACAAAGTATCAGATACAGAGTGGGAAGTACAGCTTGGTATTATGAAAATGAAAGTAAAAGAGTCAAACTTAGAGTTTATTAGTTCTCCAAAAGCTGTAGAAACAAGACCACTCGCAACAGTAAAAGGCAAAGATTATCATGTTAAACTTGAGCTTGACCTCCGCGGAGAACGGTTTGAAAATGCTATTCAGCGCGTTGAGAAGTATATTGATGATGCACTTCTTGCTGGGTACCCACGTGTTTCTATTATTCATGGAAAAGGAACAGGGGCTTTAAGAACAGGTGTGCAAGACTACTTGAAAAATCATCGTTTCGTCAAAAGCATTCGTTTTGGGGAAGCATCAGAAGGCGGCTCTGGAGTGACCGTTGCTGAACTAAAATAAGGGAGTGAGAGCCGCTGTGAAGGAATTTTGGGAGAATCCTTACGTATTAACAGCAGCGAACTATAGCGTTGTTATTTTATGCATTGTTCTAGCTCTTGTCATCTTTGAACTTGTGACAAGTTATAAAAACTGGGAGGAAATTCAGCGTGGAAATCTAGCCGTTGCTATGGCTACGGGTGGGAAAATCTTTGGTGTAGCAAATGTTTTTCAAGGCTCAATTAGCCAACACAATACGCTGTTTGTAATGGTGGGCTGGGGAGCTTTTGGCTTTATTCTTCTGTTAATTAGCTATTTTATTTTTGAATTTCTTACACCAAAATTCAAGATTGATCATGAAATTGCGCAAGACAACAGAGCCGTTGGGTTTATATCAATGGTCATTTCAATTGGAATGTCGTTTGTTATTTCAGCTGGAATAGGGTGATAAACAATGGAGAAGCTAGCCAAACTTTTGCTTATTCTTTGCGGTTTATTTATGACAATTGGGATTATTTATATATTGTTTATTGCATAAAACAAGAGAAGAAACATTTTGATGTTTCTTCTCCTGTTTTTCTTTGAAAGCCTTTTCTTTTTAGAGATCCCCAGTGTATAATGAACATAGTGTGCGTAATAAATGCGAAACTGAGGAGGTATTTTTTGTGCTTCAAGCATCCGAAAAACCGTGGTTGATTCACTATCCGCCTGAAATACCGGCAGAAATCACTCTTGGTGAAGCGACGCTTGTATCGCTATTTCAAAAAGCAGCAAAAGAATTTCAAGAAAATCCTGCTATTCACTTTCTAGGAAAAACCCTTTCGTTTAAAGAGCTAGCTGCCCAAACTGATCAACTTTCTTGCTATTTTTATGAGATAGGAGTTCGTAAAGGTGATCGAGTCGCTATTATGCTACCAAACTGTCCTCAAACTGTAATCGCCTTTAATGCCGTATTAAAATTAGGAGCAGTTGTTGTACTTATTAACCCGCTTTATACAGAAAGAGAACTGTCCCACCAACTCCAAGATTCAGGCGCAAGGTTCCTTATTACTCTAGATTTGTTGTATTCAAAAGCTTTTAAGATGAAAGCGCTAACAAAGATAGAGCATCTCATTATAACATCCATCAAAGATTACTTGCCTTTTCCAAAAAATCTTCTTTATCCATATCTCCAAAAAAAGACTCAAAAAACTGTCCAACACATAAAAGAAGACAGCGATACGCATAAATGGTCTACCATTTTAAAAACAAAAATAGCAAGTTCGGTAAAAGAAGAAGTGTATAGCGATGATTTAGCTCTTTTACAATATACAGGAGGAACAACAGGTTTTCCTAAAGGAGTAATGCTGACACATCAAAACTTAGTTGCTAATACGAAGATGTGTACAACATGGCTTTACAAATGTGAAAGAGGAAATGAGAGAATTTTAGGTGTTTTGCCCTTTTTTCACGTGTATGGCTTAACAACAGTGCTTGTTTTATCTATTCTAGAAGGATATGAAATGGTGCTTTTACCAAAATTTGAAATAAAAGAGGTATTAAAAACAATTGACAAGAGAAAGCCAACGCTATTTCCCGGAGCTCCCACAATTTATGTTGGACTGCTTAATAATACTAGTCTACCAAAATATGATCTTTCCTCAATTAAAGCTTGTATAAGCGGTTCTTCACCACTTCCTGCTTATGTTCAGGAAAAGTTTGAGGACCTTACAGGAGGGAAGCTTGTAGAAGGTTATGGACTAACAGAAAGTTCCCCTGTGACACATGCTAATTTTCTCTGGGGAAAAAGAAAACAAGGAAGTGTTGGTGTACCTTGGCCAAATACGGATGCTAAAATTGTTTCGCTTGAAACAGGGGAAGCTTTACCATGTGGTGAAATAGGAGAAATTGCTGTAAAAGGGCCTCAAGTGATGAAAGGATACTGGCACCAAGAAGAAGAAACAAAACAAGTGTTGAAAGATGGGTGGCTTTTTACAGGAGACTTAGGCTATTTTGATGAAGACGGCTATTTCTACATTGTGGATCGAAAAAAAGATATGATTATTGCGAGTGGATATAATATTTACCCTCGTGAAGTAGAAGAAGTGCTATACGGGTATTCAAAAGTAAAAGAAGCCGTTGTTATGGGCATTCCTGACTTATACAGAGGAGAAACGGTCAAAGCCTTTGTTGTATTAAAAGATGGTGTATCATGTTCAGAAAAAGAACTTGATGAGCATGTACGCTTGTCTCTTGCTTCCTATAAAGTTCCAAAAGTCTATGAGTTCAGAAAAGAATTACCTAAAACAGCTGTTGGGAAAATCTTAAGGCGTGTTTTAATAGAAGAAGAAAGAAAAGAATAGATAGTATTTTCCCTTCAAACCAAATTTCACTATAATTCTGTTGACAGGTTTGTCGGGATATTTTAAGATGATATTATGAATGAATAACCATTCATTTTATTCAATCGAACAAAATGATAATTAATGGTACAGAATATGGTGTACTCTGTTGGTAATTAATGAAGCAAGGGAGCAA
Organism: Priestia filamentosa; assembly: GCF_900177535.1. NCBI lineage: Bacteria > Bacillati > Bacillota > Bacilli > Caryophanales > Bacillaceae > Priestia > Priestia filamentosa. The sequence goes on from NZ_FXAJ01000001.1 coordinate 176,846, forward strand.
ACAATATGAATCGAAATAGACCAAAATTCAAACAAATTTTAGATGCAGCAGTTGTCGTCATTGCCGAACACGGCTATCATAGCTCTCAAGTATCTAAGATTGCTAAACAAGCAGGGGTAGCAGACGGAACTATTTATCTCTATTTTAAAAATAAGGAAGATATCCTCATATCCCTTTTTCAAGAGAAAATGGGACAATTTATTGAAAGAATTCAAGAGGATATTCAAAAAGAAGAAACAGCTTCTGAAAAGCTTTTCTTTTTAATTCAGCGTCACATTACGTTTCTTTCGGAAGATCAACACTTAGCAGCTGTAACTCAGCTTGAACTTCGCCAAACAAACCGCGATATAAGAAACCAAATTAACGAAGTTCTAAAAGGCTACCTTCAAATCATTGATGAAATTTTAGAAAGCGGCATTGAGAGCGGTGAGTTTCAAGAAGAACTAGATGCTCGTCTTGCTCGTCAAATGATTTTTGGAACAATTGATGAAGTTGTGACAACGTGGGTTATGAATGAGTATAAGTACGACATTACAGAACTTATTCCAAAAGTCCATAAGCTTCTACTTCATGGTTGTAAAAGATAAAGACTGCGCTATAGGAGGGATATGATGGCTTACGTTCAAATGAACAAAAATCAGCACGTCACAACTCTTACGCTAAATAAACCAAAAGCAAACGCTTTGTCAACCGCTCTTTTAAAAGAGCTTTGGAATACTTTTTCGTTACTTGAAACAGATGATGAAACACGCGTTATTGTGCTTCGAGGAGAAGGGAAGTTTTTTTGTGCAGGAGCGGATATTAAAGAATTCACATCCCTGCAAAAAAGTGAAGATTATGAGTCTCTTGCTCGCTTTGGGCAAAAGCTTATGAACAAGATTGAAACATACCCCAAGCCAGTTATTGCGGCTATTCATGGAGCAGCATTAGGCGGAGGTCTTGAACTGGCAATGGGGTGTCATATGAGGTTTGTTGCAGCAGAAGCCCGCTTAGGACTTCCAGAGCTTACACTTGGGATTATTCCCGGCTTTGCAGGAACGCAGCGACTTCCAAGGCTTGTCGGAGTAGGAAAAGCATGTGAAATGATGTTAACAGGTGAATCGATTTCTGGAAGTGAAGCTGTTCGCATAGGTCTAGCAAACGAGGCGTTTGAAGAGAATGAGCTTTTTCAAAAAGTAGCAAAGCTTGCTGGACAAATGGCAAGAAAAAGCCCTATGACTATTAAAGCAATTTTGCATCTTTTACAATATGCTAAAGATGCTCGCTATGAAGAAGGAATAGAAGAAGAAGCAAGGAAATTTAAAGAAGTATTCGGTTCAGAGGACGCTTCAGAAGGGATTGCTGCTTTTTTAGAAAAAAGAAAGCCATTCTTCCAAGATAAATAATCTTAATATTCAGTAAAGGGGTGGAGTTATGAATATTTTTGTGTTAATGAAGCGTACGTTTGATACAGAAGAAAAAATTTCACTTGATGGGGGAGAGATTATTGAGGATGGAGCAGAGTTCATTATTAATCCTTATGATGAATATGCAATAGAAGAAGCAATCTCTTTAAAAGAAAAACATGGAGGAGAAGTGACGGTTGTAACACTGGGGAACGAAGACGCTCAAAAAGAACTGCGAACGGCGCTTGCAATGGGGTGTGATAAAGCCGTGCTCATTGATACAGAAGATGAAATGGAAAGCGAAGATGAATATACCACATCCATTATTTTAGCCTCTTATTTAAAAGAACAGCAATGTGATTTGATTATTGGTGGAAATGTTGCTATTGACGGAGGAAGTGGACAGGTTTGTCCACGAGTCGCAGAGCTTTTAAATATGGCTTGTGTTACAACTATCACAAGTATTGAAATCCATGGGAATGATGTGGAAATAATAAGGGACGTCGAAGGAGATGAAGAAAAAATTCAAGCAGCTCTACCGCTTGTTGTAACAGCTCAACAAGGACTAAATGAACCACGCTATCCGTCTTTACCTGGTATTATGAAGGCCAAAAAGAAGCCGCTTGAAGAAATTGAATTAGATGATCTAGAAATAGAGGAAGAAATAGAAGCCAAAACAAAGGTTGTTGAACGGTTTTTACCACCTGAAAAAGAAGGAGGCAAAATACTTCAGGGTGAATCACACGAACAGGTGAAAGAGCTTGTTCATCTATTATACTCAGAAGCAAAAGTGCTTTAAAAAAGGAGGAATAGCTATGGCTCGCAAAGTATTGGCATTGGCGGAATTTAAAGGCGGAGAAGTCAGAAGTGTATCGTACGAAGCGATTGCAGCAGCACGCATGATTGCAGATGGCGGAGAAGTTGTTGTGGGAGCAGTTGGAGAAGACGTCGCTCGCCATACATCTTCATTTTTTCACTATGGTGGAGATCGTGTAGTCTTTATTGAAAGCGCTAACTTAAGAACATATACGCTTGATGGTTTCTCTCAATGTTTTCAGGCTCTCTTAGAGGAGGAAGAACCAGAAGCAATTATTATGGGCCATACTTCTCAAGGGAAAGAGGTTGCTCCAAAGCTTGCAGCAAAGCTTGAGAGTGGTTTAATTTCTGATATAACAGATATTGAAGTTGTGGGTGAAAATGTTATTCTAACGCGTCCTATCTACTCAGGAAAAGCTTTTGAGAAACGCATCCTTACTGACACCCCTTTATTTTTCACAATTCGACCAAATAATATCGAAAAGCTTGCAGCGGACCCAGGAAGAGATGGAGAAACAAAAGAAGTTGCAGAACCATCTCTAGATTTGCGTACAGTTGTAAAAGAAGTTATGCAAAAAGCGACGAGCGGAGTAGATCTTTCAGAAGCAAAAGTGATTGTAGCTGGAGGACGAGGTGTAAAAAGCGAGGAAGGGTTTAAGCCATTACAAGAACTTGCTGATGTGCTAGGTGGAGCAGTTGGAGCTTCAAGAGGGGCATGTGATGCAGAATATTGTGATTACTCGCTTCAGATTGGACAGACGGGAAAAGTTGTTACACCTGATTTGTATATTGCATGTGGCTTATCTGGTGCTATTCAACACTTAGCAGGTATGTCTAATTCAAAAGTGATTGTAGCTATCAATAAAGACCCAGAAGCAAATATTTTCAATGTAGCAGACTATGGGATTGTCGGAGAATTGTTTGAAATCATTCCGCTTTTAATCGAGGAGTGCAAAAAATTAAAAGTAGAAAAGAGCTAAAGGCGACACTCTGTCGCCTTTTCCGTGTTTTTTTATGAAAAATGCTGTTTTTAAATGATTCCTTAGGGTATAACTATGTAATAGGAAAGACATGACGAAACAAATAAATGGCACTCCCATTTTAATGATGTTATACTGTGAATATCTTAAAAGAAGTTACTTAGGTATAGGAGGAATTTTTAATGGCAATTACACATGCAACAGATCAAAACTTTACTGCTGAAACAAATGAAGGGGTAGTACTTGTTGACTTTTGGGCACCATGGTGCGGACCTTGTAAAATGATTGCTCCAGTTCTTGAAGAACTTGATTCAGATATGGGCGACAAAGTAAAAATCGTAAAGCTTGACGTAGATGAAAACCAAGAAACAGCAGGAAAATTTGGTGTAATGAGTATCCCGACTTTACTTGTTATGAAAGACGGAGAACAAGTTGACAAAATCGTTGGTTTCCAACCAAAAGAAGCACTTGCTGAAGCATTAAACAAACATCTATAAGCTTTAAAAAGGGCGCCTGCTTCTGCAGGTGCTTTTCTTATGACAAGAAGCAAAAGGGGGGGACGTTATGAACGCAATTATAAAAGAAAAGCTAGCGATTCTTCCAGATCAGCCTGGCTGTTACTTGATGAAAGATAAGGACGGTACTGTTATTTATGTCGGAAAAGCAAAAGTATTAAAAAATAGAGTACGCTCATACTTTACTGGAAGTCACGATGGAAAAACGCTTCGTCTTGTGAACGCTATTGTTGATTTTGAATATATCGTCACGTCTTCCAACATTGAAGCGCTTATTTTAGAAATGAACTTAATTAAGAAGTACGATCCAAAATATAATGTAATGCTAAAAGATGATAAAGGCTATCCATTTATTAAAATTAGCAATGAGCGCCATCCACGTTTATTTATCACGAGAAAAGTAAAAAAAGATGGGGGCAAATATTTTGGACCTTACCCAAACGTTCAAGCAGCAAATGAGACAAAGAGGCTGTTAGATCGCTTATATCCACTCCGGAAATGTTCTACTATTCCAGACCGAGTTTGTCTTTATCATCATATTGGCCAATGTTTGGCTCCCTGTGTTTATGAAGTGACAAAGGAGCAAAATAAGGAGCTTGTAGATGAGATTGCAAAGTTTTTGAACGGCGGATTCAAGCATGTTAAAGAAGAACTGACTGAAAAGATGATGAACGCATCAGAAAACCTAGAGTTTGAACGTGCACAGGAATATCGAGATCAAATTTCCCATATTGAAGCAACAATGGAAAAGCAAAAAATGATGTTTAATGACTTTATCAATCGAGATGTTTTTGGTTATTCCTATGATAAGGGATGGATGTGTGTCCAAGTGTTCTTTATTCGCCAAGGAAAACTAATTGAACGTGATGTTTCTATGTTTCCTTTTTATGGTGAACCTGAAGAAGATTTTCTCACTTTTTTAGGACAGTTTTATCAGCAGTCTAACCATGTAAAACCAAAGGAAGTGCTTCTTCCTGAGCATGTTGATTGTGAAATAGTGGAGCGTCTTTTAGAAATCAAAGCACACTGTCCTCAAAAAGGAAAAAAGAAAGATTTACTGAACCTAGCCAATAAGAACGCTAAAATTGCTTTAAAAGAAAAATTTTGGCTTATTGAACGTGATGAAGAACGGACAATTAAAGCAATTGAAAATCTTGGAGAGAAACTAAATATTGATACGCCAAATAGAATCGAAGCATTTGATAACTCAAACATTCAAGGAACAGATCCTGTATCAGCAATGGTCGTATTTGTTGATGGAAAACCGTATAAGAAAGAATATCGAAAATATAAAATTCGAACTGTTGAAGGTCCAAATGACTATGATTCCATGCGTGAAGTTGTACGACGAAGATATAGTCGTGTATTAAAAGACAATCTTCCACTTCCAGATTTAATTGTGATTGATGGAGGGAAAGGCCAAATTGCAGCTGCAGAGGATGTACTTGAAAATGAACTTGGATTGTTTGTTCCTGTTGCAGGGCTTGTAAAAGATAATAAGCACCGAACATCAAACATTATGATAGGAAATCCTTTAGAAGTAGTGCCTCTTGAAAGGAACAGCCAAGAGTTTTATTTACTGCAGCGGATTCAAGATGAAGTGCACCGCTTTGCGATTACTTTTCATCGACAAGTTCGGTCAAAATCTTCTTTTCAATCTGTTCTTGACGATATTAAAGGGGTTGGCGCAAAGCGAAAGAAAATGCTGCTTACTCACTTTGGATCTTTAAAGAAATTAAAAGAAGCAAGCATAGAAGAAATCCAAGGAGCAGGGATACCAAAAGATACAGCAACTACGATTTATAGCGCTCTTCGTGAGGAAGACGAAAAAAGTGATTGAAAACTTTTTAAATATTTGATAAGCTAAAAAAGATTTTAAAAACTGTATAATCACTTCAATATTACTGAGGTGAAGATAGAGGTGCGGATTTTAAGAGTATATAGCAGGAGGAAAATGAGTTCCGTTGATTGTTATAGAAAGGGAAATCTGCCGAAGTGGAAGCTAGCTCATCATAGCTTTTGCTGGTTTTGCATTGAATAAATGTAAGACTGTCAAGATCAAAATCTTGGAGGGCTATCTCACACATTGCGCAAATATAGATATTTTAAAAAAGCAATGAGAGATTCTCTCATTGCTTTTTTTTATTGCGTTCGCCCTACTTACGAGTAAACCATTTGTGTGAAAAAACAAACTGAGGAGAGGTTTTAGAAAAATGGGCTTAGTTGTTCAAAAATTTGGAGGAACTTCCGTAGGAACTAGCGAGAGAATTCAAAATGTAGCAAGTCGAGTTATTGAGGAGAAAGCAGCAGGTAATGATGTCGTTGTTGTTGTGTCTGCGATGGGAAAAACAACAGATGATCTTGTTTCATTATCAAAAGAGCTCAATGAAAACCCAAGTAAGCGGGAAATGGATATGCTTTTAACAACAGGAGAACAGATTACCATTTCTCTTCTTTCTATGGCTCTACAGGCGAAAGGTTATGATGCTGTTTCTTTAACAGGTTGGCAAGCTGGAATGAAGACAGAAGAGGTACATGGAAATGCTCGAATTACCAATATTGAAACCGCTCGAATCAAACAATATCTCAAAGAAAATAAAATTGTCGTTGTTGCGGGATTCCAAGGGATTACAGAGAACAATGAGATTACAACATTAGGTAGAGGTGGCTCTGATACAACTGCGGTGGCACTTGCTGCAGCTCTTGAAGCAGAAAAATGTGATATTTACACAGATGTAACAGGAGTCTATACGACAGATCCTCGTTATGTTAAAGGTGCGAGAAAACTTAACTCAATTTCTTATGATGAAATGTTAGAGCTTGCTAATCTAGGAGCAGGGGTTCTTCATCCAAGAGCTGTTGAGTTTGCTAAAAATTATGAAGTAAAGCTTGAAGTTCGATCAAGTTTAGAAAAAGAACGTGGAACAATTATTAAGGAGGAAGCAGAGATGGAAGATAATTTATTAGTAAGAGGAATTGCATTTGAGGACAATATTTCCCGAGTGACGGTTATTGGCATGGAGGACGACATTTATACCCTTCCTTCTATCTTCTCACTCCTTGCTAAACATCATATTAATGTAGACATTATTGTTCAAAGCGTTACGTCTGCTAAGTCAGCAGTATCATTTTCCGTAAAAACAGAGGAACTTCAACGTACATTAAGTGTGTTAGAAGCTCAAAAAAGATATTTACAATATGAAGAAGTTGAACATGAAAATGGACTTTCAAAAGTCTCGATTGTTGGTTCTGGAATGGTTTCAAATCCTGGGGTGGCTGCGAAAATGTTTGAGGTGCTTCAAGATAGTAAAGTTCAAGTGAAAATGGTTAGCACGTCTGAGATTAAAGTTTCAACAGTCATTGTGCAAAAAGATATGGTAAAAGCCGTCGAAGCTCTTCATGAAACGTTTGAGTTAACAAATGAACGTGTAGGTAAATAAAAAAGGAGGACTCGTTTAGCGAGTTCTCCTTTTTTATACTAGAATATCTCTTCTGTCATAAACGATGGAAAGGACGACCTTGTTACGGTATTTTTTCCATTGTTCAGCTTCTGCTGTATATCCTTTTTGAGCTTGAATTTGTTCAGCTAGAAATCCAGCCTCAAGTTGGAAAGAGCATGTTTCTTTATTATGTAAACGGCGTTCAACGCTAGGTCCGCTAAGTTCAAATTCGAGTGAGCTTCTTTGTTCTTTTTTTAGAGTAAGGGTGCCCCATCCTGCACGAATAAAAAAAGTTTGAAGATCTGCTAGGGACGGCTGTGGATAAACACGTGCAATATTCTTGCCAGCCCAATAGGAAATATTATCTGTTTCCTTTCCTAAAATATCTGGCAAAACAATATCTCTTAGCAGTTCATAACCAAATAAAGGAATGGTTTCTTCCTGTGTAACAGCAGATGGCCGTTCCTCTTCTTTTTCCACTTCTTCTAAACTATCTAACTCTTGTTTTTCTCGTTGCTCCATACCGATACCTCACTTTCTTTTCCATTATAAATGATTTTTTACGATTTATATAGTTTGTGTAAGAAAAAAGTAGCTTTTCCCTGTTTTAGAAGTGAAAATCACCTACAACAATTCTTGACGCTTACATTATGGGGGAGTACAATAAATTTGTCACATTTGTTTCACAATTTATAATTTGTTGAAAAATGCAAGGGGTTTCATTTTTCAACAAATTAGACTACAACAAAAAGGATGGGGAGCTCGGGTCTATTGGACTACACATGTTTTCTATTTCACAAGGGGGGTTTAGATATTGGAAGCAACAAAAGAATTTTATTATCGTAGGTTACACTCATTACTGGGTGTAATACCGATCGGGATTTTCCTTATCCAGCATCTTGTTGTTAACCACTTTGCAACAAGAAGCCCAGAGGCATTTAACACTGCCGCACACTTCATGGAAAAACTACCGTTTCGCTATTTATTGGAGATCTTTGTGATTTTCTTACCAATTATCTTTCATGCTGTTTATGGGTTATACATTGCTTTTACAGCCAAGAATAATGCGAACAGATATGGATTCTTTAGAAACTGGATGTTTGTTCTTCAACGTGTTACAGGTGTTATTACACTTATCTTTATTACATGGCACGTATGGGAAACGCGTATTCAAGCTATGAGAGGTACTGAAGTTAACTATGATATGATGGCAAACATCTTATCAAGCCCAGTTTCACTTGCTTTTTATCTTATTGGTGTTATTTCTACTATTTTTCATTTTGCTAACGGCTTATGGTCATTTAGCGTTAGCTGGGGTTTAACGGTAACTCCTCGTTCTCAAAGAATTGCAACATATGTGACGATTGGCGTATTTTTTGCTCTTACAATTGTAGGTGTCCGCGCCATCCTAGCGTTCACTTAATTTATTCATATCTCAAAGGAGTGAGTTACGATGAGTAACGGAAAAATTATTGTTGTCGGCGGTGGACTCGCTGGTTTAATGGCAACAATTAAAATTGCGGAATCTGGTAAGAAAGTAGACTTGTTTTCTATCGTTCCAGTGAAGCGTTCTCATTCAGTTTGTGCGCAAGGTGGAATAAACGGAGCCGTAAATACAAAAGGTGAGGGAGATTCGCCATGGGAGCACTTTGACGATACAGTTTATGGTGGAGACTTTTTAGCAAACCAGCCTCCTGTTAAAGCAATGTGTGAAGCAGCACCGGGAATTATTCATCTATTAGACCGTATGGGGGTTATGTTTAACCGTACGCCAGAAGGATTGCTGGATTTCCGCCGCTTTGGAGGTACACAGCATCATAGAACAGCTTTTGCTGGAGCAACAACAGGACAGCAACTTTTATATGCACTTGATGAGCAAGTTCGTCGTTATGAAGTAGCAGGTCTTGTAACTAAATATGAAGGATTTGAATTTCTAGGAGCCGTTATTGATGATGAAGGAACCTGTAGAGGGATTACCGCTCAGAATTTGCAATCAATGGAGATTGGTTCATACAAAGCAGATGCGGTAATTATGGCAACAGGTGGACCTGGGATAGTATTTGGTAAATCAACAAACTCCATGATCAATACAGGATCAGCAGCTTCTATTGTTTATCAACAAGGAGTACACTATGCAAACGGGGAGTTTATTCAAATTCATCCAACCGCAATTCCAGGGGATGATAAACTTCGTCTTATGAGCGAATCAGCACGTGGTGAAGGTGGCCGTGTTTGGACATATAAAGACGGAAAACCTTGGTACTTCCTTGAAGAAAAGTATCCAGCATACGGAAACTTAGTTCCGCGTGATATCGCAACTCGTGAGATTTTTGATGTTTGCGTTAATCAAAAATTGGGTATTAACGGAGAGAACATGGTATATCTTGATCTTTCTCATAAAGATGCGAAAGAACTAGATATTAAGCTTGGTGGAATTATTGAGATTTATGAAAAATTCATGGGTGACGATCCGCGTAAAGTACCAATGAAGATCTTCCCTGCCGTTCACTATTCAATGGGTGGCCTTTGGGTTGATTATGATCAAATGACAAATATTCCTGGTCTTTTCGCAGCTGGTGAATGTGATTATTCTCAGCACGGTGGAAACCGCTTAGGTGCAAACTCTCTACTTTCAGCTATTTACGGTGGTATGGTTGCAGGACCAAACGCAGTAAAATATATTGAAGGTCTTAATAAATGGACAGATTCTATAGAGTCTTCACTTTATGATAAACATGTAAAAGAGCAAGAACAAAAATGGCAAAACATTCTTTCTCTAGATGGAAAAGAAAACGCTTATGTCCTTCATAGAGAACTTGGAGAATGGATGACTGATAACGTAACAGTTGTACGTTATAATGATAAATTGTTAAAAACAGATGATAAAATTCAAGAGCTTCTTGAGCGCTATCAGAATATTAATATTAACGATACAGCAAAATGGAGTAACCAAGGAGCGGCATTTACGCGTCAGCTAGCAAATATGCTTCAACTTGCTCGTGTTATTACACTTGGTGCTTATAACCGTAATGAAAGTCGCGGAGCACATTACAAACCAGATTTCCCAGAACGTAATGATGAAGAATTCCTAAAAACAACGATGGCAACTTTTGTAGATCGTGAGTCAGCACCTAACTTTTCTTATGAAGATGTAGATGTTTCATTAATCAAGCCGCGTAAACGTGATTATTCACAGAAGAAAGATAGTGGATCAGCATCCTCTAAAAAAAAAGAGGGGGTTAGTGAGAAATGACTGAGACAAAAACAAAAACCATTAAGTTGATTATTACACGCCAAGATTCACCGGAAACAGCTCCATATGATGAGGAATTTGAGATTGAATATCGTCCAAATATGAACGTTATTTCAGCTCTAATGGAAATTCGTCGAAATCCAGTAAATTCAAAAGGTGAGCATACAACACCAATTAACTGGGATATGAACTGTTTAGAAGAAGTTTGTGGAGCATGCTCAATGGTTATTAACGGACGCCCTCGTCAATCTTGTACAGCGTTAGTTGATAAACTTGAACAACCGATTCGACTCAAGCCAATGAAAACTTTCCCTATTGTGAGGGATCTACAAGTCGACCGTAGCCGCATGTTTGATTCATTGAAAAAAGTAAAAGCATGGGTACCGATTGATGGAACTTACGATTTAGGGCCGGGACCACGTATGCCAGAGAAGAAACGCCAATGGGCATACGAGCTCTCAAAATGTATGACTTGTGGAGTATGCTTAGAAGCTTGTCCAAATGTAAACAGTAAATCAAATTTCATTGGACCTGCTCCATTATCACAAGTTCGCTTATTCAATGCACATCCGACTGGAGCAATGAATAAACATGAACGACTTGATGCTCTAATGGAAGATGGAGGACTTTCAAATTGCGGTAACTCACAAAACTGCGTAAAATCTTGTCCAAAAGGTATTCCATTAACAACATCAATTGCTGCTTTAAACAGAGACACTACTCTTCGCTCTTTCCGAAAGTTTTTTGGAAGTGATGCAGAATAAAAAAGAAACCTCTCCAGTATGGAGAGGTTTCTTTTCATCAAAGGAGGAAGATGAATGAAAAAGCCGGATTATATTAACAATATAGAGACTTGGAAGCACGATTTTACCTTTAATAGAGAGATTCGAGTTCGCTTTTGTGAGACAGATATGTTTGGTCACATGAATAATACCGTTCCTTTCCTTTATTTTGAAGAAGCCCGAACAGCTTTTTTTCAGCATATTGGTTTTATGGAAATATGGAAGAAGTCTGATAGTGAAACAATGCCCGTTGTTGCTGATTTACAGTGTGATTTTGTTCAGCAAGTCTTCTTTGGAGAAGTGCTTAGAGTAAAAACGAAAATTGAGCATACTGGACGTTCATCTGTTGATTTACACTATGTGGGGATAAATGAAAAAGAGGAAATTTGTTTCACAGGACGAGGCGCTCTTGTACAGGTCTCCAAAAGAACGGGTAAATCTGTTCCATGGACAGAGGAGCAACTTGAAAAATTAAAGCCTTATCAATCGAAAAAAAGTGAATAAAATATAGCATAACTTGCGAATTCTAGGAACCGCTTTATCCTTTTTTACATAGTATATCGTGACTAACTTACACCCATCCGATAGTTCGACTCTGGATCAGGCAAGGAGGGTTACATTGAAGGATAAAGAATTTCCACCTAAACCGTTACTTACAAAGAGAGAACGAGAGGTTTTTGAACTTCTAGTACAGGACAAAACAACGAAAGAGATCGCAAGTGAGCTGTTTATTAGTGAAAAGACGGTTCGCAATCATATTTCTAACGCAATGCAAAAGCTTGGCGTTAAAGGGCGTTCTCAAGCTGTCGTTGAACTTCTTCGCATGGGAGAACTCGAGTTATAACATGTGGCCGACTATCAGTAAAAGATAGTCGGTTTTGTTTTCTAGCGAAATGAAAGATTATTACAGTCAAAAAAGGGAAGTAGAAAAATAAAGAAATATAGGGGGAGAAAGAAATGTACAATAAAATTCTTGCAGCCGTAGATGGCTCAAAACAGGCCAAAGAAGCTCTTGGGAAAGCTTTTTCCATTGCTTCTTGTTATCGTACACCACTGCAAATTCTTCACGTGAAAGAAGGAGATGATAAAACTAAAACATCTTGGCATAAACGCTCTAATTTAAACAAGCTAGAAGACAGGCAAGAATTTCTTCGTGAAATTGATACTATGGCCGTAAAGTATAACATTACTCATAAGGTTCATTTTAGAGTTGGAAATCCTGCTGAAGAAATTATTCGTTATGCAAATGAGAACGATATTGAACTTATTGTGGTAGGAAGTAGAGGATTTAATAGATTTCAAAAAGTAGTGCTTGGTAGTGTTAGTTCTAGAATAATAGAAAAGGCCTCCTGCTCCGTTCTCCTTGTGAAATAAGAGAAGGGATGAGGCTTCTCCTATTCTTCAATTGAATTCTTTATTGAAAAATGAGCCAACATCCTCTATCATTGTAGTTAATTAGAAAACTCATATAAGAAAAAATTTTTACATAAATCAAAAAAGTAGCAGATAGAGAACTATCCTAGCATACTGCACATAAGGGAGGTCATCATCACAGCTAAATTTGTTTAGGGTGAGATAGTGATTCCACTATGTATGTTTTGCTAGGGAGAGTTCTTCTTTCATTTTAAAGACAATTTCATATTGTAAACAGGAAGGTACATAGCTTTAAAGCCTATGTTGAAAAGGGAAGCCAGTGAAAATCTGGCACGGTGCCCGCCACTGTAAAAGGGAGTTCTATTACAACGTGTCACTGAATTTTTTTGGGAAGACGTAGTAGAACGATTACCTTGAGTCAGGAGACCTGCCTTAACTGTTTGCTTCATTTGAAACCTACGGGACATAGGAAGAAGTGCTAATCCATTGTGCAAACTCGTGTACAGGTGTGCATTTTACATCTCTTTCTCGTAGAGGTGTTTTTTTTATGCGTTTTTTGAGAAAACGATTTTAACGAGGGAGTTGGTATGGATGACAACGTGGAATTTAAATGAAACAAAGCATCATCTCTTAATTTGTAATGGTGGAACTTGTATGAAAAAGGGCGGAGAAGAAGTAACGGTTGCTGTTCGAGATGAAATTGAAAAGCTTGGGGCAGATGCTCAAATTCATACAACAAGAACGCGATGTAATGGACGATGTAAAGACGGATGTGTAGCAATTGTATACCCTGAAGGAGTTTGGTATAAAGAAATGACACCAGAGCTTGGAAGAGAGATGGTAAGAGAGCATCTCTTAAATGGGAATAAGCTTGAAAACTCTATCATCTACACATATGAGGAAGGATTTAAAGCTCCTGAAAATTCCTCATCGCCAAAAGGAATTTCAAAAGAGAAAGTGAAATAACTGTTTTCGAAAGAATCGCATCATTCGAAAAACTTGTGGTAGGAGGAAAAAATATGAGTGGTAAATTGCTTATTGTCGGATTTGGTCCAGGAAATTTTGAACATATTACAGAACGAGCGAAAGAGGCACTTCAAGAAAGTGACATGATTATTGGCTACAAAACATATGTGGAACTTATCCAAGGATTATTGTCAAATCAACAGGTTATTAGTACTGGAATGACTGAGGAAGTGACAAGAGCCCAAGAAGCAGTAAAGCAAGCTGAGCAAGGGAAAAAAGTAGCTGTGATCTCAAGCGGAGATGCAGGAGTATATGGAATGGCTGGTCTTGTGTATGAAGTGCTTGTTGAAAAAGGTTGGTCAAGAAAAGACGGAGTGGAAATTGAAATTATTCCTGGTATCTCCGCTATTAACTCTTGTGCTTCATTATTAGGAGCTCCTGTTATGCATGATGCGTGCACAATAAGTCTAAGCGATCATTTAACACCATGGACACTTATTGAAAAAAGGATTGAAGCTGCGGCATCTGCTGATTTTGTTATTGCTCTTTATAATCCGAAAAGTGGAAGAAGAACCCGTCAAATTGCTGAAGCTCAGCGTATCCTGCTTCAATATAGATCACCAGATACTCCTGTTGGCCTTGTGAAAAGCGCGTATCGGGACCGTCAGAATATCGTAATTACCAATTTAAAAGAAATGCTTGAACATGAAATTGGAATGCTAACAACTGTTATTATTGGAAATTCTTCAACATTTCTCTATGATGATTTAATGATTACCCCACGCGGCTATCAACGTAAATATACGCTAAATGAAACAAAACAGCCGCTAAAACCGCATCAACGTTTGAAAAAAGAGGCAGAGCCATGGGCACTTTCACAAGAAGAAGCAGCACCAGCAGTGGAAGAGAAGGAAGCAGAAAAAGTTGAGAAAGTTAAAGAAGTAGAGAAAATTTCTTCAAGGGAGATTGCGGAGAAAGCTCTTAGCCTTGTGACAGGAAAAGAGGAGCAAACAACATTTGAAAAAGTAACGGCTAAGATGGAATCCATCTTCGAACTTGCTGTAAGCCCAGGACTTGTAAGTAAAAAGTTTACACCAGTTCAGCTCACTACAATTGCTGAAGTTGCAGGCGAAAAAGGGTCAATTGAATATACACCAGATCATCAAATTCGTCTTGAAGTACCAACTGCTGAACCAGAAAAAGTAACAAAGCGACTTAGCGAAGTAGGTCTACTCCTTGCTCCTGTTGGAGACGTTTTAACCATGAAGGCGTGTGACTTCTGCGATGGGGAGAAAAAAGATTCCATTCCATATGCAGAAGAACTGCAAGAAAGACTTGGCGGAGTGAACATGCCAAAAGTTACAAAAATCGGGTTCAACGGCTGTGGTATGGCTTGCTACAGAGCTGTACAAGATGACATCGGAATTGTATATCGAAAAGGAAAGTTTGATTTGTTTCTTGGAGCGAAAACAGTAGGCCGATCAGCACATTCTGGACAGCCTGTTGCGGAAGGAATTTCTCCTGAAAAGATTGTTGATGTTGTTGAAGGGATTGTTGATGAGTATAAAGAAAAGGGTCATCCTAATGAGTCGTTCTTTAAATTCTTTAAACGTGTAAAAGAAGTAGGTGGTTTTATTTACCAAGATGTAACACCCAAAATTAAAATTGAGCCAGCTCCTTGTGGAGACTAGGAAAATAGAGGAGGAAAACAAATGGAAGCTGTATTATTTATTGGACACGGAAGCCGTGACTTTGAAGGAAATGAAGAAGTACGTCAATTTGTAGAGAAAATGAGGACTCTTTTGCCAGAGACGTTGTTAGTAGAAACAAGCTTCTTAGAATTTGAGCGTCCAACAATTGCAGATGGAATTGATACCTGTATAGAAAAAGGAGCACATCATATTATTTTAATTCCAATCATGCTTCTTCCTGCTGGCCATTCTAAAATTCACATTCCAGGAGCGATTGATGAAGCAAGAGAAAAGTATCCAAACACGAAATTTACATATGGCAGACCAATTGGTATTCATGAAGAAACGTTTGAAATTTTAAATACAAGATTAAAAGAGTCTGGTGAAAATTTAGAAAGTCCTGGAGAAGAAACAGCGGTTATCTTACTTGGGCGCGGTGGAAGCGATGCTGACGCGAACAGCGAGCTTTATAAAATCACGCGTCTTCTTTGGGAGAAAACAAACTATAAGCTTGTTGAAACATCCTTTATGGGTGTAACAGATCCTTTGATTGAACAAGGAGTAGAACGCTGTATTAAGCTTGGAGCAAAGAAAATTGTTGTGCTTCCATACTTCCTTTTTACAGGGATTTTAATTAAACGTCTTGAAAAACTTGTTGAAGGATTTAAAGAAAAATATCCAGAAGTTGAATTTAAGCTTGCTCAATATTTCGGCCTTCATCCAAAGCTTCAAACGATTTTGAAAGATAGAGTTGAGGAAGCGCTTGAAGGTGAAGTGAAAATGAATTGTGATACCTGTCTTTACAGAATTGAAGCAATGGAGCATATTGATCACCACCACCATCATGATCACGACAATGACCACGGCCATCACCACCATCACGACCATGAGCATGGGCATCGTCACCATGAGGATGACGAAAAAGCTGGTGTTTTAAAATGATTTTATTTATTGCTGGAACAAGTGATGCAAGAGAGCTTGCTATCCGGATCAGTGAGGAAGGCTATCCTCTTTTAGCAACGGTTGTAACAGAAAATGCCGCGATTGAATTACAGCGAGCCCACTTATCTGTTCAAGTCGGTAGATTAGATGCAGACGAGATTGTGAAATTAATAGAAGAAAAAGGGATGAGCGCTATTGTCGATGGGAGCCATCCTTTTGCAGAAGAAGCATCTAAAAATGCAATGAGAGCAGCTGGAGAGGCTCAAATTCCATACTTTCGCTATGAACGTGAGTCTCAAACCTTTCAATATGACAAGCTAACGCTTGTTAATGATTATGAGGAGGCAGCTGAAGAAGCAGCAAAAAGAAAAGGCGTTGTAATGCTTACAACAGGAAGCAAGACCCTTGCTACTTTTACAAAAAAGCTACTTCCAATTGAAGACATTCGCTTGATTGCGCGAATGCTTCCTCGAAAAGATAATATGGAAAAGTGTGAAGATCTTGGTCTTCCTCAAAAGAACATTGTTGCCATTCAAGGTCCTTTTACAAAAGAATTTGATCAAGCATTATATAAGCAGTATGGCGTTACACTTATGGTGACAAAAGAGAGTGGGAAAGTAGGGTCTGTAGATGAAAAGCTTAGTGCTGCAAGGGAGCTTGGAATCGAAACTATTATGATTCGAAGACCACGTATTGAGTACAAAGAAGTATATAGTGATTTTCCAAGTATTCTAGAAGCGTTAAAGAAAACGGTTCAACTACAAAAACATTAAAGGAGCGTTAATTATGGACTTTCGTACAGACTTTAAACCAATTACAGTACAGCCTCAAATGATTGAAGGAAGAAGTTTTGAAATGATTACAGAGGAGTTAGGGGAGCATCATTTCACAGAAGAACAATACCCAATTGTTCAACGTATTATTCACGCTTCAGCAGATTTCGAGCTTGGAAGAAGCGTTCTTTTCCATCCAGATGCAGTTAGAGCAGGCGTTGCAGCAATCAGAAGCGGTAAACAAGTTGTAGCAGACGTGCAGATGGTCCAAGTTGGGACAAACAAGCCTCGATTGCAAAAATTTGGAAGTGATGTGCACGTTTATATTTCCGATGAAGATGTTATGGAAGAAGCAAAACGGTTAGATACAACGCGTGCTATCATTTCAATGCGCAAAGCTATTCAACATGCTGAAGGCGGCATATTTGCTATCGGAAATGCTCCAACAGCTTTACTTGAGCTTATTCGTCTGATTAAAGAAGGAGAAGCAAAACCAGGGCTCGTTATCGGAATGCCTGTAGGCTTTGTGTCTGCAGCAGAGTCCAAAGAGGAACTTGCAAAACTTGATATTCCGTTCATTACAAACATTGGACGAAAGGGCGGAAGTACAGTTACTGTTGCTGCACTAAACGCGATTTCAATTTTAGCAGATCAGGTGTAATTGTGATGAAAGCTAAAAAAGAAGATAAACCACTTCGAGAAGGGTATACAACAGGTTCTTGTGCAACAGCTGCAACAAAAGCGGCCCTTCTTTCTCTTATCACAGGTGAAGTGCAAAAAGAGGCAACAATTAAGCTTCCAATGGGGAGAATTGTGACCTTTTCAATGGAACAATGTGAAGTCAAAGAAAATATGGGATTCGCTGAAATTATTAAAGATGCAGGAGATGACCCAGACGCAACGCACGGCGCTCGTATCCAATCAACCGTAACATGGAAAGACACACCAGGCATTGAGATTGACGGCGGAGTTGGGGTTGGACGAGTCACAAAACCAGGATTGCCCGTCCCAGTTGGTGAAGCAGCTATCAATCCTGTTCCACGTAAAATGCTTTATAACGTAGCGGAGGAAGTTTTAAAAGAGCATGGTTCAAATAGAGGAATTAAAATCATAATTTCAGTTCCTGAGGGAGAAGAGATGGCCAAAAAAACGCTTAACGGTCGTCTAGGCATCCTTGGGGGGATTTCTATTCTAGGAACAAGAGGAATTGTTGTTCCTTTTTCAACAGCTGCTTACAAAGCAAGTATTGTACAAGCCATTAGTGTTGCGAAAACAAGTGGGTGTGATCATCTTGTTATTACAACAGGTGGGCGTAGTGAGAAATATGGGATGAAAGAATATCCGGATCTTCCTGAAGAAGCATTTGTGGAGATGGGAGACTTTGTTGGGTTTACTCTCAAACAGTGCAAACGCCAAGGAATTAAGCATGTCTCAATGGTTGGAATGATGGGGAAGTTCTCAAAAGTTGCCCAAGGTGTGATGATGGTACATTCCAAAAGTGCTCCTGTTGATTTTAACTTTTTAGCTGATATTGCAGAGCGCGTTGGGGGAGACGAAGAGCTCTTAGAAAGTATCCGTAATGCAAACACGGCTTCTCAAGTTGGTGATTTCATGGTAGAAAGAAATTTGCCTCATTTCTTTGATAGTTTATGTGAAAACTGCTGTCGTTCGGGTTTAAGAGAAGTGGGCGGCGGAATGAAGATTGAAACTTCTCTCTATACGTTCAAAGGAGCGTTTCTTGGAAAGGCGGTTTATGATGAAAGGTAATATAAAGCTTATTGGCATTGGAGATGAAGGGAGAGCAAGTTTGCTCCCCCTTTATGAAACATTTATTAAACAAAGTGATGTATTAGTTGGAGGGGAAAGACAGCTTAAGTTCTTCTCTGATTATAGCGGTGAAAAAGTGGTGATAAAAGGTGGACTTAAAAACTTAGTTGATATGCTGCAAAGTGAGGAACGAGAAGTTGTTGTGCTTGCTTCAGGAGATCCCCTTTTCTATGGAATTGGTGGCTATCTTTCCAAAAAGGTAGACGTAAGCATTTATCCATACTTAAGTTCCGTTCAGCTTGCTTTTTCAAGAATGGGAGAAAAATGGCAAAATGCAAAACTTCTAAGTGTTCATGGGAGAGATATGCTAGGGCTTGCACAAAAGATTGATGGTGAAGACCTTGTAGCTATTTTAACAGATGAAAAAAATTCTCCTTCTGAAATTGCAAAATATTTGCTCTCTTTTAATATGACGGAGTATGAAATATTTATTGGCGAGCACCTTGGTGGAGAAGAAGAAAGATGTAGAACGTTAACCCTTGAAGAAGTAACTGATACCGAGTTTGCATCTTTAAACATTGTGATTTTAAAAAGAATGAAAAAAGGACCATCTTGGTCATTTGGAATTCATGACGAAGAGTTTATTCAACGTAAACCTGAAAAAGGTTTAATTACAAAAAAAGAGATTCGTACGCTAAGCCTAGGTGCTCTTGGTCTAAAAAAAGACAGCATTGTTTGGGATATTGGAACATGTACAGGCTCAGTGGCAATTGAAGCTGCTCGTATTGCTAAAGACGGGAAAGTGTTTGCTATTGAAAAAAACGAAGGCGATTACCAAAACTGTTTGGAAAATATGAAAAAATTCCGTACAGATTTCACGGTTATCCACGATAAGGCTCCGAACGGTTTAGAGACGTTTGACAATCCTGATGCTGTTTTTATTGGTGGAACAGCAGGGGGAATGAAAAATATTTTAAAACAGTGTTGTGAACGCCTGAATGAAGGCGGACAGATTGTGCTAAATGCTGTAACAATTGAAAATTTAGGAGAAGCTGTATCCACTTTTAAAGAAAATGGCTACTCCGTAGATATTACACTTGCTCAAGTTTCAAGAAGCAAGCCAATTTTAAACTTAACTCGTTTTGATGCTCTAAACCCCATCTATATTATTAGCGCTCGTCGTGAAGAAGGAGAAAAGTGATGATAGGAACATTATACGGTCTTGGTGTAGGACCAGGAGATCCAGAACTTATTACAGTAAAAGCATTCAGAAAGCTAAAAGAAACAGATGTTATTGCTTATCCGAAGAAAAGAAAAGGAAGTAAAAGCTATGCACATCGCATTGTTGAAGCATATTTCAATCCAAGTGAAAAAGAAATGCTTGGGCTTGTATTTCCAATGACAAAAGATAAAGAGATTCTTCAAAAGAAATGGAGCGAAACAACGGAAACGGTATTTGCTGAACTTCAGCAAGGAAAAGACGTTGCTTTTGTAACAGAGGGTGATCCTCTTTTATACAGTACATTTATTCATATGATGAAACTGATGAAAGAACGCCATCCAGAAGTACAGATTGAAACAGTACCAGGTATCTCTTCTATTAATGGCGCAGCTTCACGTCTTGGTCTGCCGCTTGCAGATGGTGATGAACATGTAGCAATTGTTCCTGCTCGAGAAGACTATGAAGAAATGAAAAAAGTGCTTCTTGAAAACGACTGTATTGTATTTATTAAAGTCGCAAAAGTAATTGATTTTATGATTCCGTTATTAAAAGAATTGAATTTATTACATAAAGCATCTGTTGTAACGAAAGTAACATCAGAGGAAGAAATCGTGTGGAATATTGAAGAATTAGAAGGCGCAGAGCTTGAATACTTAACATTAATGGTGGTGCGAAAATGAAGCTATTTATTATCGGAGCAGGACCAGGAGATCCAGATTTAATTACTGTAAAAGGTTTAAAACTACTTCAGGAAGCAGATGTTGTACTTTATGCTGATTCTCTTGTAAATGAAGAGCTTGTAAACAAGGCAAAAGAAGGCGCAGAAGTGTTGAAAACAGCTGGCATGCATCTAGAAGAAATGGTTAACCTTATGGTAGATCGACTAAGTGAAGGAAAGAAAGTTGTTCGTGTGCATACAGGAGATCCTGCTGTCTATGGAGCAATTATGGAACAAGTTGCACTATTAAAAGAGCGTGACGTTGAAGTTGAAATCATTCCAGGAGTTAGCTCTGTATTTGCCTCAGCAGCAGCTGTTGGAGCTGAGCTTACCATCCCAGATTTAACTCAGACGGTTATCCTCACAAGAGCAGAAGGAAGAACCCCAGTTCCAGAGTTTGAGAAACTAAAAGATTTAGCAAAGCATCAGTGCACAATTGCATTATTTTTAAGTGCTACATTAACAAAGAAAGTGATCAAAGAGCTGGTTAGCGCTGGATGGAGTGAAGATACTCCTGTTGCTGTTGTATATAAAGCAACATGGCCAGACCAAAAGATCGTACGCACAACGCTTGTTAATCTTGATGAAGACATGAAGAAAAATGGAATTCGTAAGCAAGCAATGATTTTAGCTGGCTGGGCTTTAGATGAACATATTCATACAAAAGATTATCGTTCAAAGCTCTATGATAAGACATTTACACATGGATTTAGAAAGGGGCTTCCATCATGATTGCATTGCAAGAAGGTGAAGTACCGGCTGTCACACAACGAGGAGATTACGCTGTTGTTGCTATCACAAAGCACGGAGTTGAGCTTGCTCGAAAGCTCGGCTCCTCTTTTCAAAATTCTGACGTGTACTATATGAGCAAGTTTGAAAAAGGGGATGAAGAAGATAACGGCATTCAGCTTTTCTCAGGAAGCGTTCGATTGTTACTTCCAGCTCTTTTTCAACATTACAAAGGGATTATTATTATTATCTCACTTGGTGCAGTTGTTCGCATGATTGCGCCTCTTTTAAAAGATAAAAAAACCGATCCAGGTGTTGTTGTTGTAGATGATAAAGGAGAAAACGTCATCAGTGTTCTTTCAGGTCATATCGGAGGGGCAAATGAGTTAACAAGAGAGATTGCAGCTCTATTAAAAGCTCATCCTGTTATTACAACGGCATCTGACGTACAAAAAACAATTCCTGTTGACTTGTTTGGGAAACGTTTTGGCTGGGTGTGGGATTCAGCTGAGAAGTTAACGCCTGTTAGTGCATCTGTTGTAAATGAAGAAAAAGTAGCGGTAATTCAAGAGAGTGGAGAAAGAGGATGGTGGCATTATGATACACCAATTCCTGAAAATATTAACTCCTACTCTTCCATTGAGGAAGCGGAAAAAGACGGTTTTCAAGCTGCGCTTGTTGTAACACATCGCTTACTAAAAGAAGAGGAAAAACATGTATTAAATAATGGGGTTCTTTATAGACCTAAAAATATTGTGCTTGGCATGGGGTGCAACAGAGGCACTTCTGCTTTTGAAATTGAGAGCGTTATGTTAGAAACGCTTGAAGAACTACAATTTTCAGTGAAAAGTGTCAGAGCTATTAGCACAATTGATCTAAAAAAAGATGAAGAAGGATTACTTCAAGTAGCCAAAAAATACGGATTAGAGTTTTCATACTACACACCAGAAGAATTAAACGAAATGGAAATTAAGAATCCTTCTGAAACAGTTTTTAAATATACCGGTGCATATGGAGTAAGTGAGCCTGCAGCTCTTTTAAAAAGCGGAGCATCTGAGCTGTATCTTGAAAAGAAAAAAAGTGGGAACGTTACGATATCTGTTGCCGTTATCCCATATAACTAAGGGGGGAAACAACATGGTACATCGCCGACTTGTTGTGGCAGGTACAGGAAGCGGAGTGGGGAAAACAACGCTTACAATCGGCCTTATGGCAGCATTTAAAAAGAAAGGATACACTGTACAAGGTTTCAAGTGTGGTCCTGATTATATTGATCCAACGTATCATACAGCTGTAACGGGTAGAGTATCGCGAAATATTGATAGTTGGATGCTTCCCCATGACACAGTGGAAGAAATTGTAAAACGCAATAGCGAGGATGCTGATATTTCGATTATTGAAGGAGTAATGGGCTTTTATGATGGAAAAAGTCCCCTTGATAATAGAGGCACAACGGCTGAAATTAGTGTTTTAACAAATAGTCCTGTTTTACTTGTTGTAAACTGTGCAAGTATGGCAAGAAGCGCTGCAGCTATTGTGAAAGGTTTTCAAATGATGTGGGAAGAACCAAACATTGTCAGTGTTATTGCTAACAATGTTGGAAGTGAAGGACACTATAAGTTAGTAAAAAAAGCAATTGAGCAAGAGTGTGGAATTCCAGTGGTTGGATATGTAAAACGAAACGAAAGCTTATCTATTCCAGAGCGACACCTAGGACTTGTGCCGTCTATTGAAAGAGGAGAGCTTCATTCTTATTTTCATGAACTTGGAGACTTAATTTCTGAAACAGTGGATTTAGAAGCATTATATACATTAGCGGAAACAGAAGTGCTAGATGTAGAAAATCCTAAACTAGTAGCAAAAGATCCTGTGGTGAAAATTGCAGTTGCAAGAGATAAAGCTTTCAATTTTTATTATGAAGAAAACTTGGAACTGTTAAAAGCAAATGGAGCAGAAATCGTAGAATTCTCACCGTTAAATGGAGAGAGCGTTCCAAGCAATGTTCAAGGGCTTTATATTGGCGGAGGCTTTCCGGAAGAGTTTGCAAACGAGCTTTCTTTACAAGAACAGGTAAAAGAGTCCTTCAAAGACGCAATAGGCTCAGGAATGCCAACTCTTGCTGAGTGCGGAGGGTTTATGTTTCTAGCGGATTCAATCGAAACAACGAACGGAGAAATACATAAGATGGTTGGTGTTGTTCCTGGGCGTGTCAAAATGCAAAAGAAACGAGCAGCACTTGGTTATCGAGAGATTAGAGGAAGTGAAGGGAACTATCTATTAGAGGGAGGTCTTGAAGCAAAAGGACACGAGTTTCATTACTCAACATTTGAAGGTGATGAAGAATTTACTCCAGCTTATGAGACAAAAGGAATGAGAGGTGTTAAAAAAGAAGGATATATGAAAGGAAACCTTCTTGCCGGATACACTCATTTCCATTTTGGGTCATGCCCTCAGATGGTTGAAAAATGGATTACAAAATGCGAGGGGCACAAAGGATGAACAAGAAAGCTCTTTCCATTATGTTTCAAGGAACTCATTCAGATGCAGGCAAAAGCGCAATTGCAACTGCTTTTTGTCGAATCTTTTTCCAAGACGGATATAAAACAGCTCCCTTTAAGTCTCAAAATATGGCCTTGAATTCTTATATAACAGTAGATGGCAAGGAAATTGGTAGAGCTCAAGGCGTACAAGCAGAAGCAGCAGGAGTTACTGCAACAACAGATATGAATCCTATTTTAATCAAACCAACAAGAGATTCTGAATCGCAAATTGTTGTACATGGAAAGCCGTATAAAAATATGAAAGCAATGGCATATAGACAAGAGTTTTTCGAGACAGGCCTTGGATTAATTAAAGAGGCATTTAAAAGTTTAAAAGGAACCTATGAAAGAATTGTGATTGAAGGAGCTGGAAGTCCGGCTGAAGTTAATTTAAATGATCGAGAGCTTGTGAACATGCGCGTTGCAGCCATTGCAGAATCTCCTGTGGTGCTTATCGGCGATATCGAAAAGGGAGGAGTATTTGCAAGTCTTGTTGGAACACTCCAACTTTTAAGTGAGAAAGACCGTGAACGGGTTATTGGTGTTGTAATTAACAAGTTCAGAGGTGATGTATCACTGCTTACTCCTGGTCTTGAATGGTTTGAAGAATATACAGGAACCCCTGTTTTAGGCGTTATTCCATATATGCCTAACCTAAATATTGATGCGGAAGATTCTGTTGTTTTATCTCGTTATTCTCAGGTGAAAAACCTCGAAAAAGTAATTGATATTGCTGTTATTCAATATCCAAGAATCTCAAATTTTACAGACGTAGACCCTTTTTTTGTTGAGGAAGACTGTCACGTTCGGTTTGTAACAAAACTTGAACAGCTTCAGAATCCAGATCTTATTATCTTGCCAGGCAGTAAAAATACGGTTGAGGACTATCTATTTCTAGAAGAAACAGGTATTTCAGGACGCTTAAAAGAGCTCTTTGCAAGAAATGAAACAGTTATTGTTGGGATTTGTGGAGGATACCAAATGCTTGGCGAGAAAATCTTTGATCCCTTTCATGTTGAATCACCTCATGAGGAAGTTAAGTCACTTGATTTTATTCCTCTTCATACAACAATTAGAGAAGAAAAGAAAACGATTCTTTCAGAAGGAATGCTAAATTTTCAACATGAAAAGATGCCTGTAAAAGGATATGAAATTCATATGGGCACATCAACGTTTACAAGAGAAGTTGATTGTCTTATTCAATTAAAAAATGGAGAAGATGGCTGTTATTTTGAAAAAGAAAAAGTCATTGGAACGTATTTTCACGGTATTTTTCATAATGATTCTTTTAGAACAGCTTTATTAAACAGTATAAGAGCACAAAAAGGACACCCTCCTCTTTTAGAGCGACCATCGTTTAATAAAATGAGAGAAGAAGCCTTTGACTTACTTGCTGATCATGTGCGAAAACATGTGAACATGGAATATATTCAGTCTAAAATGGTCGAATTTTCTCAAAAAGAAACGAATTCAGAGAAGTTTTCGGTATAATTTGATGTAACTGCAAATGTAAGGAGGAAAAACTATGAGTGTTGGTACTGTTTACCTTGTTGGAGCAGGACCTGGAGATCCGAAACTTATTACAATTCATGGATTAGAGTGCATCCAAAAAGCTGATGTCATTTTATATGATCGTTTAGTTAGTGAAGAGCTTCTAAAACATGCAAAAGAAGGAGCAGAGCTCATCTTTTGTGGTAAGCTCCCAGGGAAACATGGGGAAATTCAAGATGATATTCATCGAACTCTAGTTGAGAAGGCAGAGCAAGGAAAGACTGTCACACGTTTAAAAGGCGGCGATCCTTTTATTTTTGGACGTGGTGGAGAAGAAGCAGAAGTACTTGCTAAAAGAGATATTCCTTTTGAAATTATTCCTGGTATTACGTCAGGTATTGCAGCTCCTGCTTATGCAGGAATTCCCGTCACATACAAAGATAAAGCAATGTCGTTTGCTATTGTTACAGGTCATGGACGAGAAGAAAAAGGGCAGGATACTCTAAATTGGGAGGCGCTTGCAAAAGGGATAGATACGATTGCCTTTTACATGGGAGTAGGTAACTTACCACATATCGTTTACAAGCTTACGGAACATGGACGGAGTAAAGAGACTCCTGTTGCTATTATTCATAAAGGAACAACACAAGAGCAGCGCACTGTTGTTGGTACCTTAGCAACAATAGAAGAAATGGCTAAGGTTGAGAATGTGAAGCATCCTTCTATGATTATTGTGGGAGAGGTTGTAGACATTCGTGAAAAAATTCAATGGTTTAACGAAAAAGGAGAGAAAACAACTTATGACAACACTATTTGATAACTTACAAAAAAGACGTGCACTCCGCGATCACGATGGTCGTCCTGTTGAAGATGAAAAGCTTGAAAAGATTTTAGAAGCTGCAACATGGGCTCCTAATGACCGTATGCGTGAACCATGGTCATTTTATGTTATTAAAGGGGAAGCGAAAAAGAGGTATGAAGAGCTTGCACATACATATTTAGAAGAGCGTTTTCCAACAAAACCTCATCTTGTTGAAAGTTCAATGAAGAGTGTTAAAAACACACCTATTCACATTGTTGTAACCGCAGACGTTGTTGAAGGAGATGAAGAAGCAACTGGTGACAACGTATATGGAGTATGCTGTGCAATTAATTCAATGTGGTTAGCAGCGGAAGAGCTTGGTTTAGGTTTTGTATGGAGAACAAGAGGCGTAGGCCTTATTCGTGACGAACGTCTTTACGAATTTATTGGAGCACCTGAAGGAAAACAAATTGTAGGAAACCTTTTTATTGGCTATCCAACAGAAGAATCGCTTGGTAAGCTTAAAGATAAAAAGCGAACAGACTATTCTGAGAAAACCGTTTGGTTGTAAGGAGGAGTTTTATGGCTTCAAAGGAAAGAGGTTTATGCCTTGTTTACACAGGGGATGGAAAAGGGAAGACAACAGCTTCTTTAGGACTTGCTGTGCGTGCAACAGGCCGAGGTCAGCGCGTGTTGATAGTTCAATTTATTAAATCTCCTCAGCGTACGTATGGAGAAAAGATTATCTTTGATAAGCTTGGAATTGAAATGCACCAAACAGGTGTGGGTTTCACATGGACGAAAACTCCAGAAGAGCATAGAGAGGCTTTAAAGAAAGCATGGGCTTTTACGAAAGAGAAAGTCATGTCCGGACAATATGATGTTGTGATTCTTGATGAAATTCATAATGCCCTTTCTATTACGAAGTTTCCGATTGATGATGTTTTACCACTTCAAGAGGTGCTTGAGCTTATAGAAAATCGACCGCAAGGCATGCATCTTATCTTAACAGGTCGTTCAGCTCGGAAAGAAGTAATTGAAGCTGCTGATTTAGTCAGCGAAATTAAACCTATAAAGCACTACTATGAAGAAGGAATTCCAGCTGTTAAAGGGCTCGAATTTTGAAGAAGGCTCTAGTTTCTCATAGGAAACTAGAGCTTGTTTTTTTATGAAAAGGAAATTGTAGGTCAAAAGAAAGGGATTATTGTAGAAACAATAGACATTTCTAATGAACTGAGTTAACATTTTCATCATAATCTTTTTGATAAGCGAGGCAACGTCTATGGCTAAACGAAGGAAACATCATGAGACAATAGCTGAACTAGAGCGGTCTCTTCGATATATGTCTGTTATTATCAAGCAAAAAGGTCGCGAAATCTTAAACGACTACAACATCACTCCTCCACAATTTGTGGCTCTTCAGTGGCTGTTTGATTTAGGTGAAATGACAATCGGAGATCTTTCTAGCAAAATGTATTTAGCATGCAGTACAACGACAGACTTAATTGACCGAATGGAGAAAACAGGTCTTGTCACAAGAGCAAAAGATGAACAAGACCGGCGTATTGTTCGCGTTGTTCTGCTTGAACGTGGTAAGAAACTCATTGAAGAAGTGATAGCGAAAAGGCAAAATTACTTAGCGGAGGTTGTTTGTGAGTATGATCGCGCTGAAGTTGAGCTTCTTTGTGAAAATTTGCAGAAGCTTCATAAGGAGATGAGTAGCGAATGAATCGGCCAATTGGGGTAATAGATTCAGGAGTTGGTGGGTTAACAGTTGCAAAAGAAATTATGAGACAGTTACCGAAAGAGCAAATTATTTATATGGGAGATACAGCTCGTTGTCCGTACGGTCCTCGACCTGAAGAGGAAGTGCGTGCTTTTACATGGGAACTGACAAATTATTTACTTCAATTTGATATTAAAATGCTCGTTATCGCCTGCAATACAGCAACAGCAGTTGTGTTAAAGGAGATTAGCGAGACTCTAAATATTCCTGTCATCGGCGTTATTGAACCAGGAGCTCGTGCTGCGTTAAAAGCAACAAGCAATCATAATATCGGTGTTATTGGAACAAATGGTACAGTAAAAAGTAAGGCTTATGAACAAGCTTTAAAAAGGCTTCATCATAACGTACATGTGAAAAGCTTAGCATGTCCTTTATTTGTGCCCCTTGTTGAAAGCGGGGATTTCGAAGGAAATGAAGCAAGAGAAATTGTTTTTCAAACGTTAAAACCTCTATATCAGACGGAAATTGATATATTGATTTTAGGCTGTACACATTATCCAATTTTAAAGGAGCTTATTAAAGAAGCGATGGGAGATCGCGTTGCACTCATCAGTTCTGGAGAAGAGACAGCAATTGAGGTAAGCACCATTTTGTCATTTCGTAATGAACTGCATACGGAAAAACGTGAAAAAGAACATGTATTTTTTACAACAGGGAATGCTTCTCTCTTTGAGCTTATTGCGTCAAAATGGTTTGATCATCCTATTCAAAACGTTCAGCATATTGATTTAACGAAAGTGAACTAATCATTAGTTCACTTTTTTCTTTAAAAAAAGAAAAAAGTGAGCGGTCTAATTTGATTAGCAGCTCGTATACATAATAGTACAAACTGTCTTAGGAGGGAAAGGTATGTCCAAAATAAAAATAACGGCGGTTTCTACTATGCTTGCGACATCAATGCTTTTAACGGGGTGCGGCTTGTTTGGAGGAGAAGATGTAGCAGAGGAAATTGATCCACCACAAGACGTTGAGTACACGAAAGACAATCAAAAAATAAAAGAAGAAGCAAAAGAAACAGCTAAAGAAAAGGAGAGTAAAAAAGCAGAAGAAACATTAACAAGAGAAGTGTATTTAATTGACAAAAATGGCTTTGTTGTTCCTCAAACAATTGATGTGCCAAAAGCAGATGCAGCAGCTGCTGAAATTATAGAATATCTTGTTGTAGGAGGACCAATTGATCAAATGCTTCCAAACGGTTTTAGAGCTGTTCTTCCTGCTGGAACAGAAGTTAAGAGCGTCAATTTGAAAGAAAATGGTACACTTGTTGTTGACTTCTCTCCAGAATTTAAGGAGTATAAAGCAGAAGATGAAAGCCGAATTTTGCAATCTTTAACATGGACGCTAACACAGTTTGACGCTGTTAAGAATGTACAGCTTCAAATTAATGGCTATGATCAAAAAGAAATGCCTGTTAATAAGACTCCTATTAGTGAGGAATTGACAAGAGCGGACGGCATTAACATGCAAACAGAAGGAATTACAGATATGACAAGCACATCTTCTGCGACTCTTTACTATTTATCACAAAATGCTGATGGAACATATTATGTTCCGGTAACAAAGCGTCTCGATCTAGGAAAGACAGATGAGGAGCGTTTTACAGCTGTTGTTGATAGTTTAATAAAGGATGTACCAAAAGGGCTTGTTGGTGATTTTAATAATGAAGCAGCGCTTGTAGCGAAACCTGAGTACGAAGATGGAACAGTAACGCTAACATTTAATAAAGCTCTTTTAAATTCTGCAGAAAAGAGCCAGCTTTCTAAACATGTGGTAGATGCCCTAGCTCTTTCCCTTACAGAACAAAAAGGGGTTGAAAATGTCTCGATTGAAGTAAAAGGACAAAAGAATATAACAGTGGATTCTGGTCAAAAATTAACAGAAGAAGTTTCCCGGCCTGAAAATATAAATGCAGAGGCATTTTAAATATGATTTCGTGTTAAGAATAGTTTTTGATATACTGTAATAAAAAAGAGGTCTTTAGAGGCCTCTTTTACTTTTTACTTTTAAAGGGAGTTACCCTTTTACATAGATTTTAAAGGAGGAAACATGTTGCGTATTGACGGAAGGGCGAAAGACGAAATAAGAGAAGTTAAAATTGAGAAAGACTACATAAAGCATCCAGAAGGATCAGTACTTATTAACGTTGGGGATACAAAAGTAATTTGTTCAGCTACAATTGATGATAGAGTACCTCCTTTTATGAGAGGAAAAGGAAAAGGATGGATTAATGCGGAGTACGCTATGCTTCCACGAGCAACAAATCAGCGTAATATCCGTGAATCTTCAAAAGGAAAAGTATCAGGTCGTACAATGGAAATACAACGTTTAATTGGGCGAGCTTTACGAGCGGTCGTTGATTTAGAAGCGTTAGGTGAGCGCACAGTGTGGCTTGACTGTGACGTTATTCAAGCAGATGGTGGAACAAGAACAGCTGCGATTACAGGTGCGTTTGTGGCAATGGCTTTAGCCCTTGGACGAGCTGTTAAAGAAGAGAAACTTACCACTTACCCAATCCGTGATTATCTAGCAGCAACGTCTGTTGGAGTTGACGTTGAACATGGAACAATTTTAGATTTAAACTATGAAGAAGATTCCAATATTGAGGTTGATATGAATATTGTTATGACAAGTAAAGGTCAATTTGTAGAGCTTCAAGGAACAGGAGAACAAGCAACTTTTTCAAAAGAGCAATTTGATGAAATGCTTGAACTTGCTTCAAAAGGAATTTCTGATCTTGTTGCAGTACAAAAAGAAGCGTTAAGTGAGTTTTCACATCTTCTAGAAAGTGAAGGTGAAGAGAAATGAAAAAAATTTTAATTGCTACGAAAAATAAAGGAAAAGTGGCCGAATTTGCTACTCTTTTTGAAAAGAAAGGCTACAGTGTGCAATCGCTTCTTGATTTAGAAGGAGACCTTGATGTTGAGGAAACAGGCACAACCTTTGAAGAAAATGCGATTTTAAAAGCTGAAGAGATTTCGAAATTGTTGGATTGTCCTGTTGTTGCAGACGACTCTGGACTTGAAATTGATGCTTTAAATGGAGAACCTGGCGTATATTCAGCACGTTATGCAGGACTTGAAAAAAGTGATGAGAAAAACATTGATAAAGTATTAGAAAAATTAGAAGGTATACCTGAGCCAGAGCGAACAGCACGTTTTCAATGTGCCCTAGCACTTGCTTTGCCAGGAAAAGACACCGTTGTTGTAAGAGGGAATTGCGAAGGTACTATTACGCATAAAAGAGTAGGAGAGCAGGGATTTGGGTATGATCCAATATTTTATGTACCATCTCTGCAAAAAACGCTTGCAGAACTCCCAAAAGAAGAAAAAAATAAAATAAGTCATCGAGCAAAGGCACTTCAAAAGCTAGAAGAAGTAATAGATGGAATATTGTAGAGGAGGAGAGAAATATGCGTGTGCTTATCCTAAGCGATAGTCATGGCCTAACAGAGGAACTGCATACAATTAAAAATCGTCATAAAGATGTCGATGCTTTTGTGCACTGCGGGGATTCTGAGCTTCAAGCAGATTCAAGCGAAATGGAAGGTTTTCTTGCTGTACGCGGAAATTGTGATTATGACGAACGATATAAAAATGAAGAAACGTTACATATAGGAGAAGATCTCCTTTATGTAACACATGGTCATCTATACAATGTGAAAATGACACTTATGAATTTAACATACCGGGCTAAAGAGCGGGATGCTAAAGTTGTCTGCTTTGGACATTCTCATATTGCAGGAGCCGAGAAGATTGATGGGACGTTATTTATTAATCCAGGAAGTATTCGCCTACCGAATCGAAGAAAAGAGCGTACATATGCCATCCTCCAGTATGAAGAAAATAAAGCAACTGTAAATTTTTACGATCATGAAGGAAATGAAGTAAAAGACTTAACAAATTCATTTTCTCTATAGTATAATTAGAGAGAGAAATAATTTATTTTCTCTCTCTAAATTTTTTGGAAAAATGGTTGACTTTATGTTTTTTAGAGCGTATAATAAAACTTGTCTTAAGAGTTCAATACATATTATAATATGTCCCAGTAGCTCAGCTGGATAGAGCAACGCCCTTCTAAGGCGTCGGTCGGGAGTTCGAATCTCTCCTGGGATGTCTACTTTTTTTAAAACGTAAAAAGCACTTTTTTATTAGTTATTAATGACTAGTAAGAAAGTGCTTTTTTGTGTTTAAAATTTTAAGATTTAGGACTATTAGATGAAAGTGTAATTTTTTGTTTACTGGATGTCGCATCGGGTACAAACAAATAAGTAAGAAAATAGTAAAAAAATTAGGAAAAACAAAAGGAGGAATTACAAATGGCAGACAAAAACAATAACCAAAACAACAACAAAATGTCTTATGAAGAAGCAGGCCGCAAAGGCGGAGAGAAAACAGCTAAAAATCATGATAAAGAATTTTACCAAGAAATTGGTGAAAAAGGCGGAAAAGCAAACCGCGATAACAACAATTAACTTTCTAAAACCAATGTAAAAAACAAATCAAATATTCTGTTTAATAATTAAAATGGCGGGTACATCAAAAATAAGTGAGAAACTACTATATTTTGATAGCAAAATAAAAGGAGGAATTACAAATGGCAGACAAAAACAACAACCAAAATAACAACAAAATGTCTTATGAAGAAGCGGGTCGTAAAGGCGGAGAAAAAACAGCGCAGAATCATGATAAAGAGTTTTTCCAAGAGATCGGTGAAAAAGGTGGACAAGCTACAAAGGAAAATCATGATAAAGAATTTTATCAAGAAATTGGTGAAAAAGGCGGAAAAGCCAATCGCGACAATAATAAAAATAACAACTAATCTTCAGATCTTAAAAAGATTAGCTGTTATTAGAAAAGGTTAAAGTAATTTTATCACATTATGTCAAAAAAACAAAATATTCTGTTTATAGATTTATAAAATATCGAACTATCACATAACAATTAATAGGGAGGAATTACAAATGGCAAACAAAAACAATAACCAAAATAACAATAATAACAAAATGTCTTACGAAGAAGCAGGCCGTAAAGGTGGA
Organism: Priestia filamentosa; assembly: GCF_900177535.1. Classification (NCBI taxonomy): domain Bacteria; kingdom Bacillati; phylum Bacillota; class Bacilli; order Caryophanales; family Bacillaceae; genus Priestia; species Priestia filamentosa. The sequence goes on from NZ_FXAJ01000001.1 coordinate 209,853, forward strand.
GAGAAAACAGCGCAGAATCATGATAAAGAGTTCTTCCAAGAAATTGGCGAAAAAGGTGGACAAGCTACAAAGGAAAATCATGATAAAGAATTTTATCAAGAGATTGGTGAAAAAGGCGGAAAAGCCAATCGAGAGAATAACAGTGGAAATACCAATCGTGACAACAATAATTCTCAAAATAGCTAATAAGTACGCAACATTATAGTGATATAAAATATTAAATATTTTTAATTTATAGAGGAGGCGTTACAAATGGCAGATAATAACCAAAACAACAAAAACAATAATAGTAATAATAAAATGTCTTATGAAGAAGCGGGTCGCAAAGGCGGAGAGAAAACAGCGCAGAATCATGATAAAGAATTTTACCAAGAAATTGGCGAAAAAGGCGGAAAAGCCAATCGAGAGAATAACAGTGGAAATACCAATCGTGACAACAATAATTCTCAAAATAGCTAATAAGCACGCAACATTATAGTGATATAAAATATTAAATATTTTTAATTTATAGAGGAGGCGTTACAAATGGCAGATAATAACCAAAACAACAAAAACAATAATAGTAATAATAAAATGTCTTATGAAGAAGCGGGTCGCAAAGGCGGAGAGAAAACAGCGCAGAATCATGATAAAGAATTTTACCAAGAAATTGGCGAAAAAGGCGGAAAAGCTACCTCACAAAGTCATGATAAAGAATTTTATCAAGAGATTGGTGAAAAAGGTGGAAAAGCCAATCGAGAGAATCGTGAGGATAACAACAGATAATTCTCTTTGTTGAAGGAATAGAAAATCCTCCATATCAATTTTGGATATGGAGGATTTTACTGTGCGTGAGGTAAAGAGGAAATCCGCTGCTACCTATCTTAGCAAGAGTTTAACTTTTTTAGTGAAATGATTTTCTTATAGTGATTTTACTATAAATTTTAGTTTTCCCTCTTTTTTTAAGTGGTAATAAATATATTACAATCATAAAAAAGCAGGAGGGGAATAAATGCCTAAGCCAAAGGTGAAACACACTGAAGAATATTTAGACATAAAGGCAGGGCGGTTTCGGATTTACTTTCATAAACGCTATAAAGTTATCACTACAGTAAATGATCTTTTAATTGGTTTATTTTTTGTAGTAGGGAGTGTGCTTAATTTTTTCACTGACACATCTATATATGGAAAATCACTTTATCTTTGTGGAAGCGTTTTACTTGGTAGCCGTCCTATATTGAGAATTATGCATGATACATCACTTAGAAACGAGATGAAGAAGAAAGATTCTTATAATCCATATGAAGAGAATAAATAAAAGTTTATATGGAAAGGTGAACTCCGCCTGTGTTGAGAAGAGATTAGAGAAGGGATACTCCTCTCTAAGTTTCTGCTATTGCTTCTGAAGATGCGAAAATATGAAAAGTTCAATGCAAACCACTCTTCTTAATAAGAGTGGTTACTTGTTATTTTTTAAGATATAATTCGATAAGATTTTATAAAACTATCTATTCTAGTTATATAGACAAGTTGAGTTAATTTTTACCAATTAAATACATAAAAAATAAAATTATGGTAAATAAGAACTGTTTTTATCGATTAAATTAAAGGATTTATAAGATATTTTTAAAAATTAAGATTACTAATAGCACAATGATGTAAACGGATACAAAGGTTAGTTGGTATAAAAGGTGTGAAAAAAATTCAAGAAAACACCTTGACGCTTCTTAAAATAGGGCGTAGTATATAGTTCAAATAAAGAATTCAGAAAGTTTTCAATTAGCTTAATAGTTGGCGAATTGAAAACTAACATATATAAAGCGACGAAGAGGATAAGTAATCTTAAGAGAGAATCTTTCACAGAGAGCCGGGGTAGCTGGAAGCCGGTAGATTTACTTAAGATGAACTCACCTCAGAGTGTTAGTCTGAAATAGTTAGAGTAGGGCTAACCGGGTGGTTGACACACAGACACTCGTTATTAAAACGAATGCTTGAAAAAAGCATTCATGAGGCAGCGCAAATTTGCTGTAAATAAGGGTGGTACCGCGTAAAGTAAAGTCTTTTCGCCCCTTAAGCCTTGTAGGGAAGGCTTATATTGGGGATGAAAAGGCTTTTTTATTTTATCTAAAACTTTAAAATTTAATTATTGTTTGGAAAGGATGGGGAAAAGTGGGAGCCGAAATGAGAATGCAAGAACCAGTAAGCTTAAAAGCAGAAATGACGGGTGCAGAGCTGCTTATTGAAGCCTTAAAAAAAGAAAATGTGGAAGTTCTTTTTGGATATCCTGGTGGTGCAGTACTTCCTCTATACGACAAACTTTACGATTCTGGTCTCTTTCATGTTTTAGCAAAACATGAACAAGGAGGAATTCATGCGGCAGAAGGATATGCAAGAGTATCTGGAAAACCGGGAGTTGTAATTGCTACATCAGGACCTGGAGCAACAAATATTGTGACAGGGCTTGCGGATGCGATGATTGATTCATTACCGCTCGTTGTTTTCACAGGGCAAGTTGCTTCAACTGTAATTGGATCGGATGCTTTCCAAGAAGCAGATGTGTTGGGAATTACAATGCCAATTACAAAGTACAGCTATCAAGTGCGAGATCCAAAAGACTTTCCAAGAATTGTGAAAGAAGCTTTTCATATCGCGACAACAGGTCGACCAGGGCCAGTGCTCATTGACATTCCAAAAGACATGAATACAGCTATAGCTCGAATGGAAGAAGATGAACCACTTAATTTACCTGGCTACCAACCGACATATGAACCAAATGCTTTTCAGGTAAGAAAGTTATTGGAAGCTATTGAATCAGCGAAAAAGCCTGTTATTTTGGCAGGTGCAGGAGTTTTACATGCGAAAGCAAATCAAGAATTGTTAGAATTTGCAGAAAAGTATGAATTGCCTGTAATTCATACGTTGCTTGGTTTAGGAGGTTTCCCGTTTGATCATAAGCTAAGTCTCGGCTGGGCTGGAATGCATGGGAACTATACAGCAAACATGGCAATCTATGAAAGTGACTTACTTATTAGCATTGGCGCACGATTTGATGATCGGGTAACAGGAAACTTAAATCATTTCGCTCCAAATGCAACTGTAGCTCATATTGATATTGATCCAGCTGAAATTGGTAAAAATGTGCCAACGAAAATTCCAATTGTTGGCGATGCTAGAGCTGTTCTACAAGAACTGCTTGCACAGCAGGGGAAAAAAGGCGATTACACAGAATGGTTTGCCTGTTTGAGGGAACGACAAGTTGAGAACCCACTTTGGTACGAAGAAAGTAAAGATGCTCTAAAACCACAAAAAGTAATTGAAATGGTTCATGAAATAACGAATGGCGATGCTATTGTTACAACAGATGTTGGTCAGCATCAGATGTGGGCAGCGCAGTTTTATCCATTTAAGAAACCAAATCGTCTTGTAACTTCAGGTGGTCTTGGAACGATGGGCTTTGGATTACCAGCAGCAATTGGCGCACAGCTTGCAGAAAAAGATACAACGGTTGTTGCTTTTCTGGGTGATGGTGGTTTTCAAATGACGCTACAGGAACTTGGTGTAATTCGTGAATTAAACCTTCCTGTAAAAGTTATTATTTTAAACAACAAATCACTAGGAATGGTAAGACAATGGCAGGAAATCTTTTATGAAGAAAGATATTCGCACTCGCTTATTCCGAATCAGCCAAACATTGTAAAACTTGCTGAAGCTTATGACATTAAAGGGTATGAAGCATCAACAGAAGAAGAAGTGACAAAAGTATTGCAAGAAGCTTTTTCGCACAATGAACCAGCTGTATTAAACATTCATATTGCTCCTGGTGAGAATGTTTACCCAATGGTAGCGCCTGGAAAAGGACTTCATGAAATGGTAGGTGTAAAACCATGAAAAGAATCATTACAACAACTGTATTAAACAGAGCTGGTGTACTAAATCGTATTACTGGGTTGTTTACAAAAAGAAATTTTAATATTGAAAGTATTTCTGTTGGTCATACTGAAACAAGTGACATTTCACGGATGACATTTGTTGTTCATGTTGAAGATGATAAAGCAGCAGAACAAGTAACAAAGCAGCTGCACAAACAAATTGATGTACTAAAAGTACATGACATTACAAATCAAGCTGCTGTTGCAAGAGAGCTTGCTCTCATTAAAGTAACATCTCCAGTAGCAATGCGAAATGAGATGTATGCTTTAATTGAACCTTTCAGGGCCACGATTATTGATGTGAGCCGTGATAGTGTCATTATTCAAGCAACAGGAACATCTGAAAAAATCGAAGCGATTATTGATCTCTTAAAGCCATATGGCGTAAAAGAAGTAACAAGAACAGGGACAATCGCCTTAAAACGAGGAACACAAAAAACTTCTTCGTCAGAAAAAGTTACATCAATCTTGTAATGTATAAATCTATTAATGATTAATATACAAAATATAAAAATTAGAGGAGAGATTTTAAATGACTAAAGTTTATTACAATGGAGACGCAAACGATCAATTATTACAAGGTAAAAAAGTAGCAATCATCGGTTATGGTTCACAAGGTCATGCACATGCACAAAACTTACGCGACAGCGGGATTGACGTAGTTATTGGTTTACGCCAAGGAAAATCATGGGACCAAGCAGTTGAAGATGGCTTTAATGTTTACTCTGTAAGAGAAGCAGCAGATCAAGCAGATTTAATCATGATTCTTCTTCCAGATGAACTTCAACCAAAAGTATATAATGAAGAAATTGCTCCAGTATTACGTGAAGGACAAAGCCTATTTTTTGCTCATGGATTTAATGTTCACTTCACTCAAATCGTACCACCAAGCTATGTAGATGTAGCTCTTGCTGCACCAAAAGGACCTGGTCATCTTGTTCGTCGTACGTATACAGAAGGCGCTGGAGTTCCTGGGTTAATTGCAGTTTGGCAAGATGTAACAGGCCAAGCAAAAGACGTAGCTCTTGCATATGCAAAAGGAATTGGAGCTGCTCGCGCAGGTGTTCTTGAAACAACGTTCCAAGAAGAAACAGAAACAGATCTTTTCGGTGAGCAAGCTGTTCTTTGCGGAGGCCTAACAGCTCTTGTAAAAGCTGGGTTTGAAACATTAGTAGAAGCTGGATACCAACCAGAAGTAGCATACTTCGAGTGTCTACATGAGTTAAAACTAATCGTTGATCTTATGTATGAAGGTGGATTAGAAGGTATGCGCTACTCAATCTCTGATACAGCACAATGGGGTGACTTTGTAACAGGACCACGTATTGTTGATGATCGTGTAAAAGGTGAAATGAAAAAAGTTCTTGAAGACATTCAATCTGGTAAATTTGCAAGAGAGTGGATCCTAGAAAATCAATCAAATCGTGCTGTATTTAACTCAACAAATCGTCGTGAAAACGAACATCTCATTGAGGAGGTTGGCGCAAAACTTCGTGATATGATGCCATTTGTTAAGCAATCACAAAAACGAAAAGAAGCGGTGATGACAAGTGAACAAAATTAAAATCTTTGATACAACACTTCGAGACGGAGAGCAATCACCAGGCGTAAATTTAAACTTCCAAGAAAAAATGGAAATTGCTCGCCAGCTAGAGAAATATGGTGTTGATATTATTGAAGCTGGTTTTCCAGCTGCTTCGAAAGGTGACTTTCAATCTGTTCGCGAGATCGCTAATACAATTAAAGGTTGTTCTGTAACGGGGCTAGCTCGAGCTGTGAAAAGTGATATTGACACAGCTTGGGAAGCACTAAAGGGCAGTGAGGAGCCAAGGTTGCATGTTTTTATTGCAACCTCTCCTATCCATATGGCTTACAAGTTTAATAAGAAGCCAGAAGAAATTGTTGAGATTGCCGTTGAGATGGTGAAATATGCTTCGAGATTCTTCCCTGTTATTCAGTGGTCAGCTGAAGATGCTTCTAGAAGTGAGCTTCCGTTTTTAGCTCATATTACAGAGGAAGTCATTAAAGCAGGAGCAAACGTTGTTAACCTTCCTGATACAGTTGGTTATACAACGCCGAAAGAATATGGAGCAATGTTTTCATATTTAAAAGAAAACGTACCAAACATCCATAAAGTAGATCTTTCAACACACTGTCATGACGACTTAGGAATGGCAGTTGCCAATTCATTAGCTGCGGTTGAGAATGGTGCTACACAAATTGAGGGAGCAATTAATGGGATTGGTGAAAGAGCTGGGAATGCAGCAATTGAAGAAGTAGCAGTTGCTCTTCATACACGTAAAGATTTCTATCAATCTTATACTAATATTACGCTTTCTGAGACGAAACGCACAAGTGATTTGGTAAGTAAGCTGACAGGGATGGCTATTCCTGCTAACAAAGCTGTTGTTGGTCGAAATGCTTTTGCACATGAATCTGGTATTCACCAAGATGGCTTTTTAAAAAATCGTTCAACGTACGAGATTATTTCTCCAGAGCTTGTTGGTGTACAGCAAAAAGAAGTAGTACTTGGCAAACATTCCGGGCGTCATGCATTTAGAACACATCTCATGGATCTTGGCTTTACGCTACAAGATAACCAGATTGATAGCTTGTTCGAAAAGTTCAAAGACTTAGCGGATAAGAAGAAAGATGTAACAGATGATGATTTGTTCTCTCTTGTACTCCAAAAAACAGTGAACAGTGATGAACTTTATAAACTAGATTCATTACAAGTACAATATGGAAGCCACAACATTCCAACAGCTACGATTACGCTGACGAAGAATGATGGGGAATCTGTTCAGGAAGCTGCAACAGGAAGCGGAAGTGTTGAAGCTATCTATAATACTCTTAACCGATGTGTTGATAGTGAATTAAAACTGCTTGACTATCGTCTTCAATCTATTAATGGCGGGCCTGATGCTCTTGCAGAAGTCTTTGTTAAAATTGAAGGAAATGGTGTTGAAGCAAGCGGACGCGGTCTTGCATATGACGTATTAGAATCATCTGCAAAAGCTTACTTAAATGCAATTAATCGCATGATTGCGATTCAAGAATATCGAAAAGAAACAAAACAAGAAGTAATGTAGGAACAGGAAGGGAGGAACTGCCGTGAAAAAGACAATCGCTGTTTTGCAAGGAGACGGTGTTGGAAAAGAAGTAACAGCAGGAGCAGTAAATGTATTAAAGGTGATTGCTGATCGGTTTGATCATGAGTTTCACTTTGAATACGGTCTAATCGGAGGGGAAGCTATTGATCAACAAGGTGTTCCACTTCCAGATGAGACAATTACTCTTTGTAAAAACTCTGATGCCATTTTGCTAGGGGCAGTTGGGGGCGAAAAGTGGAACAGTATTCCACGCCATCTTCGTCCTGAACAAGGGTTGTTAAAAATTAGAAAAGAGCTTGATGTTTATGCAAATCTTCGTCCTGTGACAGTTCAAGGAGCTCTAGCAGATAGCTCACCATTGAAGCGTGAGTATGTAGAAGGCGTAGATTGCATGATTGTAAGAGAGCTAACAGGTGGCTTATACTTCGGCCGCCCGAGTGAAAGAGTTGAGCGAGATGGAGAAGAAGCAGTAGTTGACACGCTCTTTTATAAACGTAGCGAAATTGAGCGTATTTTACGCAGTGCTTTTGAAATGGCCCAAAAGAGAAATGGTCGTGTAACATCAGTGGATAAAGCAAACGTGCTTGAATCAAGTCGTTTGTGGAGAGAAGTTGCAGAAGAGGTCGCAAAAGATTATGAAGACGTAAAGCTTGAACATATGCTTGTTGATGCAGCAGCAATGCAGCTTATTCGTAATCCAAAATATTTTGATGTTCTTGTAACAGAAAATCTATTTGGCGACATCTTGAGTGATGAAGCTTCAATGCTTGCTGGTTCGCTAGGGATGTTACCATCAGCCAGTCTTTCGAGTGATGGAGCTTCAATTTATGAACCTGTCCATGGTTCAGCTCCTGATATCGCAGGTCAAAATAAAGCAAATCCGATTGCGGCTATTTTATCTGCAGCAATGCTTCTTCGTCATTCATTTGATCTTCATCAAGAAGCAGACAAAATTGAAGATGCTGTTGAGCGCGTGTTAGCACAAGGCTATCGAACACCTGATATTGCAGATGGTGAAGAAAGTGTCTCAACGGACAAAATGGTCGATGTCATTATTGAGGCAATTCAAGCCCCAGTAGCAAATTAAAAAGAATAATCTTTTATAAAACGTTTCCTACCATTATAGTAGGAAACGTTTTTCAAAAAGATGTTAAGGAGATGAAAATTATGACACCACAAACGATTATTGATAAAGTTTGGAATAACCATGTTGTACATCAAGAGGGAAACAATCCAGCTCTTCTTTATATCGATCTACATTTAATCCACGAAGTTACTTCCCCGCAAGCTTTTGAAGGATTAAGATTAACAGGACGCAAGGTGCGTCGCCCTGAGCGAACATTTGCCACAATGGATCATAATGTCCCAACTGTCAATCGTTTCAACATTACAGATGAAATTGCGAAAAAGCAAATTGATACGCTAGCTTCTAACTGTAAAGAGTTCGGTATTCGTCTTGCAGATTTGAAAAGTAAAGATCAAGGGATTGTCCATGTCATTGGTCCAGAGCTTGGCTTAACACAGCCAGGTAAAACGATTGTATGTGGAGATAGTCATACATCAACACATGGAGCATTTGGAGCTCTTGCCTTTGGTATTGGAACTAGTGAAGTTGAGCACGTTTTAGCAACCCAATCTTTATGGCAAAAGAAACCTAAAACACTTAATGTCCATGTAAAAGGACCAAAACCAGCAGCTGTATCTGCAAAAGATATTATTTTAGCTATTATTCAAAAATACGGCGTTCGTTTTGGGACAGGTTACATCATTGAATTCACTGGTGAAGCAATTAAGGAGCTTTCAATGGAAGAGCGTATGACAATCTGCAATATGTCCATTGAAGCTGGAGCAAAAGCAGGTTTAATTAGTCCTGATGAAACAACAGTTGAATATCTTCGTGGGCGCCCATATTGTCCAGAAGGCGAAGAATTTGAAAAGGTAGCCAAAGAGTGGCTTTCATTAGCTTCTGATGAAGGAGCAGTCTATGATGACACAATTGAGCTTGATGCACCAAGCCTTGAACCTGTTGTAACATGGGGCACAAACCCAGCAATGAGCTCGTTTGTAACAGGCAAAGTACCGAAGCTTGAAGAGGTTGCAAATGAAAATGAACGTGAAAATTTAAGAAGAGCTCTTGAATATATGGGGTTAACACCAGGTATGCCAATTACAGATATTCCAGTTCAGCACGTTTTCATCGGCTCCTGTACGAACTCTCGCTTGTCAGATCTAAGACAGGCTGCAAACCTTATTAAAGGAAAGAAAGTATCTGATCAGGTTACGGCAATCGTTGTTCCTGGTTCGCAAAAAGTAAAGGAAGCAGCAGAACAAGAAGGATTAGACCAGGTTTTTAAAGAGGCAGGTTTTGAATGGAGAGAGTCAGGCTGCAGCATGTGCTTAGGCATGAATCCAGACCTTGTTCCAGAAGGAGAGCACTGTGCTTCAACATCAAATCGTAACTTTGAAGGTCGTCAAGGTAAGAACGCAAGAACACACTTAGTCAGCCCTGAAATGGCAGCTGCCGCAGCTCTTCATGGTCGTTTTGTTGACGTGAGAAATCTAAGAGAAGAAGCATTAGTATAAGGAGGAGAAAACGATGAACCCATTTACAACACATGAAGGAAAAGTAGCTGGTCTTAATCGAGCAAACGTTGATACAGATCAAATTATTCCTAAACAATTTTTAAAACGTATTGAACGCAGTGGTTTTGGACAATTTGCTTTCTTTGACTGGCGTTACAACCGAGATGGTTCTTTAAATCCAGACTTTGAGCTTAACCAGCCGCAAAATGAAGGAACAAGCATTTTAGTTTCTCATGAAAATTTTGGCTGCGGATCTTCCCGTGAGCACGCACCATGGGCCCTTCTTGATTATGGATACAAAGTAGTCGTAGCCCCGTCTTTTGCTGATATCTTCTATCAAAACTGTTTGAAAAACGGTATTGTACCAATTCCACTTACAGTAGAAGAAACAGAGTATTTACTCGAGGAATCTAAAAATGCGGACTATACATGCACAGTTGATTTAGAACAGCAAACAATCTACGATAATAAAGGGTTTAAAGCAGCGTTTGACATTGACTCTCATTGGAAGAAGATGTTGATTAACGGTTGGGATGAGATTGACCATACGCTTTTACTTGAAGAGAAAATTTTAGCTTTTGAAGAACGCCGTTAAACAGCTTTCATTTGTTCTTTTTATTGTTCCTTGCTACACTGTTACATAAAGTAACGCTTTCTACTGTAAAATAAAAAGTAGAACTAGCTTAAATGAAGTGATAAGCAACTGCTTATCACTTCTATGTAACGGAATAAATTTTATAAAGCGAGGAATGGATATATCCATGAAATCACCTGATGAAGACAAAATGATTTTGTTTCCTAATTTAACAGAGCGATTAATTGAAAAAGCTACTTCTTTAATGAAGGAAGAAGATTTTCAAGCTGCGCTATCGCTTTTCTTGCAAGGATTAGAACTTGAAGAAGAGAATGAGCAAATGCAATATGGTGCAGTCGTATGCTTTTTTGAAATGGGGAACTTAACGGAAGCTAAGTCATATTGTAAGAAGCTTCTTCATGGAGCTACGGACAATTATTATGAAGTTTTACAGATTTATTTAACAATCCTTGTTCAACAAAGTGATTATGCAGAAGCTTTTTCTTTTGTTGAAGCTCTTTTACAAGAACAGGATGTTCCTACCCCATATGCCCAACACTTCAAACATTTAATGTCGTTTTGTGAGGCTCAAATGAACGGCGCAGAGACAACGACAAATACTGCACAATCTGAAGTTTTCCCAAACCTTTCATTATATAAGGAAGAAAAACAACTTTTGCTTCTTCAAGAGATCAAGGGAATGAATCTTGCCTACTTTGAAAAAGAGCTTAATGAAGCTTTAATACACAGCAGCGTTCATCCATATGTGAAAAGTGCTTTGTTAAATGAAATTGTGAATCAAAAGGTTCAAGGAAAGTGGAAGGTACAAAAGTTTTCACATCAAAATACATATGTTACACAAGATTTAGAAAACTTGCTCTGTCACCCTTTTATTGGGGAAGTAGAAAAAAGACTGGAAGACGAACTTTTTCACCATAATCCGACATTGTATCAAATGGTTACAGATGTCTGGAAACGATATCTTTTTGTGGTTTTTCCGTTTATTCCGACAGAAAAAGAAGATCTCTGGGCATGTGGCCTTCATTTGCTGCTTCTAGAGATTGGAAACGTTGAAACCGCAAAAGAAGAAGTAATGGAGCTTTATAATGTAAATGAACTAGACTTAAAAAAGATTATGAATCATTTGAAAGAAGTGGAAACCTACACAACGATAGAATAATGTTGAAACCATAATATCCTATGGTATAATATAGTGGTCGTAAAGTGTACATCTATTTAACGTATAGATTTAAACTTTTGAAAGTTCCTACCATACACTCTGTAGGATATTCGCTAGACAGTGAGGAATAGACAGCCTACTGTCTACTTTAATGAAATGAAAATAAGCTTTGGAGGGAAACATACATGTCTGCAAAATGGGAAAAACAAGAAGGAAATCAAGGAGTTTTAACTGTTGAAGTTGAAGCTGACCAATTCAATGCTGCACTTGATAAAGCATTCCAAAAAGTTGTGAAACAGGTAAACATTCCTGGATTCCGTAAAGGAAAAGTACCTCGTAGTCTTTTCGAACAACGCTTTGGTGTTGAATCTCTTTATCAAGATGCTTTAGATATTATTTTACCAGAAGCATACGGAAGCGCGATCGAAGAAGCAGGAATTGAGCCTGTAGACCGTCCAGAAATCGATGTTGACCAAATTGGTAAAGGTCAAGCACTAGTCTTTAAAGCGAACGTAACTGTAAAACCAGAAGTGAAACTTGGAGACTACAAAGGTCTTGAAGTAGAAAAAGTAGATACAGAAGTTACTGATGAAGATGTAGACGCTGAAATCAAAACTCTTCAAGAACGTCAAGCTGAGCTTGTAGTGAAAGAAGAAGGAAAAGTTGAAGAAGGCGATACAGCTGTTATCGATTTCGAAGGTTTCGTTAATGACGAAGCATTTGAAGGTGGAAAAGGTGAAAACTATTCACTTGAAATCGGTTCTGGTTCATTCATCCCTGGCTTTGAAGAGCAATTAGTTGGTCTTGAAGCTGGAGCAGAAAAAGACGTTAAAGTAACGTTCCCAGAAGAGTACCATGCTGAAGATTTAGCTGGTAAAGAAGCAACTTTCAAAGTGAAAGTTCACGAAATCAAAGCAAAAGAACTTCCAGAGCTTGATGATGAGTTCGCTAAAGATGTTGATGAAGAAGTTGAATCACTTCAACAACTTAAAGACAAAACAAAAGAAAATCTTGCTGAGCAAAAGAAAAACGAAGCAGAAGCAACTGTTCGTGATACATTAGTAGAAAAAGCTGCAGACAATGCAGAAGTTGACATTCCAGAAGCAATGTTCGAAACAGAACTTGGTCGCATGATGCAAGAATTCGAACAACGTCTTCAAATGCAAGGTTTAAACCTTGACCTTTACTACCAATTCTCTGGTCAAGATGAACAAGCTCTTCGTGAGCAAATGAAAGCTGATGCTGAAAAACGCGTAAAAATGAACTTAACATTAGAAGCAATCGCAAAAGCTGAAAACCTTGAAGTATCAGACGAAGAAGTAGAAAAAGAAATCAACACAATGGCTGAAAGCTACAACATGCCTGCTGAAAACATCAAAAACATGCTTGGTGGATCAACTGAAGGTTTAAAACAAGATCTTCAAATCCGCAAAGCGATCGATTTCCTTGTAGAAAACAGCAAAACTGTTGCATAATAAAAAGTAAGTAAAAGCAAGGCACGATTTTCTCGTGCCTTGCTTTATAAAAATAAAGACCCTTTTAAAGAACTTTTAGCAATAAGAAGGAATCCATACGCATATCATAACGTTAACAAAATTATCAACATGCTACATATCAGAGGTCTGATTAGGAAAGTCTAATAATTACTTACATAACGAGTGTTTTTGTATTCAAACTGCAGAGTTTTGTGGTAAAATGCAGTAAAAACTCTCACTAGCAGCAAAAGTTGTCTTTTAGTCAGCTAAGAAATGGGTTTATCCTTCTGTTTTGTTCTTTTAGGCTTCTTAAAACTTATTTCTCGCATTTTACTCACACGTGTGTTACAGTGCGTACATAGCGCAGAAGGCTCGGAAGCTGGAAGGTGTGTTTATTAAACAATATAAGGGGTGACACGATGTTTAAGTTTAACGAAGAAAAGGGACAACTAAAATGCTCTTTCTGTGGTAAAACACAAGACCAAGTTCGTAAGCTTGTTGCAGGTCCTGGAGTTTACATTTGTGACGAATGTATTGAACTTTGTACTGAAATCGTGGAAGAAGAGCTAGGCACGGAAGAAGAAGTAGAGTTCAAAGATGTTCCAAAACCGAAAGAGATTTGCGATATTTTAGACGAATATGTAATCGGCCAAGATGCTGCGAAACGCTCTTTATCTGTAGCCGTTTACAATCACTATAAACGAGTAAATTCAAATAGCAAGATTGATGACATTGAACTTGCTAAAAGTAATATTGCAATGATTGGACCAACAGGAAGTGGTAAAACACTTCTAGCACAAACGCTTGCTCGTATTTTAAATGTTCCATTTGCAATTGCTGACGCAACATCATTAACAGAAGCTGGATATGTAGGGGAAGATGTAGAAAATATCTTACTAAAACTTATCCAAGCAGCTGACTATGACGTTGAGCGTGCTGAAAAAGGAATCATCTATATTGATGAGATTGATAAAGTAGCTCGTAAATCAGAAAATCCGTCAATTACACGTGACGTATCTGGTGAAGGTGTACAACAAGCCCTTCTTAAAATCTTAGAAGGCACAGTTGCGAGCGTTCCACCACAAGGTGGCCGTAAGCATCCGCATCAAGAGTTCATTCAAATTGATACAACAAATATTCTTTTCATCTGTGGTGGTGCATTTGACGGAATTGAACCAATTATTAAACGCCGTTTAGGCAAGAAAGTTATTGGATTCGGTTCTGAAGCGAAAAAACCTGAAGCAGAACAAAAAGATCTTCTAACAAGCGTGTTGCCAGAAGATTTACTGAAATTTGGATTAATTCCAGAATTCATCGGTCGTCTTCCGGTTATTGCAAGTCTTGAACAACTTGATGAAGGCGCACTCGTTGAAATTTTAACAAAGCCAAAAAATGCTCTTGTGAAGCAGTATCAAAAAATGCTTGAACTTGATCATGTTAACCTTGAGTTCGAAGATGAAGCATTGAAAGAAATTGCTCGTAAAGCAATTGAACGTAAAACAGGTGCTCGTGGACTTCGTTCGATTATTGAAGGCTTAATGCTTGATGTGATGTTTGACCTTCCTTCACGTGAAGACATTGATAAATGTGTCATTACAGGTGAAGCTGTTCGTGAAGAAGGTGAACCAAAACTTGTTTTAAAGGATGGTTCAACAGTTCAAAAAGGTAGCAAAACATCAGCTTAATAAAGAGAAGAAAGCTTTTTAGCTTACTTTTTTGTTATAAAACGAAGAAGAGGAATTCCAACTCATTTGGAATTCCTCTTCTTTTTTTCAATTTAAACGGTTTATTCCAACTTTGACAAGGAGATACTAGCATGTAAACTTACAAAACATGCAGGAGGTCACTTTATGAGTTGGACAAATATCATTATCCTTGTACAGCTGTTTTTTGGCATTATTATTGGGCTGTACTTTTGGAGCTTATTGCGCAATCAACGTACACAAAAAGTGTCCATTGATCGGGAATCCAAAAAAGAAATGGAACAGTTAAGGAGACTTCGCTCTATTTCTTTAACAGAACCGCTAGCAGAACGAGTAAGACCTGCTACTTTTAAAGACATTGTTGGTCAAGAAGACGGCATTCGTTCACTAAAAGCTGCTCTATGCGGTCCAAATCCACAGCATGTTATTATATATGGCCCTCCTGGAGTGGGGAAAACGGCTGCGGCTCGCCTCGTATTAGAGGAAGCAAAAAAGAATACAAAGTCACCGTTTAAGCAAGATGCTGTTTTCGTTGAACTTGATGCTACAACAGCACGCTTTGACGAGCGGGGAATTGCAGATCCTCTTATTGGTTCTGTTCATGATCCCATTTATCAAGGAGCAGGGGCGATGGGACAAGCGGGGATTCCTCAACCAAAACAAGGAGCTGTTACTCACGCTCACGGAGGCATGTTGTTTATTGATGAGATTGGGGAACTTCATTCAATTCAAATGAATAAAATGCTAAAAGTGCTAGAAGATCGAAAAGTATTTTTGGAAAGTGCGTATTATAGTGAAGAAAATAATCAAATTCCAACACATATTCATGATATCTTTCAAAATGGATTACCGGCTGACTTTCGTCTAGTTGGAGCCACAACTAGAACACCTGATGAAATTCCTCCGGCAATACGTTCTCGCTGTTTAGAGATTTTCTTTAGAGAGCTTGAAAAAGGTGAAGTTGAAACGGTAGCCAAAAAGGCTGCAGATAAAGTTGGGATGCCAATTAGTGAATATTCATTATCGTTGTTAGCTACATATGCAAGAAACGGGCGGGAAGCTGTTAATATGATTCAAATTGCAGCAGGAGTGGCTATTTCTGCTGATAAGAAAGAAATTGAAGATAGCGATATGGAATGGGTTATTCATTCAAGTCAAATGTCTCCACGCCTTGATCCAAAGATAGGGCAAAAAGAGCAAGTTGGAATTGTGAATGGACTTGCAGTTTACGGTCCAAATTCTGGTGCTTTGTTAGACATTGAAGTGACAGCTCTAAAAAGTAAAGATAAAGGAAAAATCAATATTACAGGAATTGTTGAGGAAGAAAGCATTGGTGGAAGCGGAAAATCGATTCGTCGCAAAAGTATGGCGAGAAGTTCCATTGAAAATGTTATTACTGTTCTCCGTACAATGGGTATGGAAGAAAGTGAATACGATATTCACGTGAATTTTCCAGGAGGAATTCCTATTGATGGGCCTTCAGCAGGTATTGCGATGGCTACGGGAATCTATTCGGCCATTTACAATGTTCCTGTTAAGCATACGATAGCAATGACAGGAGAAATTGGTCTTCATGGGAAAGTAAAGCCAATTGGTGGAGTTGTAGCAAAAGTGAAAGCTGCAAAGCAGGCAGGAGTCGAAACAGTCATTATTCCAAAGGAAAATATGAACTCACTTTTAGAAGAAATAAAGGGGATTGAAATTATCCCAGTTACACACATTAAAGAAGTTCTAGCTCTAACATTAGTTAAAACGGCTCATCCTCTTTTGAATCGTGAAGAAGATGTGTCCCTTCCAAAACGTGAATCAATATAAAAAACAGGCTTTGTCCTTAAAAGGATAAAGCCTGTTTTTCTGAAAATAAGAGGAGATGTTTTTACATGTTCTCCATAGGAAAGGCTCACAATAAGGAAGAGACAATGTTTTAGATTAGACAATGTTTTTTAAATAAGATAGAATTGTTGAAAGACTATACGTATTGAATTTTCGGTTAATTTTATGGAGAGAAAATATTTTTTATTACAATAATGTAGTAAATAGTGGAATAAAGTGAAGGCTTTCTTCCTATAATACAAGACTCCCCTTTAACCGAATAGCTTAGATGGAGGTGTAGAAAAGTGGCAACCAAACAAACAACAACAGTTCCGCTTCTGCCACTAAGAGGCTTGCTTGTATATCCAACAATGGTTTTGCATTTAGATGTTGGTCGAGATAAATCTGTGCAAGCTTTAGAAACAGCAATGATAGAAGATCACCTCATTTTTCTTGTTTCACAAAAGGAAATGGGGATTGATGAACCAACAGAAGAAGATTTTTATCATACAGGAACACTAGCGAAAATTAAGCAAATGTTAAAACTCCCAAATGGAACGATGCGCGTTCTCGTAGAAGGATTAAACAGAGCGAAAATTGTATCTTTTAAGCAAGAAGAAAAGATGTTTTCTGTAGATATTGAGCAGCACACCGAGGATCATGAAAAAACTTCAGAAGATGAAGCTTTAATGAGAACGTTGCTACAGTATTTTGAGCAATACATAAAATTGTCTAAAAAAGTATCTCAGGAAACACTTGCAACAGTAACAGATATTGATGAGCCTGGACGTCTTGCTGATATTATCACATCACATCTTCCTGTTAAAGTTGATCAAAAACAGGAAATTCTAGAAATGCTTGACGTTAAAGAACGGTTAGAAAAAGTTATTGAATATATTAATAATGAACAAGAAGTTTTACAGCTTGAGAAGAAAATTAGTCAGCGTGTTAAAAAATCAATGGAGCGTACTCAAAAGGAATATTATCTTCGGGAACAAATGAAGGCAATTCAAAAGGAACTTGGAGATAAGGACGGCAAGACGGCTGAAGTGTCTTCACTGCTTGAGAAAATTGAAAAAGCCGGTATGACAGACCATATCAAAGAGGTTGCTTTAAAAGAGCTTGATCGATATGAAAAAGTACCTGCAAGTTCTGCTGAAAGCTCTGTGATTAGAAACTATATTGAATGGCTCATTTCGCTACCTTGGACAAAAGAAACAGAAGATATTTTAAATATTAAACGAGCAGAAAAAATATTAGATGACGAGCATTATGGACTTGAAAAAGTGAAAGAACGCGTGCTGGAGTACTTGGCTGTTCAGCAGTTGACAAAATCATTAAGAGGTCCAATTCTCTGCTTATCAGGACCGCCTGGAGTTGGGAAAACATCGCTTGCTAGATCAATCGCTACTTCTCTTAACCGTCAGTTTGTTAGAGCCTCTCTTGGCGGTGTACGCGATGAGTCAGAAATTAGGGGGCATCGACGCACATATGTTGGAGCAATGCCTGGTCGTATTATTCAAGGGATGAAGAAAGCAGGAACAATTAACCCGGTTTTCTTGCTCGATGAAATTGACAAAATGTCGAATGACTTCCGTGGTGACCCTTCATCAGCTCTTTTAGAAGTATTGGATCCAGAGCAAAATAATACGTTCAGTGACCACTATATTGAGGAAACTTATGATTTGTCTAATGTCCTTTTTATTGCTACAGCAAATAATTTAGCAACAATTCCAGGTCCGCTTCGTGACCGGATGGAAATTATTGATATTGCTGGTTATACAGAGCTAGAAAAGTTAGAAATTGCGAAGCGTCATCTTTTCCCAAAACAACTAAAAGAGCACGGATTAGGAAAAACCCAGCTTAATATAAAAGACGAAGCTTTTCTAAAAATTATTCGCATGTATACGAGAGAAGCGGGAGTTCGTAGCCTTGAGCGAACATTAGCTTCTATTTGCCGAAAAGCAGCAAAACAAATTGTTGGAGAAGAGAGAAAAAGAATTACGGTTACACCAAAAACGCTTGAGGATTTCTTAGGAAAACCACGTTTCCGCTATGGACAAATTGAAGAAGAAGACCAAGTTGGTGTTGCAACAGGTCTTGCTTATACAACGGTTGGCGGAGATACACTTTCTATTGAAGTAAGTGTTGCTCCTGGTAAAGGAAAACTAATTTTAACAGGGAAACTTGGCGATGTAATGAAAGAATCGGCACAAGCTGCTTTTAGCTACATTCGCTCACGAGCAGACGAGCTAGGGGTTGACCCTTCATTTCATGAAAAGTTAGATATTCATGTTCACGTTCCAGAAGGAGCTGTGCCAAAGGATGGCCCTTCAGCAGGTATTACGATGGCTACTGCTCTTGTTTCAGCTTTAACAGACAATCCTGTTAGAAAAGAAGTAGGAATGACAGGTGAAATTACACTTCGAGGACGTGTGCTTCCAATCGGAGGGTTAAAGGAAAAGACGCTTAGTGCTCATAGAGCCGGTTTGACAAAAGTATTGATTCCACGTGATAATGAGAAGGACATTGAGGAAATTCCAGAAAGCGTGCGGGAGTACCTTGAAATTGTTCCAGTTTCTCATTTGGATGAGGTGCTAAAGCACGCATTAGTAGGAGAGAGTTTATGAAAGTAAAAAACGCAGAGATTGTGATAAGTGCTGTAAAGCCAGCACAGTACCCCGTTGGTCATCTTCCTGAGATTGCACTTGCAGGGCGTTCAAATGTGGGGAAATCATCTTTTATCAATAAAATGCTGAATCGTAAAAATTTAGCGCGTACATCTTCAAAGCCAGGTAAAACACAAACGTTAAATTTCTATAATATTGATGACATTCTACATTTTGTAGATGTTCCAGGTTATGGATATGCTCGTGTTTCAAAAACAGAGCGTGCAGCATGGGGCAAAATGATTGAAACGTATCTAACAAACCGAGAACAGCTTAAAGCTGTTGTACTTATCGTAGATGTACGTCATAAGCCAACTCAAGATGATATTATGATGTATGATTTTCTAAAGCATTTCGGACTTTCCGTTATTATCATTGCTACAAAAGCTGATAAGATACCAAAAGGAAAGTGGCAAAAACATTTAAAAATCGTAAAAGAAACGTTGGAGCTTGAAGAGGGCGATGAAATGATTTTATTCTCTTCGGAAACGGCTCAAGGAAAAGACACGGCGTGGAATGCTATTAAAAGCTTTCTATAAAAACGTCTGCTTTTACGAGGAAACAAGCATATTATGTGATGGAATATTATATTATACAAGAGACCCTTTAGAAAATTAAAGGGTCTCTTGTATAATTTTTTTCTTTTGTAAAACAATAAAGAAAAAGGAAAAATAATGCTATACGAAGAAGATAGTAACGGAGCTTCTCATAAATGCTAGCGCTTTCTATTAACAATCAAAAAAGTTGAGAATTTAAGAAAGTGTGCTAAACTAATTACATAATAAGAAATATTACTTTATAATCATTTTAAATAATGTTCACATTTTGTATGAAAAGAGCTAAAGGAAACATGTTATAATAAATAAAGGATAATACGAGCATTACGTTAAGGGGGTACAGAAAAGAATGCACATTATTGCGATCGGCTTAAATTATCGAACAGCCCCTGTTGAAATTCGCGAAAAGGTAAGTTTTAACGATAGTGAACTGTCTGAAGCGATGCGTGTTCTTAAAGAGCAAAAGAGCGTTTTAGAAAACGTAATTGTGTCAACATGCAATCGGACAGAAATCTATGCAGTTGTTGATCAGTTGCATACAGGGCGTTATTATGTAAAAGCTTTTTTAGCTGAATGGTTTAATATAAGTAAAGAGGAACTTTCTCCATATTTAACAATATACGAGCATGATGCTGCGATTGAGCATTTATATCGTGTTGTTAGCGGGTTAGATTCAATGGTATTAGGTGAAACTCAAATTCTTGGTCAAGTTCGTTCAAGCTTTTTAACAGCGCAAGGCCAAGGAGCAACAGGAACGGTATTTAATCAGCTTTTTAAAGAAGCTGTGACACTTGCAAAACGAGCACATC
Source organism: Priestia filamentosa (assembly GCF_900177535.1). Taxonomy (NCBI): domain Bacteria; kingdom Bacillati; phylum Bacillota; class Bacilli; order Caryophanales; family Bacillaceae; genus Priestia; species Priestia filamentosa. Next base: position 230,236 of record NZ_FXAJ01000001.1, read on the forward strand.
ACTACACGGATATCGGTGCAAATGCTGTGTCTGTTAGCTATGCAGCTGTTGAACTTGGGAAAAAGATATTTGGTAATCTGTCACAAAAGCATGTCCTTATTTTAGGTGCTGGTAAAATGGGCGAGCTTGCTGCTAAAAACTTATCTGGCAGTGGAGTTGGCAATGTGACGGTTATTAATCGTACAAAGGAAAAAGCAGAAGCCTTAGCACAGCGTTTTGAAGGAAATGCAAGAAGTTTTGAAGATCTTGCAGGTGCCTTGCTTGAAGCGGATATCGTCATTAGTTCAACATCAGCAACAGAATATGTTATTACTAAAGAGACGATGAAAGAAGTAGAAAAGTTGCGCAAAGGTCGCCCAATTTTTATGGTGGATATTGCTGTTCCGCGCGATTTAGATCCATCTCTTAGCGAACTAGAAACAGTTTTCTTATATGATATTGATGATTTAGAGGGTATTGTGGAAGCAAACCTGCAAGAACGTCAGAAGGCAGCTGAGACAATTGAAATTATGATTGAAGCAGCTGTTGTAGAATTTAAAACATGGATTGGAACGCTTGGTGTTGTGCCTGTCATTTCAGCACTTCGTCAAAAAGCGCTCAATATCCAAAGTGAAACAATGAAAAGCATTGAGCGAAAGCTTCCAAATTTGACAGAACGTGAGCGGAAAGTATTAAATAAACATACAAAAAGCATTATTAATCAGCTACTGAAAGATCCAATTTTAAGTGCGAAAGAGCTTGCTGGTCAAAAAGGTGCAGAAGAGTCACTTCAGTTATTTATGAAGATTTTTGATATCGAACATATGGTACAAGATGAACGTACTATTGAAAAGAAGGTAGAAAAAGCGCCCCTTGCTCATGAAATTGTACATCCGTCATAAGAAAGGATTGTTAAATGGTAGAAATCAATTTAACAAGAATTTATGAGCTTGTTGTCGTACTTTATGCTATAAGTGTGCTATTATATTTTATCGATTTTTTACTTAACAACCGGAAGGCGAATCGAACAGCCTTCTGGTTGCTTGCTATTGTCTGGGTATTACAAACATTTTTTCTCCTGTTCAGAATGATAGAAACAGGAAGATTTCCCATCTTAACGATATTTGAAGGGATCTATTTTTATGCATGGGTACTTATTACACTCTCTCTTCTTATCAATCGCTTTTTGAGAGTGGATTTTCTTGTGTTCTTCACAAATGTAATTGGTTTTTTTGTGATGGCGTTACATACTTTTGTACCTATGCAAGACTATTCTACTGTTCAAGGAGAACGCCTAGTTTCAGAGTTATTAATTTTTCATATTACAATGGCAATTTTGTCGTATGGGGCATTCTCGATTTCTTTTGTTTTTTCATCACTTTATGTTCTGCAATATCATCTCTTGAAAAAGAAAAAGTGGGGGAAACGGCTGATAAGGCTTGGAGATTTATCAAGACTTGATTATCTCTCTTATCTTTTAAATGTTGTTGCTCTTCCGCTCTTGCTCCTCTCTCTTCTTTTAGGCGTTATGTGGGCTTATATGAAACTTGATCATTTTCATTGGTATGACGTAAAAGTACTTGGTTCTTTTCTTGTACTTATTGTCTATAGTGTCTATCTTTATGTAAGAATAAGTAGGGGACAGCAAGGAAAATCAATGGCCTTTTGGAATATGGCTTCGTTTTTAATTTTACTAATAAACTTCTTTTTATTTGGAAGTTTATCTAACTTTCATTTTTGGAACTCGTAGTAGGAGGATTTTATGCGGAAAATTGTTGTTGGTTCAAGAAAAAGTAAATTAGCATTAACACAAACAAAATGGGTGATTGAACAGCTGAAAAAGCTTGGTGGAAACTATGACTTTGAAATTAAAGAGATTGTAACACGAGGCGACCAAATTTTAGATGTAACATTATCTAAAGTAGGAGGAAAAGGTCTTTTTGTGAAAGAAATTGAGCAATCAATGTTAAATAAAGAAATTGATTTTGCTGTTCATAGCATGAAAGACATGCCAGCTGTTCTTCCAGATGGACTTACAATTGGCTGCATTCCGGTTCGTGAAGACCATCGTGATGCATTCATTTCAAAAACTGGCGAAGGACTAGCAAATATTAAAGAAAAAGCTATTATCGGTACAAGTAGCTTAAGACGCGGAGCCCAAATTTTATCCTATCGTCCAGATCTTGAAATTAAATGGATTCGCGGAAATATTGATACGCGGTTAGGAAAGCTAGAAAGTGAAGACTATGATGCAATTGTGCTTGCTGCAGCGGGGTTAAAGCGTATGGGCTGGTCTGATGATGTTGTAAGCGAATATATGAATGAGGAAGTTTGTGTTCCTGCAATTGGTCAAGGTGCTTTAGCGATTGAATGTCGTGAAGATGATCAAGAACTAATGGATCTCCTTCACAAGTTAGATGATTATAAAACAAGTATAACTGTTACAGCGGAGCGTGCTTTTCTTCATAAGATGGAAGGCGGCTGTCAAGTTCCGATTGCAGGTTACGCTACACTTGAAGGCGAAGAAGTTGTATTAACAGCTCTTGTTGCTTCACCAGACGGAAAACAAATGTATAAAGAGCGTGTTGTCGGTAATAATCCAACAGAGGTAGGACATGAAGCTGCTCGCATTTTATCAAGTCAAGGTGCAAAAAAGTTAATTGATAAAGTCAAAGAGGAGCTTGGTGAGTCGTGATGGACTCAGCTCCTCTTTTTGGTAAACGCATTTTGATTACGCGTCCAAAAGAGCAGAGTGCTCCATTTGTTCGGTTAATTGAACAATATGGAGGAACGCCGCTTGTAGTGCCTCTTTTAAAAATTCGCCATGTGAAAAATAAAGAAAAAGTAAAAGAAACGCTGAGACATGTACATGAATATCAATGGCTTGTTTTTACAAGCCAAAATGGAGTCTCCATTTTTTTTGATTTGTTAAAAGGTCCATCTGTTAATCAAAAAATAAAGAGTACAGCAAAGATAGCGGTAGTTGGAGACAAGACAGAAAAGGTACTAAAAGAACATGGATATTCTTCTATTTTAAAACCTTCTGTGTTTACAGGAGAAGCTCTTTTAGGAGAACTTTTAAAAGTTGTGCCAAAGGAAGAGAAAATTCTCTTTGTTCGTGGAAATCTAGCGAAAGACACTATCCCTAAAGGTCTAAGAGAGCAAGGATTAGAAGTAGAGACCATAACAGTATATGAAACAGTGGCTGACAAGGACAAGCAGAAAGAGCTTGATTTTCTTGTGAAAGAGGAGCAAATGGATGCTATTACTTTTATGAGCCCATCAGCCGTCAACGCGTTTTGTGAATTGGTTCCATACTCACAAAAGGAAAACGGACGGAACCTGCCGCTTGTGTGTGTTGGAGATGTAACAGGAAAAAGAGCAGAAGCATGCGGTTTTTCTGAGCGCCATATTGCGCACAGTGCTTCTGTAGATGGTATGATGAAAGTATTAATACATTATTTTTCAAAAAAAGGGAGTGACTAGACGTGGAACATCTTATGTTTGATCGTCATCGTCGTTTACGTAGTTCAGAAAATATGCGAGCTTTAGTTCGTGAAAATCATCTTCGTCCAGAAGATTTTATTTATCCAATTTTTGTTGTAGAAGGAGAAAACATTAGAAGTGAAGTTTCTTCAATGCCTGACGTGTATCATGTTTCTCTTGATTATTTGAACAAAGAAATAGAGGAACTTGTTGAACTTGGTGTTTTATCTGTAATGGTTTTTGGAGTTCCAGCTCATAAAGATGAAGTTGGCTCACAAGCATATGATGAGCACGGAATTGTTCAAAAAGCTATCTCTCAAATTAAAGAGAACTTCCCTGAAATGGTTGTTATTGCAGATACTTGTCTTTGTCAATATACAGATCACGGACATTGTGGCGTTATTGAAGGCGGGAAAATCTTAAACGATCCAACGCTTGATCTTTTAGCAAGAACGGCTGTTAGCCAAGCAAAAGCAGGAGCAGATATTATTGCACCATCAAATATGATGGACGGATTTGTAGCTGCAATCCGCCATGGCCTTGATGAAGAAGGATTCGAAGATGTGCCAATCATGTCATATGCTGTGAAATACTCTTCTGCTTTTTACGGTCCGTTCCGTGATGCAGCTCATTCTACACCACAATTTGGTGACCGTAAAACATATCAAATGGATCCAGCAAATCGTACAGAAGCTATTCGTGAAGCTCAGTCAGATGTTGATGAGGATGCAGATTTCCTTATCGTTAAGCCAGCGTTATCTTACTTAGATATTGTCCGTGATGTAAGAGACAGATTTAACGTACCTGTTGTAGCATACAATGTAAGCGGTGAGTACTCAATGGTCAAAGCTGCTGCTGCAAACGGCTGGGTAAATGAACGCGATATTGTGCTTGAAAAGTTGATTAGTATGAAGCGAGCAGGAGCAGACTTAATTGTTACGTATCATGCAAAAGATGCATCAAGATGGTTGCGTGAAAAAAACTAGTGAATTGAAGGGAGAGAACATTAAATGAGAAGTTATGAAAAATCAAAAGCTGCATTTTTAGAAGCCCAGCAACTTATGCCTGGCGGGGTGAACAGTCCTGTCCGTGCGTTTAAATCAGTAAACATGGATCCGATTTTTATAGAACGTGGAAAAGGCTCGAAAATTTATGATATTGATGGTAACGAATATATTGATTATGTGTTATCATGGGGGCCTTTAATTCATGGTCATTCAAACGATCGTGTTATTGCAGCTTTAAAGAAAGTAACTGAAGCAGGGACAAGCTTTGGTGCACCAACGCTTGTGGAAAATGAGCTTGCAAAAGTTGTAATTGAGCGCGTGCCATCAATTGAAATTGTGCGCATGGTGAGTTCAGGAACAGAAGCAACGATGAGTGCACTTCGTCTAGCGCGTGGTTACACAAATCGAAATAAGATTTTAAAGTTTGAAGGTTGTTATCATGGACACGGAGACTCTCTTTTAATTAAAGCAGGCTCAGGTGTAGCAACATTAGGTTTACCAGACAGTCCTGGTGTGCCAGAAGGTATTGCCCAAAATACAATCACTGTTCCATATAATGATATAGAGAGCGTTCGTTATGCATTTGAACAGTTTGGAGAGGATATTGCAGGGGTAATTGTTGAACCTGTAGCAGGAAATATGGGCGTTGTTCCTCCTGTTGAAGGCTTTTTAGAAGGGCTTCGTAATATTACAAATGAATATGGCTCCCTTTTAATTTTTGATGAAGTTATGACAGGATTCCGGGTTGATTATAATTGTGCTCAAGGATATTATGGTGTGACACCTGATTTGACTTGTCTTGGAAAAGTAATTGGCGGAGGTCTGCCTGTTGGTGCATATGGTGGGAAAGCTGAAATTATGGAAAGAGTCGCTCCGAGCGGTCCAATCTATCAAGCAGGAACACTTTCAGGAAATCCCTTAGCTATGACAGGTGGTTATGAAACTTTAACACAACTTACTCCTCTTTCATATGAACAATTTAATCGCAAAGCAGATCGTCTTGAAGAAGGTCTTGTGAGCGCTGCTAAAAAGCATGACATTCCTTTTACAGCAAACCGTGCAGGCTCAATGATTGGCTTTTTCTTCACAAATGAAGAAGTTATTAACTATGAAACGGCTAAAACGTCTAATCTTGAGTATTTTGCAACATATTATAGAGAAATGGCAAATGAAGGTGTCTTCCTTCCTCCTTCTCAGTTTGAAGGAATGTTTTTATCAACAGCACATAGCGATGGAGACATTGAAAAAACAATCGAAGCAGCAGAAAAAGCATTTTCACGGATTCGTGGATAAAAGAAAAAAGGACGGCCTTATAGGCTGTCCTTTTGTTTTGACTTTTGCAGTGTAACAAGAATTTCTTGTAAGAGTTCTTCTTTTCTGTCAGGCTCTGGAGGAGCAGGCTCTTCCTCCTTTTTCTTTTTAAACCGCTCAATACCTTTAACAAAAAGAAAAATAGCAAACGCAACAATAAAGAAATCTACAATATTTTGAATAAATACCCCATAGGCTACAGTGGCATCACCAATCTGTACATTTAACCCTTTAAAGTCATATCCGCCCAAGATGATTCCTACAAGTGGCATAATAATGCTATCTACAAGAGAAGAAACAATCTTCCCAAAAGCAGCTCCAATTACAACAGCAACAGCTAGGTCTAATACATTTCCTTTTAAAGCGAACTTTTTAAATTCTGCCCACATCATAAAACACTCCCTTCTTTTTTAGGTTAGTTTCTCCCGATAAGGGTAAATTTACTAAGATCAAAGGAGTATTCTAAACGGATACATCCAGTGATAATTATCGTTTTCTTAATTTTAAATTATGTAATTAAAAGAAAACGTCATGAGAATGTTAAACAAAAGTAAAGGATAAATCAAGTCTATACGTAAATTCTTTATAAAGGGTGATTGAAATGGACAAACAAAAGTTAGAAAATATAATAATTGAATTGAAGAAAGAATTTAACATAAAAAACAATGAACTAACTGAAAGAGAAAAGGATTTGATTCATGCTAAAATGATAGGATTGATTACGGAAAAAGAAATGAAAAAGAGAGTTTTGAAAATATATGGGATTCCAATTCATGATGTTTAGAAAGAGGACAAGCGGGAACAGTTATGATGCACAACCTATTTCTTAAAACCTTCCATGAACTTAACTAGAGCCGTTTTCATTACGAAAAGGGCTTCTTTTTATGCGAAAAAAGAGCAGTGGAAGGGTTAGGGGTATCTTTTAGTCATAAATATACCTTTTACTCATACATCTATAAAGACAAATGATTTTCATCTTATGCGCTAAGAAGCGTGAAATAGCAACAAGGAAAGTATCAAATGGTGAAACGAGCCGTATGGCTTTTATCTTATTGAATGGGGAATTGAAAGGAGGAACAGACATTGTCAAAGGACAATCTGTCTTGCCTACGTTTTTCTGTAGAGGAATCTATTTATTTTCGTTCTGAACAGGAAGTAGATCAGCTTTTATCTATTTCTTTATCTCCTGATGTAGCAACTAATGAACTTGGAGATCAAGTATCCATTTATGGAGCACTAATGCTTGTAGGAGAATATGTACAAAAAGAAGGGGAAAGCTCTATTCGTGACCAAGCAGAAGGGCGAATGATTGAAGCCATTGAGTTAAGAGAAGATGGCATTACAACATTCGCTCATCGTTTTCCAATTGACATTACGATTCCACGAGATAGAATATCGAGCTTAGAAGAGCTTTATGTTGATGTTGAAAGTTTTGATTATGATTTGTTTGATCAACGTTCTTTAAAGCTAACAGCCGATATTTGCATTATAGGCATTGAGGATGCCACAGCAGAACCACAGCAGTCAGCTCCGCAAGATGAGGGTAGTTTGGAGGAAGAAAGCAAATTAGATGATGAGCTTGTATATCAGCCATTGTACCGTTCTGCTCCAAGCGAAGAGAAAGTAGAAAAAGAAGAGGGTGAATGGACAGAAAGAATTACAAATAGCTCACGATCTATTCAGAATCCTTATCAATTTCCAGAAGATGAACGAGAAGAAGAAGAAGAAGAAGATATAAGTGAAATTGAGGAACCATTTGAAGTAGAAGTAAAGAGAGAAAAAACAGAGGAAAAAGAAGAAGATCCTGTATTTGAGCCTTTGCAGTTGAGCAAAGAAGATTCTCCTTCTGAAGAAAACAACATTGCAGAACCCCATCAAGAAAGACCGGTTTCCTCTGAAAATGTGGAAGAGAAGAAGGAAACTGTTGAAAGCAGTTCACCAGCGGTTGTTACATCTGTAAGGGAAGAAGTTGAGACGAAAGAGTCGGAAACTCATCGTAAGGACAATGCGTTGTACTTAGCAGACCTAGATGAGGAAAGACCACTTTCAGAGGCTGACCTCCTTGAGAAAGTGGAAGAGAAGGAAGAGGTTGAAAGCAGTTCACCAACGGTTGTTACATCTACAAGGGAAGAAGATGAGACAAAAGAACCGAAAGCTCACCGTAAAGAAAATACACTTTATTTAACAGAGCTGTTTGATAGAGATGAGCAGGAAACGAAAACGTGCGTTAAAATGTGTATTGTTCAAGAAGGAGATTCACTTGAGCAAATTGCAGGGCGTTATGATCTGCCTGTTCATCAGCTTGTACAGGCAAACAATCTAGAAGATGAACAAGATGTAACAGAAGGTCAGGTTTTAACAATTCCTGTCTGAGTGAATTAAAGGAAGAAAGAGAGTGGGGCAAGAATGGAAAATAGTCTAAGAGCATATGGGCCCCTTCTACAGCAATATGGCTTACAGGCAGACTATATTGAAGACTATGGCAAAGTGAAAAAAGTATTTACGTCAAAAGGAGTGTTTGCGCTTAAAAGGCTATCCTCCTCTTGGCGTAATCCCCATTTTGTTCAGAAGATGACAAAGTTACACAAAAATGGGTTTACAAAGCTTGTGCCTGTTTATCCAACGTTAGAAGGCCAGTACTTTTCCAAAGGAGTGTCAGAACAGTTTTATTTGACACATTGGTTTCTGAACGAACGGAGAGAAGAACAGGATTCATTGCCATATAAGCTGTTTCGAGAACTTGCAGAGCTTCATGCCTTTTCATCTTATGAAGAGAAAATTGATGTAAAAGAAAAAGAAAAACATTATGAAGAGCTTGTCTCACGTTGGAACGAAAGAGAAACAGCTATGGCAACATATGTAGAACAAAGTGAAAAAGAGGTATATATGTCTCCTTTTCAGCTATATTTTTGTACCTTTTACTACGAAATGACAAGGTCCCTTACATTTGCAAAAGAACAATTTGAAAAATGGTATGAGACCGCAAAAGAGGAAGAAAAAACCCGTTTAGTAATTAATCATGGTAAGGTTTCTACAAAACATTTTGTTTATGATGAGAATGAAAATGGATATTTTATTAACTTTGAAGAAGCGAGAGAAGGTTCCCCTGTATATGATTTAGCAGATTTCTATTATCGTTCTTTAAAAACATATCCTCTTCAAAATCTAGATGTGTATGAGTGGTTTGAGAACTATGAAAGTCACTTTCCTTTAAACGAGACAGAGAAAAGGCTATTTTGTGCATATTTAGCTTTCCCTGAACGTTTCTACAAAGCATTTGAAAGATATCAGAAGAACAGTAGTAATGAGCAATATCACGTCAAGATGCTTATGGAAAGCTACTGGCATATGAAAAACGTTGAAGCACTTGTCACAAAAATTGTAGAAGTTGAAAAACAAAAAGAAATGGCAGAACTAGCCTCTGAACAAGAGGGCTAGTTCTTTTTTAAATCCATTCAAAATAAATTGATAATAGAATAGCTATGAAAATCAACAGAAGAAAAACGTCTAGGATAGATGGGAAAACAATTGTACGTACCGCTTGAAAAACAGTGAGCGGGATAATAAATTGAGAGCAAACAGCTCCTGCGTTCTGGGCCCATTTCTTTAATGAATAAGAATTGAAACGCTGCTTCAAATTTCTCATCTCCTTACGATAACAGATGTTTTTACATTATATGTTGAACACTTAGGCAATGTGCCTAAAGAAGAAAAGTGAAAAATGAGGAATAAAAGTGAAAAAAGATGGAGAAGCTTATTGACGATTTATAATTTTTTTGTATAGTATATAGAAGTAAACGAAATTAATGCTAATACAGTGCGCAGGAAGAGTATAACGAAAGATGCTTCAAGAGAGAGAGACTATATGCTGAGAAGTTTCTTAAGCAATCGCGTTAGAAAGTCACCTGCAAGTTGCTTTTTTGAACGGCTCAGTCCTATTAGAAAAAGTCGGCGAAAAGCCGTTATCTTTTCAAGTGCAAAAGCGCCCAAAGTGTGGCGTTTTTTGAAAAAAGGTGGTACCGCGAACTTCACTCCTTTCGTCCTTTTCAAGATGGAAGGAGTTTTTTGTATGCATTTTTGCATACTATTTATTTTACTTTAGCTGGAGGGAATAAGATGTCAGAACAAGAAAACACGATGCCGACAAAGTATGATCCGCAAAAGATCGAAGAAGGGCGTTATCAATACTGGTTAGAAGGAAAGTTTTTTGAAGCAAAAGATGACAAAAATAAGCCACCATACACAATTGTCATTCCACCGCCAAACGTAACAGGAAAGCTACATTTAGGTCATGCATGGGATACAACATTACAAGATATTTTAACACGTATGAAAAGAATGCAAGGGTATGATGTGCTATGGCTTCCAGGGATGGACCATGCTGGAATTGCGACACAAGCTAAAGTGGAAGCGAAGCTACGTGAAGAAGGCAAGTCTCGCTATGATTTAGGGCGTGAGAGATTTGTAGAAGAAACCTGGAAATGGAAAGAAGAATACGCAGCACATATTCGTACACAATGGTCAAAATTAGGGCTTGGTTTAGATTACTCTAAAGAGCGTTTTACATTAGATGAAGGTTTATCAAAAGCTGTTCGTCAAGTGTTTGTTAGCCTTTATAATAAAGGACTTATTTACCGCGGGGAATATATTATCAACTGGGATCCTGCAACAAAAACGGCTCTTTCAGATATCGAAGTTATTTATAAAGATGTACAAGGTGCTTTTTATCATATGCGTTATCCTCTTGCAGATGGTTCTGGGTATATCGAAATTGCAACAACTCGTCCGGAAACAATGCTTGGTGACACAGCAATTGCTGTTCATCCTGAAGACGAACGCTATAAGCATCTTATTGGTAAAAAAGCAATTCTACCAATTGTAGGCCGTGAGATTGAAATTGTTGGCGATGACTATGTTGACATGGAGTTTGGTTCAGGAGCTGTTAAAATTACACCTGCACACGATCCGAATGACTTTGAAATTGGAAACCGTCATAATCTTGAACGTATTCTTGTTATGAATCAAGATGGTACGATGAATGAGAAAGCTTTGAAGTATGAAGGAATGGACCGCTTTGAGTGTCGGAAAGCAATCGTAAAAGATCTGCAAGAAGAAGGCGTTCTATTTGAAATTGAAGAGCATCTTCACTCTGTAGGTCATAGTGAAAGAAGTGGAGCAGTTGTTGAACCATATCTTTCAACACAATGGTTTGTAAAAATGCAGCCTTTAGCAGATGCTGCTGTAGAACTTCAAGAGAAAGAAAACAAAGTAAACTTTGTGCCAAACCGTTTTGAAAAAACATATTTACGTTGGATGGAAAATATTCGTGATTGGTGTATTTCGCGTCAGCTTTGGTGGGGACACCGCATTCCAGCTTGGTATCATAAAGAAACAGGTGAAGTATATGTTGGAGAAGAAGCTCCAGCAGATATTGAAAACTGGGAACAAGATAATGACGTATTAGATACATGGTTTTCTTCTGCTCTTTGGCCTTTCTCAACAATGGGTTGGCCAGAAGAAACAGAAGATTTTAAGCGTTACTATCCAACAGCAGCGCTTGTAACAGGTTATGATATTATTTTCTTCTGGGTATCTCGTATGATTTTCCAAGGTGTAGAGTTCACAGGAGAACGCCCATTTAAAGATGTTCTTATTCACGGTCTTGTACGTGATGCTGAAGGACGAAAAATGAGTAAGTCATTAGGTAATGGCGTTGATCCAATGGACGTTATTGCGAAATACGGAGCAGATTCACTTCGCTTCTTCCTTTCAACAGGAAGTTCCCCTGGCCAAGACTTACGTTTTAGCTTTGAAAAAGTAGAGTCAACGTGGAACTTTGCAAATAAAATTTGGAATGCATCACGTTTTGCTCTAATGAATATGAACGGAATTAAATATGAAGAACTGGATTTATCAGGTGAAAAATCTGTAGCGGATAAATGGATCTTAACACGCTTAAATGAAACAATTGAGAGTGTGACAAACCTTGCTGATCGCTACGAATTTGGTGAAGTTGGTCGTGCACTATATAACTTCATTTGGGATGATTTCTGTGATTGGTATATTGAAATGGCGAAGCTTCCGCTTTATGGAGAAGATGAAGAGGCTAAGAAAACAACTCGTTCTGTTTTAGCATATATATTAGATCAAACAATGCGCCTTCTTCATCCGTTTATGCCGTTTATTACCGAGGAAATTTGGCAGAACTTGCCGCATGAAGGCGAATCAATTACAACAGCAAGCTGGCCTACAGTAAAAGAGGAGTTAACAAACAAAGAAGCTGCTGGGGAAATGAACCTTCTTGTTGATATTATTCGTTCTGTTCGTAATATTCGTGCTGAAGTAAATACGCCAATGAGCAAACAAATTAAGCTGATGATTAAAGCAAATAGTGCAGACATTAAAGAAAAACTTTCAAAAAATAAAGCGTATATTGAGCGTTTCTGTAATCCAAGTGAGCTTACAATCGATGTAGACTTAACAGCTCCTGATAAAGCAATGACAGCCGTTGTAACAGGGGCAGAGCTTATTTTACCGCTTGAAGGGCTTATTAACATTGAAGAAGAAATTGCTCGTTTAGAAAAAGAGCTAGAAAAGCTTAATCAAGAAGTAGATCGTGTTCAAAAGAAATTAAGCAATGAACGTTTCGTGAGCAAGGCGCCAGAACAAGTTGTAGAAGAAGAACGCCAAAAAGAGAAAGACTATGTAGAGAAAAGAGAAATTGTGAAAAAACGTATTGAAGAAATTAAGGGATAATCAGAAGACGAATCTTTTTTAAGATTCGTCTTTCCTATACATGAAAGGACAGAAGAGAATGATTTCTACATATAATGAAGCACGGAGCTGGATTCATGGAAGACTTCAGTTTGGCATTAAGCCTGGCTTAGAGAGAATGAGCTGGATGTTAGAAAAGCTAGGAAGCCCTCATAAGCAGCTGAAGGCAATTCATATTGCAGGTACAAATGGAAAAGGCTCTACGCTTTCTTATTTGCGTGAGATGCTTTGTGCAGGGGGATATACTGTTGGAACATTCACTTCTCCATACATTGAGACCTTCAATGAACGGATTAGCGTAAACGGCAAGCCAATACGAGACGAAGAGCTTGTTCATCTTGTAAATGAGGTAAAAGGTGTAGTAGAGAGCTTAAATGAGACAAATTTTGGAGAAGCTACAGAATTTGAAGTTATTACAGTGATGGCTTTTTACTATTTTGGAAAAGTGAATAAACAAGACTTTGTTATTTTTGAAGCAGGTCTTGGGGGTCGGCTTGATTCTACAAATGTATTGAATCCAATTGCTACTATTATTACAAACATTGGATTCGATCATATGAATATTTTAGGAAATACAATCAAAGAAATTGCAGGAGAAAAAGCAGGCATTATTAAAAGAAATATTCCGCTTTTTACTGCTGTTGAGCAAAAAGACGCACTTGATGTCATCCAACAGAAGGCCAAAGCTGAAAATGCATCTGTTTACGTGCTTGAAAGAGATTTTTACACTTCTTCTCTAGAAGCTGAAGAGTTAAGTGAAAGATTTCAATTTTCCGGATTTGATATTGTTCTTTCAGACGTTAAGCTGTCAATGCTTGGTGCTCATCAAGTGAAAAATGCAGCTTTAGCTCTTGCAGCACTTCTATATTTAAAGAAAACAGGACTTTTAAATATAGAAGGTAACAAGATATATGAAGGATTAAAACGAACAGCATGGCTTGGACGTTTTGAACAAATAAGCCAAAATCCACTCATTTTTCTAGATGGTGCTCATAACATTCAAGGGATTGAGAGTCTTGTTTCAACGGTGAAACGTCATTATAAGGAATATAGTATTCACGTTGTGTTTTCATGTTTAAAAGATAAAGAAGCTACAGAACTTGTTACAAGACTTGAGGAAATCGCAACAAGCATTATATTTACGACCTTTGATTTTCCAAGAGCAGACAATCCAGAACATATAGCGGCTGTAAGTCAACATAGTTCAAAAGTGATAGAAATGGATTTTAAAAAAGCGATTGAAAAAGGGAAACAAAATCTCACAAAAGGGAAAGATCTTCTTCTTATAACAGGTTCCCTTTATTTTATTTCAGAAGTTCGAAACTATCTTCTATCGTAAGGAAAAGAAAAAGAGAGCTCTAAAAAGAGTTCTCTTTTTTTATGTATTAACTTACAGCGGAGTCTTTCAAAATTTACTAGCTTAGTATAAAATAGGAGGTGTAAAGCCTTGGTTATAAAGGAAAAAAACAAGTTATATAGAACTAGGTCCAAAGACCTTTTGATGTGAGGGTATGGTTAGTTTACATGCATGTTGTTAGATATGTATAAAGAGCAACATAGTGAATGTGAAAAAAACTAATGATTCTGAAAAAGAAAGAGATAGAACAGAGGTAGGTGTTCTAGTGAGATTCACTAAAAAGGGAAGGGAAATCTTTTTATTTTTATTACTTTTTGTTCTTTCATGCATTGTTATTTCACAGGGAAGCGTATGGGCTTATGAAAAAATCATTGGTTCAAACACATCATTTGCAAAAGGAACAAAAATAGCAGGCATCTCAATTGGTGGTCTTTCTTATGAGAAAGCATATGAAAAGGTTAATAATAAAGTTAAGGAGTGGCAACAAAGTGGCCATCTTACTTTTTCATATGATAAAGAAGAAGTGCTCCTCGACCGATCAGTCGTTGTTTTTCATCTTAAAGAATCACTGAAACATGCTGAAACCCAAAAGAATGAGTCTTTAATTGTTGATATCAACAAGGATAAGTTATATGGAGATCTTTATAATCATGTCAAAGCTGAAGATCAAAAGAAAGTAAATAAAAAAAGTCTTGAAAAAACGATAGTGAACCAAAGCCAACGTTTAGCTACAAAGACGTTATTTGTGTTGCAATCCTATATAAAAGAACCAGAACCTTTAGAAGAGACCGTAGTAGCTGAAGTTGAACGACCATTATCAAAAGAAAGTAAAGAAAATCTTTCACAACTATTTGGATCTTCTTCTTCATGGACAGTTGGCAGCAAGGACGAATTTTCATTTAATTATGCAGTTCTGACTCAATATGAGGAAAGTTTTTTCCAAGAAAGTAGGGAAGTGCTCACTTCCTCTCTCTACGAAGCTATGTTACATACCGATTTTGCAATCACAGAGCGACATATAAGTACTACAAGGCAGTATCATGTTCCTCTTGGATATGAAGCTTATGTTTCACTTGGAAAAGAAGATTTAACCTTCGAAAATCCGCATTTAACTTCCTATGTTATCACTGTTAAGGTTGTGGGTAATAAGCTTATTACGACAGTAAGTGGAAAAGAATTGAAAAAGAAAATTGTAGTAAAAGAGAGAAGGAAAGAGACATATCCTCCTCGAACAATTGTAGAGTATGACCCGATTTTGAATGTTAATGAAACCCGTATTGAACGAACAGGAAAACAGGGGGAGAGTATTGAAGTTGTGCGATACATAACAAATGGCAAAGAAGATCAGGTTGTTGAAGTGATGAATGATGATTATTACCCTCCTGTTTTTTCTAAAGAAGTTAGAGGTCCAAAAGAAGAAAGGGAGGTAAACCATCCTGAATAAAATTTCTCCTTTTTGTGAATTCTCGCTGTAGACAAGAGCATACTAGAAAGAAAAAGGAGTATGCCTTTTATGAATAAATTTAAGCATTTGACTTTAAAAACAGAGCAAGGTTTTTCTCTTTTCGGGATTATTGTGATTGTTTTCATTCTTGCAGTACTTGCATCATTTCTAATTCCGAGCATTGGAGAATGGTTTTCAAATCAATAGAAAAACGGATGAGGTTTCCATTTGAAAGATTAAAAATCTTTAGATGGGATGATCGAAAAATGACAATCATTACGATTTATCTATTTTGTTCAGGTTTAGTTTTAGGCTCTTTTTTTAATGTGGTTGGATTAAGACTTCCGATTGGAAAATCTTTAATTTATCCATCATCAAGATGTCCTTCATGCAACTCAAGGCTGCAGGTAATAGAGCTTATTCCCGTTATTTCATACATATGGCAAAAAGGAAGATGCAGAGTATGTGAATATAAGATATCAGCTCTTTATCCAACTATTGAGCTCAGTACTGCTGTGCTTTTTTCCCTTGCTCCTTTTATAACAAATGGATTCGGAGAAGGTTTGTTATATATAACGCTCTCTTCTTTATTAATAATGGTCATTGTATCAGACCTTTCTTATATGGTTATACCGAATTCACTTCTTTTATTTTTCTTACCTATCCTCATTTTGGAACAATGGTATTTTTCTCTTGCTTCTTTTTCACATATGGCAATAGGAGGAACACTTGGTTATCTTGCTCTGCTTGCTATTCTTCTCCTTAGCAGAGGTGGTATGGGAGGAGGGGATGTGAAATTATTTGGTGTTATCGGCCTTGTTCTAGGGATAAAAGGGGTATTTCTTTCTTTATTTCTTGCTGTCTTGTTTGGAGCATGTGGTGCAGTTATTGGGATGATAATTGGAAGAGTTCAAAAGGGTAAGCCATTTCCTTTTGGCCCCTATATTGCGTTTGGAACATTTATTGTATATATGAAAGGTGATCAGTTATTTAGTTGGTATATGGGATTTTTCATTTAATGATAGATTGCGTGATAATTGTTTAATATACAAGGGGCTAGAATCATATTACTCTAGGTCTTTGCATGATGACTTTTGTAGGAATAGGTGTGTGAACAGCATGAAATTTCGTTTTTTTCAAAAAAACAAGCTGGTTAACATTGTAATCAAGGATTATGAAATAAGAGTGCTTCAGACAAATAAAGAAAATGCCTTTGAACAGCCAATCTATCATACGATTGCTTTGAAAAGGGGAATTGTAGAAAAAGGCAGAATTAAGGATTATGTAAAACTACAAGCAATTTTACAAAAACATTTAAAAGAGTGGAAAATGCAAAAACAGCTTGTTCATTTTACAGTACCAGATGATCTTGTTGCCCTAAAGGAAGTTATCCTTCCCTTTGAGATGGATAAGAATGAAGAAAAAGAGTACATATTGCAAGAATTAAAAGACGATATCCCGTTTGAAGATCCTATGATTGACTATTTTTATAAAGAAGAAATGGAAGAAGAAAAAAAAGCTATTGTTTTTGCAACACCTGAAAAAGAGCTTATTGATTATGTAGCGCTCTTAGAAGAAACAAATTTAAAACCAATTGGAGCTAGCGTTTCATCCATTGCTTTGTACAGGCTTTTTTATCATCTCGATTTAGCAGGTGATGGGGTTTTTATGCTAATGAATATTGATTTAGAAGGGGTACAAATTGCGACTTTCGAAAAACATCAACCTGTATTTCTAAAGTTTTTATCTTTTTATGAGTGGATGGAGTACTGGAAGAACGAAGAGGACGCTTTTATTTGGAAAGGCGCTGACACTGAGTTTAACGACTATATGAATCACTTAATAGAAGGATTGATTAGTGTGTATACATCAAGTGAAATAACGCTTGGGAAGAAAATAAATGGTGTACTTGTTAGTGGGCATCATCCAGCTTTTAGCTCCCTTCACAAAAGGCTTCAGCAATCATTACATGTGAAGGTATCTCATATTCAAAAAGACGCTTTATTTCTTCATGACCGAGTTGGTGTGCCTGAAAGTGGCTATGTTCCATTTGGTCTTGCACTTAGAGAGGTGCACTTATGATAGGAGATGTGAATTTCTTACCTGAGAAAGAACCGCGTAATATAGCTCCATTGCTTCTTTTTCTAATCCTTATCGTTTTTGCTATTGGAGTTCTTCTTTATGGGTATATTCAATATCAAGATAAGAAAGAAAATATTAGCCGTACAGAAGCGCAAATCACAAAAGTAAAAGAAACGAGAGAAACTTTAAATGTGCCAAGCTGGATCGGAGAGTATCATGATTTGAAAAATGCAGTGGATTGGAGTGAAAGTAGAAAAGGAGACCTTAACCTTCTATTAACAAGTTTAGTTGAAGAGCTTCCTCAAAATGGTTATATCGAGCAATTTTATCTAGACGACTATAATGTGCTTTCATTAGAAATTCAGCTTGAAAATCATCGTGATGCAGCTTTTTATTTACAAAACTTAAAAGATTCATCACTTGTTGAGAAAGCGAGCCTTTTGTCTATTGATACATCTCATGTTACAGAAGAAGTGGAGACGCAAGATGGGGAACTATCAACATATCAAGCAACATATTCTCTCATCATAGACTTAGAGCAGCTTAAAACACAGAGTGAAAAGCAAGAGGAGACAGAATAAATGATATGGTCTGTAAAGAAAAAACACGTATTGATATTAAGTATTTGTTTCCTTGTTTTATTCTTTCTCATTTTTTGGCTTTATCATCACTACTATGCTCCTCTTGAACTTAAAGAAGAAGTAAAGGCAGAGACGTTAAAGAAAGAGCAAGCATATACTAACAAGCTGAAAATAGAAAGTGAAGGAAAAGAAGTTACCGCAAAAGATGCCTATAATTTACAAAAAACTATTCCGATTGACGTGAACTTACAAGACATTTTACTTTCGATAGAAAAAGCAGAGCTAAAAGCGAACATAACAATCGTTGATATGGCTTTTGGAAAAGATGAAATCATAAAGAAACAGCGCGAGAAAAATCAAAGCTTAGAAGAATATGAAAGATGGAATGAGCATAAGCGAGAGGTTGGAAATATGCCTCTGCATATGCCAGGCAACCTAAAGGGGCAAAGCATTGAAGTGACATTCGAAGCTTCAACATATGAAGAAGCGCTAGGCTTTCTAAATGATTTTAATAAAAGTGAGCGTGGAGTTGCAATTGAAGGGCTATCAATTCAGCCTGCTAAAAGTGAGGAGAACGTCGAGCCTTCAGATGAGGAAAGCGAAAGTACAACAGAGCAGTTGCCACAGTATGTGCTTAGCTTTACAGTTTTTTATTATCCATCATTAACTAATATGCCAACTAAACCGAATGAACTCAGTACTCCTGATGGTGAAGGAAAAACAACGCCTTTTAAAAATGAATAATACAAAGAAGAACAACACATATTGTCGAAAGAAACTACGAGCAAGGCGACAAATGTCTTGTTCTTTTTTTATTTTAATGTGATAGGGTTGGTGTAGGTTTTAAGGAGACGGTACTATTCTAACGTACAATCATGGACTAACAGGGTGGTGAAATGGTGGACAAGCAATCCTCAGATAAAATATTAGTTAAAATTAATGGAAAGAAACAAGAAGCAACATTAAGCAAAAAACAGAACAATAAAAAGACGTTTTCATGGGTGCTTCCAGAAACAGAAAAGGAAATATCAGCAACTGCGGAGGAATCAAACATTGTTCCGCTCAAAAAGGTAGATCGCTATAAACAGGAAAGAAACAAGAAGCTTATTAAAAGGAAATCTTCTCTTCCACCAGGGAAAAAACCGTTTTGGTTTAAGATAGTAGGCATTGTAGCATGTGCTTGTCTAGTAGGAATAGGTCTTGGGTTGTTTAGCGTAAACATGCTGACAGCAACGGAAGAGAAGACGCCTAAACAAGAGAAAATAGCACAAGCAAAAGAAGGAAAAGATTCTGAACCAAAAGAATCGGTCAGTTCAAATAGTGAGGGAAAAAAGACAGAACAGAAAGAGCAAAAGAAATCTTCTTTTACAATTAAGCTAGATGCTTTTATTGTGCAGGCAGGTGTTTTCTCTACAAAAGAGGCCGCTGAAAAAGAAGGGAGAAAGCTATCTGTACCTGTTGAAGTTATAAAGCAAAATGATAAATTCACTCTTATAGCAGGAATTTCACCAACTTTGAGTGAAGCGAGAGCTCTTGGTAAAAGAATAGAGGAACAGGGCGTATCTGTATATGCTAAAAAGTACGAAGGAGATTTGCAAGCGAAAGATATTGCTGATAAAGATGGAGAGCATCTTGCAATGCTTCTTCAGACGGCTATTGTTCAATCTTCAAAAGCAGTTGAGGGAGAGGAAGTGGAACAAGAAGCTTTAAAGGAACTTAAAACACAGCTTGGTACGCTTTCAAAGAAAGATGACTTGAAAGAATATATAACTTCTCTTAGCAGCCTTGAAAAAAGTATTGAAGTACCGTTAACAAAAGAAGGTGGAGAAGGGATGCAAAAAAACCTTTTAAAAGTAATTGCTAAACTTTCGTAAAGATCTCTTTGAATGAAAAGGGGTCTTTTTATTATGAACAAATTGTGATTGCTCCCTCTCTTTGTTAAAATGAGAATGTATCTCTCTACTCAATCATAAACGCAAAGGAGTTTCCATAATGAAAACAGCATTGGTATTAGCTTCTAATTCTCCACGTCGTCGTCAGCTTCTACAAGAAGCAGGCCTTACATTTACTATTCGCCCAAGTACAATTGAAGAGCATATGGATCAAAAGCTTCCTCCTTCACAGGTTGTTACAGATCTTGCAACTCAAAAAGCTGAATCTGTTCCAAAGAATGATGAGGAAGTTGTTCTTGGTGCAGATACAATTGTAACTGTAGACGGAAAAATTCTCGGTAAGCCGTCTGATGAAGAAGAAGCTTTTAAGACACTTCGCTTTCTCTCTGGAAGAACTCATGAAGTTTTTACAGGAGTTGCGCTTGTAAAAGGAAAAGAGACATCAACCTTTTATAGTCGTACAGAGGTAACTTTTTATGAGTTAACAGATGAAGAAATAATGCGCTACATTGGGACAGGAGAACCAATGGACAAAGCAGGGGCGTATGGTATTCAAGGAAAAGGAGCTTTGTTTGTTAAAGAAATTAGCGGTGATTATTATGCTGTAGTTGGTCTGCCGCTCTCAAAGACGGTGCGAGAATTAAAGAAACTTGGGGTTTCCCTTCCATAATAAAAAGGAGGGAATACAAGTGAAAAAAGAATGGGTTATGATTCAAGACTTTCCTGATGATGAAAGGCCTAGAGAACGCCTTTTATCGTTTGGTGCAAGTCATTTATCTAACAACGAACTTTTGGCAATCTTGCTTCGCACAGGAACAAAAGAGGAATCTGTGCTTCAACTTGCCAATCGAATTTTACACAAATATGACGGATTGCATCTTATGAATCAAGCTACTGTTGAAGAACTTACAAGTATTAAAGGTATTGGGATGGCTAAAGCCATTCAGATTATAGCAGCACTTGAAATTGGAAGAAGAGTAGCGAATCTACATGTGACAGATCGATATGTTGTAAGAAGTCCTGAAGATGGCGCAAACTACGTTATGGAAGAGATGCGTCATTTATCACAGGAACATTTTGTTTGCCTCTTTTTAAATACAAAAAATCAAGTTCTTCTAAAAAAGACCATCTTCATTGGTAGTTTGAACTCCTCAATTGTTCATCCACGTGACATCTTCAGAGAGGCGTTACGCCGCTCAGCAGCTTCAATTATTTGTATTCATAATCATCCATCAGGAAGTCCTGAACCAAGTAAAGAAGATATAGAAGTAACCAAAAGGCTTAAAGAATGCGGAATTTTAATGGGAATCGACATTCTTGATCATATTATTATCGGTGATCGTAAATTTGTTAGTTTAAGAGAGAAAGGTTATGTGTAACAAAATTCTGTTTCATACGTTAATAGTAAGGAAGCAGGGTTTTTTTGTTATTATTAGCAATCAAAACTAGAAAAACAGGGACAAGATTACTCTACCTTTTTTATTATGATTACGTTATAATAAAAGGCATGGATTTTTTGAGAAAGTCTTGAAAAAATACTGTTTTTGTCGAAGATTACCTTTTGATGACAGAATCCATTTTTACATTGACATATGCTCTTGGACTCGACACAATAAAGATTGTTGGTTTTTTATAACATTCTTTGTATGAGTAACAATAGAACTAGACTTTTAGTGAATAAAAACAAAAA
This sequence comes from Priestia filamentosa, assembly GCF_900177535.1. Lineage (NCBI taxonomy): Bacteria > Bacillati > Bacillota > Bacilli > Caryophanales > Bacillaceae > Priestia > Priestia filamentosa. The sequence goes on from NZ_FXAJ01000001.1 coordinate 251,839, forward strand.
GTCCTATATCAATTAAAAATAATAGATAAAACTTTGTGATATTTGAGAGAGAAAGGGAGATACACATTATGTTTGGAATTGGTACACGTGACCTTGGAATCGATTTAGGTACGGCTAACACATTAGTATATGTAAAAGGAAAAGGAATTGTTGTTCGTGAACCATCGGTTGTAGCGCTACAAACAGATTCAAGAGACATCGTTGCAGTGGGTAACGATGCTAAAAATATGATTGGACGTACACCCGGAAATGTCATTGCTCTTCGTCCAATGAAAGACGGCGTTATTGCTGATTATGAAACAACAGCAACAATGATGAAGTATTATATCAAACAAGCACAGAAAAATAAGAGCGTCTTTTCAGGTAAGCCATATGTCATGATTTGTGTTCCTTCTGGGATTACAGCAGTTGAAAAACGAGCGGTTATTGATGCAACTCGTCAAGCGGGTGCACGTGATGCTTACACAATTGAAGAACCATTTGCTGCTGCAATTGGAGCGAATTTACCAGTATGGGAGCCAACTGGTAGTATGGTAGTAGATATCGGTGGAGGTACAACAGAAGTTGCTATCATTTCACTTGGTGGGATTGTAACAAGTCAATCTATTCGCATTGCTGGTGATGAGATGGACGAAGCTATTATTCAGTATATTCGCAAAAACTACAATCTTATGATTGGAGAACGTACAGCAGAAGCAATGAAAGTAGAAATCGGTTCTGCAAGTACACCAGAAGATGTAGAAAATATGGAAATTCGCGGTCGAGATCTTTTAACAGGATTACCAAAAACAATTGAGATTTCTGCCGACGAAATTGCAGACGCTCTTAAAGATACTGTGCAAGCAATTATTGATTCTGTAAAAAGCACGCTTGAGCAAACGCCTCCAGAGCTTGCAGCAGATATCATGGATCGTGGAATTGTTCTAACAGGTGGTGGAGCGCTTCTTCGTAACCTAGATAAAATGATTAGTGATGAAACAAGCATGCCTGTTGTTATTGCAGAAGATCCACTTGACTGTGTAGCTATCGGAACAGGAAAAGCTTTAGAACATATTGATCTATTTAAAAACAGAGCAGAGTCCAAGCGATAAGATTAGAGGTGTAACGTCATGCCACAATTTTTCTTCAATAAAAGATTGATTGTGTTACTAGTAAGTATCATTATTCTCGTGGCATTGATTGGTTTTTCTTTAAACGGACGTAAAACGATCACATGGCCAGAGCAATTTGTTAAGGATACAGTTGGACTGGTACAGTCAACGGCCCATAAGCCGGCTCAGTATGTTGCCGATTTCTTTGGAAACATTGAAGATCTCAAAAATACATATGAGGAAAACAAAGTACTAAAAAAGAATCTTGATAAATATATGCAGCTCGAAGCAGATGTGAAAGATTTAGAGCGGAAGAACAAAGAGCTTAATGAGCGACTTGATAAAGATTCAACACTACGTGATTACGATCCAATTAATGCTACGGTCATTGCAAGAAGTCCTGATCGATGGAATGAAGCGATTTCTATTGATCGCGGAAAAGTTCATGGAGTCGAAAATGATATGGCTGTTATGACATCAAGCGGTTTAATTGGACGTGTCGTAGACGCATCACAGTTTACATCAACAGTGCAACTACTAAGCTCTCAAGATCGAACAAACCGCGCTTCTGTTACAATCCAAGGATCTAAAAATGTAAATGGTCTTATTTCAGGCTACGATCAAAAACGTGAAGCATTGATTCTAACAGGTATTCCTCATAGCGCGAAGATAAAAGAAAAGCAAAAAGTCATTACGTCTGGGTATTCAGGTGTTTTCCCTCAAGGACGTATTGTTGGAGAAATTAGCGATATTGAATCAGATAACTATGGGCTAACAAAAACAGCATATGTAAAACCTGCAGCTGATTTTAAAGATATCCAAGATGTGACAGTATTAAAACGAGTAGAACCTTCTCCACAGAAATCACTTGATGAGGAGGAAGAAGAGTGATTCGTTACTTCCTTCCCATCATTGTTTCTGTAGTGTTTATTGCTGATAGTTTATTCGTGAACTTTTTTGCTAATCAATCTTGGTTTCATCAGTGGATTTTATCACCGAAACTGACGCTTATTGTGTTGCTTTTAGCGACGATTTACATAAATCCGAAAAAAGGAATTCAGTATGCGTTCTTTTTCGGTCTTTTGTATGACATCGTGTATACAGACTTGTTAGGTGTTTATATGTTCGGGATGCCTGCAATTTGCTATATTGTATCCAAGCTGTTAAAAGTTCTTCAAACAAATGTTGTCATCATTACGATTTTAACAATTGTGGGGATTACGCTGTTAGAGTTTTACGTTTATGAGATTAACAGTATGATTGGTTTGACGCATATGTCTATGGACCGCTTCCTAACATATCGCCTTTATCCGACACTAATCTTAAACCTTGTTTTTGTGGTTCTTCTAGCGTACCCATTAAAAAAACAGTTTGAAAAAGTAGCTTATAAGCTAACAGATTAACAGTTGCGTATAAAGAGGAATTTAACTAGCCCTTGTCGAAATAAACATTCGTTGAGGTGAACGTTGTGAAGAAACAAAATGTAATTATAAAAGGAACAAAAGATGGATTAACGTTGCATCTCGATGATACGTGTTCGTTTCACGATGTGCTAAATGAATTGGAGCGAAAATTGTCTTCAAATCAATATGGAGGACACAATCAACTTGTGTCTGTTCAATTAAGAGTAGGAAACAGATATTTAACGCCCGATCAAGAAGAACAAATAAAGTCACTCGTTCGGAGTAAAAATCATCTTGTAGTAGAGAGCATTGAGTCAAACGTCGTGTCAAAAGAAGAAGCATTAAAAATTAAGCAGCAAAATGAAATTGTTTCAGTAGCAAGAGTCGTACGCTCAGGACAAGTCTTGCACGTGGAAGGAGATCTTCTTTTAATTGGAGATGTTAATCCCGGTGGAACAGTCATTGCTGGAGGAAATATTTTTGTGCTTGGCGTATTAAAAGGCATTGCACATGCCGGCTATTATGGAAATGATCAAGCTGTTATTTCAGCTTCTAAAATGGAACCAACACAGCTCCGCATTTGTGAAGCTTTTAGTCGTGCAGAGGAAGCCGATAAAAATGAAGAACATGATATGGAGTGTGCGTATCTTGATGAAGACAAGCGCATTGTCATTGAACGCTCACAGCTTATGTCTCATCTTCGCCCTAATTTGACACGCTTAGAAAGGAGAAGTTGACATTGGGAGAGGCTATTGTTGTTACGTCAGGAAAAGGCGGCGTTGGAAAAACAACGACGTCTGCTAACTTAGGAACCGCACTCGCCCTAACTGGTAAGCGGGTTTGCCTAGTCGATACAGATATCGGTTTGCGCAATTTAGACGTTATTATGGGGTTAGAGAACCGCATCATCTATGATTTAGTAGATGTTGTGAACGGTCGCTGTACGCCTCAAAAGGCGCTTATTAAAGATAAGCGTTTTGAATGTTTATATTTGTTGCCTGCTGCTCAAACAAGTGATAAAACGGCCGTAACGCCGGAGCAGATGAAAGAACTTATTACAGAACTAAAGCAAGACTATGATTATATCATTATTGACTGTCCTGCTGGAATTGAACAAGGATATAAAAATGCCGTTTCTGGAGCAGATAAGGCTCTTGTTGTTACAACACCTGAAATTTCATCTGTTCGTGATGCGGATCGTATTATTGGATTGTTAGAGAAAGAAGACATCGAATCTCCAAAGCTTGTAATTAACCGTATTCGCAGTCATATGATGAAAAATGGAGATACGTTAGATGTTGATGAAATTGTATCATTGCTGGCTATTGATTTAATTGGCATTATTGCGGATGATGAAGATGTTATCAAAGCATCCAATAATGGTGAACCAATTGCCATGGACCCATCAAGCAAAGCAGCAATTTCTTATCGTAATATCGCAAGACGTATTTTAGGAGAGTCTGTACCGCTTCAATCTCTAGATGAAACCAAACAAGGTGTTTTTTCTAAAATTAAGAAATTCTTCGGCGTGCGTTAGTTTTTATAATATATGATTAAAAAGCTAGAGCTTTTCCAAAAGCTCTAGCTTTTTTATTTTGTCATAACCTCACAGGACAAGTCATACATTTGTTACAAATGACTTGAAGGATTGGTGAGAAGCGATGAATCGACGTGTCCAAGAAGTTCGTAAGCGAATAGCCGATCGGCGAAGAAATGGGGGGAAAGAAGAGAAGCCGCAAAGGAAGTTTTCATACGATGATTTAATTTCAGATGAGGAAAACTACAGTGGAGAACGATTTCCGACTTATGAATACAATCCAGAAAGTAAAGAACATCATCCATTATTCTCTCCTCAGTGGTTTCTATTTAAGCTGTTAACTTCTTTCTGTCTGGTTTTAATTGTTGCTATTCTTTTTAGAAATCCAGCAGTACAGCTCGACGGAGCAAGAACCTTTGTAGAAGATACGATGGAAGAAAGTTTTCAGTTTGCTAAAATGTCTGCTTGGTATGAAGAGAAGTTTGGTGAACCTCTTGCTCTCATTCCAAAATCTGTAGGAGAAGAGCCGACAGAGGAAGCAAACTCTCAGTATGTTGTGCCAGCATCGGGGAATGTTGTTGAAACATTTGCAAGCTCAAAAAAAGGGGTAACCGTTGAAACAGGAAGTCAAACAGCGGTGCAAGCTATGGATGCAGGGTTTGTTAAAAGCATTGAAGAGAAAAAAGATTTTGGAAATACAGTTTCAATTCAGCATGCTGACGGATCAGAGTCATGGTATAGCGGGCTTGCAAATATTGATGTAAAAACGTTTGATTTTATTGAAAAAGGACAGGTTATTGGAAAAGTGAAGACAGAAGGGGACGATAAAAAAGGAAGCTATGGATTTGCTCTTTATAAAGATGGTAAATTTATGGATCCTAGTAAGGTGATCTCCTTTGAATAACTTTTTTCATCTTTTTCGCTCAACACACATCCATCCGCTTCTTTGGGCTATCTTAGCAATAGGAATCATGACAGGCCATATCTATGACCTTATCCTCTTATTTTCATTAGTATTATTACATGAGCTTGGGCACGTTTTTGCCGCTAGCTTTTTTTCATGGAAAATCAAAAGAATTATGCTCTTTCCATTTGGAGGAGTAGCTGAAATTGATGAATATGGAAACAGACCGCTTTATCAAGAAGTGATTGTCATACTGAGCGGTCCGTTTGTTCACCTTGTTTTAATGTTAGGATCTTTTATTGCTCTTTCGTCTTCTCTTATTACACATGAATTTTATGAACAGTTTATGTTTCAAAACGTTCTTTTACTTTGTTTTAATTTGCTTCCGATTTATCCGCTTGACGGAGGAAAACTCATGTTTGTTTCGTTTAGTCTTTTTGATTCTTTTCAAAAGTCCTTTGAAAAAACGCTTCGAATTTCAGCTGTTTTTCTATCGTGCATTGCGGTAGTGGCTCTTTTTCTTTATTCTACTCATCTGCATCTTTGGATGGTGTTGTGCTATCTATGTTATAGCCTTTATTATGAATGGAAACAAAGGGACTATCTTTATATTCGCTTCCTTCTTGATCGATACTATGGCAAAGGGGAAACAATTCTTGATCTTTCCCCACTTGCCGTAAATGGGGGAGAAAAGATTTATCATATTATTCGTAGGTTTAAAAGAGGACAAAAACATATTATTATTGTAGAGGAAAAAGAAGGAAGAAAGCAACTAGATGAAAATGAACTTCTTCATGCTTACTTTGTAGATAAGCGCATTAATGATTCTATTGATGAGCTTGTTGCCTTTTATTAAAAAGAGGGTGAAAAGGAAAGTAACAGACAAACATGTTACTTTCCTTTTTGTTATGGTAAAATCCAACTACATAAGAGATAACGAAAGGGATTTGGACATATGACAGCAAAATTGATAATTGAAACTGCAACAAATCTTCATAAGATAGCTCATTTACAGGATAGCCAAGTACAGGCTTTTTATATTGAAGAACAAAAAGCTATCCACTATGTTGGCAATATTTATGTTGGGCGTGTGAAAAAAGTTGTGAAAGGGATGGACGCTGCTTTTGTAGATATCGGAGGAGACAAAAACGGGTATTTACATAAAAGTGAAGTGTTTCTTGATGAGCATGAAATGTTTGCAGAACGTATAAAAGAAGGACAAAAAATTCTCGTACAAGTAAGCAAAGAAGAAAGAGGAACAAAGGGACCTAAATTGACAACATTTATTGAATTTTCAAGCTCGTACGTTGTTTATTTTCCTTATAGCGGATACGTAGCTGTTTCAAAAAAGATAGCGGAAAAAGAAAAGTGGAAAAGCTTTGGGGAGAGCGTTGTAGAAGGAGCGGAAGGGCTTCTCTTACGAAGTGCCATTGAAGGAATGTCTCCTAGCAAAATAGAACAAGAAATTGTTACCCTTAGAAAAGAAGCGGAGGGAGTTATTGGGGAACTCCAAGCGGAAGGAACAGTACCTCGAGTTGTTTACCAAAGGGAAGATTTTATTACAAACATGATAAAAAAGGCAAAAGCGGACAAGCTTGAGCTTATTGTTGATTCATTTGAAACGAAAAAAAAGCTTCAAGCTTCTTTTCCAGAAGCAACAGTTATTTTTCAACGTGAGAAAGAGAGCCTTTTTGACATATATCACCTTCAAAAAGAGCTTGAAAAAGCACTGCAAAAAACGGTCTGGCTTCCAAGCGGTGGTTCATTAGTTATTGAAGAAACAGAAGCGATGACGGTTATTGATGTAAACACAAGCAGGTTTGTAGGCAAAACTTCTCAAGCTCAGACTATTTTAGAGACAAATCTTGAAGCAGCAAAAGAAGTGGCTCGACAACTGCGCCTTCGAAATCTTGGAGGCATTATTATGATTGATTTTATTAACATGAAAAACAAAGAAGATGGAGAAAAAGTGTTACAAAAGCTAAAAACAGAAACAGAACAAGATCCAGTAAGGACGCTTATTTTTGGTTTTACAAGACTTGGATTAGTAGAGGTGACACGTAAAAAAGAGCGAGACAGCTTGCAGCATCTACTCCTAAAAGATTGTGGTATTTGTAAAACAATAGGAAGATATAGAAATGAGAAAAAAACGTTGGATGATATAGAAGGGGAACTGCTTTCATATAAAGAAGAGGCAGCATGGATAGAACTTTCTCCTCTTCTTTCATTTAACAAGGAAGAGATAGAAAAATGGAAAGAAGAGCAGGAGATGGAACTTTACCTAACAGAAGGAGAAGAACTTACGCCATTTTACCGCCTTCGTCATATTGGTTCAAGAGAAGAAGTAGAGCAGAGAATAAAAGAAAATAAGGTTGAATTTCTATTTTAAAAAAGAAGGGTAAAACCTTCTTTTTTTTTACTTAGTATCTTCTCGTGAACAAAATGAACAAAAAGGATACTAAGAATTTAAAGCTCAATAATTTGGTAACGGTTACATTCAGAATTTTTTAATTTATACTATTATTAGTGAAAGACTATCGTTTTTAAGGGGAAATTTTTTAGAGACAAAGGGGGAGAAAATATGTTAGCTACGCTTGGATTCTTAATGATCGCGGTCTTTATGTATCTGATTATTACGAAACGAATGTCAGCTATGGTTGCACTTATTATTATTCCAATCTTGTTTGCCATAATTGGGGGATTTGCAGCAGGGTTAGGCGATATGATGCTTGCAGGGGTAGAGCAGGTAGCACCAACAGGTGTTATGCTGATGTTTGCTATTTTATACTTTGGAATTATGATTGATGCTGGTTTGTTTGATCCACTTGTATCTACAATCCTGAAAATTGTAAAGGGAGATCCAGTAAAGATTGTCATGGGAACGGCTATTCTTTCCATGCTCATTGCTTTAGATGGAGATGGAACAACAACATATATGATTACGGTTTCAGCAATGCTGCCGCTTTATACAAGACTTGGAATGAATCCGTTAATCCTAACCTGTGTTGCGATGCTTTCATTTAGCTTTATGAATATGTCTCCATGGGGTGGACCTACAGCCCGTGCAGTAAGTGCCCTTCAGCTTGATGTGGCAGACGTATTTTTACCGCTTGTTCCAGTCATGATTTCAGCAGCACTATGGACACTATTTACAGCTTATATTTTAGGAAAGAAAGAGAAAAAACGCTTAGGTGTTATCGACATTGACTATTCACAAAATTTGGCTTTTACCCAGCAGAGTGCTACTGTAGATATGGGGGCGGATGACACCTCTATTAAACGTCCAAAGCTTCTATATGTAAACTTAGCTCTAACAATTGCTCTATTAGTATGTTTAGTGATGGGAGTACTTCCACTTGCAACTTTATTTATGATTGCTTTTGTTGTTGCCCTTATGATTAACTATCCAAAATTTGAAGATCAAAAAGAGCGAATTTCCAATCATGCAGGAAACGTCCTTGCAGTTGTTGGCTTAGTATTTGCTTCAGGGATTTTTACAGGAATTCTTTCAGGAACAGAGATGGTTGATGCAATGGCAAATGCACTTGTTTCTGTTATTCCTGAATCATTAGGTTCATTTTTCCCTGTCATTACAGCATTAACTAGTTTGCCGTTTACGTATTTTATGGCAAACGATCCGTACTACTACGGAGTGTTACCGATTTTAGCAGAAACGGCTTCAGCTTACGGTGTAGATCCTGTTGAAATGGCTCGTGCTTCTGTTTTAGGGCAGCCAATTCACGCGATGAGTCCACTTATGGCTTCCGCATATTTATTAGTAGGAATGGCGAAAGTAGAATTTGGAGATCACCAAAAGTTTTACTTTAAATGGGCACTAGGTTGCTGTCTTGTGATGATTGCTGTAGCTATTGTTACAGGGATCATCACCTTCTAAAAAAACTGCAGCATCTGCTGCAGTTTTTTCTTGTGTAAAATTTGGAATGACTTCATTAGAGAATATGATTGACATGGGGAGAAGAAATATAGTATTATTTTCTATGTGATTATTGTAGCACCCGTGCTACAACCGCGCAGAACAGGTTTTAAAGTCCATTGTGACACCTGGGATGGCGAGTCTGAGTCTTACAGGGAGGTGCAGAGAATGTACGCTATTATTGAAACTGGTGGTAAACAAGTTAAAGTTGAAGAAGGTCAAGCTATCTACATTGAAAAACTTAACGTAGAGCAAGACGAAACAGTAACTTTCGACAAAGTACTATTAGTAGGTGGGGACAACGTTAAAGTTGGAGCTCCTTACGTTGATGGTGCAACAGTTAGCGCTAAAGTTGAAAAACAAGGTCGCGCTAAAAAGATTACTGTATTCAAATACAAAGCTAAGAAAAACTACAGCCGTAAACAAGGTCACCGTCAACCTTACACAAAAGTTGTTATTGATAAAATCAATGCATAAGGAATGGTTGCATGGTTAAAGTAGTTCTTTCTCGTAATGAAGCAGGTCATATTACTTCTTTTGAGATAAGTGGACACGCAGAATTTGCGGAACACGGTAAAGATTTAGTATGTGCCGCTGTTACAGCTGTGTCATTTGGGACAGTAAACGCGATTATTTCTTTATGTGATACAATGCCAGGCCTTGAACAAGGTGAGGACGGCGGTTATTTTAACTGCCTCATTCCTGAAGACTTAGAAGAGGATGTTGCTCGCAACGTTCAGCTCCTTCTTGAAGGAATGGTTGTTTCACTTGAAACAATCGAGCGTGATTATGGACAATATATAAACATTGTATCTCAATAAAGAGGAGGTGGAACATATGCTAAGATTAGATCTTCAGTTTTTCGCATCGAAAAAAGGGGTAGGTAGTACAAAGAACGGTCGTGACTCTATCTCTAAACGCCTTGGTGCTAAACGTGCAGATGGTCAATTTGTAACTGGTGGTTCTATCCTTTACCGTCAACGCGGTACAAAAATCTATCCAGGTGCAAACGTTTCTCGTGGTGGAGACGATACTCTTTTCGCGAAAATCGATGGTATCGTAAAATTCGAGCGTTATGGACGTGACCGTAAAAAAGTGAGCGTTTATCCAGTAGCGCAAGAAGCTTAAAACGTAATCGTACACAAAAAGAAAACTCTAACCAAGATTGGTTAGAGTTTTTCTTTTTGTTGAGACATATTGCTAGGGTTGTGCTCATAGACTAGATAATTTGCTATAATGCATATATGGTCTGTTTTGTTTTCTTTTCTTTGCTGGTGAAAGAAGAACAAAGCATGTTTTAAGGTTAGGGGTTGGAAAATGAGTAAAGAGTGGGATGTTGTTGAACTTTTAAAGCATGCACGCCATGATTGGCTAAATAGGCTGCAGCTCATTAAGGGAAATTTATCATTGAATCGTCTTGACCGTGTCCAACAAACGATTGAAGAGATTATTGCCATCTCTAAAAATGAATCAAAGCTAACGAGTACAGGGGCACATAAGCTGACTGCGCTTCTTTTAACATATGGGTTTAGAGAAACGGTTTTAAAGCTCGATATCGAAGTGAACGGCAAAGTGTGTGATTTATCTCCTTATGATGAAGAGCTTGCAGATTGGTGTGAATCGCTTTTTTATGTACTAGAAAATGTAGCAAATAAAGAAAGTAATCATCACCTTGATGTTTCTTTTTATCTTGAAGAAGGTCCATCATTGTTTTTTGATTTCAGTGGCATAATAGAGAATGAAAAAAAGATAGAAGAATGGTTATCAAAAGAAACGTTAACCATGTTTAATATAGCTTGCTACAAAATAGCAAAAGATGAATTGACGGTTCAGCTTGTTATGAATGAAAAGCAACACAGCAATTCATAAAAAGTAAGAACGTGATATAGGGAACGGAGTGAAAATGAAATGTTTGTCGATCAGGTCAAAGTCTACGTAAGAGGTGGAGACGGCGGAAATGGAATGGTTGCTTTCCGTCGTGAGAAGTATGTACCAAATGGAGGACCAGCAGGTGGTGACGGTGGTAAAGGAGCAGACGTTGTCTTTGAAGTTGAAGAAGGACTTCGTACACTAATGGATTTCCGTTATAAGCGCCATTTTAAAGCAAAACATGGTGAAAACGGAATGCCTAAAAACCAACACGGTCGTAATGCAGAGCCCCTTGTTGTAAAGGTCCCGCCTGGCACTGTTGTAAAAGATGATGATACAGGTGAAGTTATCGCTGATTTAACAGAGCATGGTCAGCGTGCTGTCATTGCAAAAGGTGGCCGTAGCGGACGCGGAAATACGCGATTCGCAACACCAGCAAACCCAGCACCAGAGCTTTCTGAGAAAGGAGAACCAGGTCAAGAGCGCTATATTGTGATGGAGCTTAAAGTGCTAGCAGATGTCGGTCTTGTAGGCTTCCCAAGCGTTGGGAAATCAACCCTTCTTTCTATTGTATCTGCGGCAAAGCCTAAAATTGCTGCTTATCATTTTACAACAATTGCGCCTAATTTAGGTGTTGTAGAAACAGAAGATAATCGCAGCTTTGTTATGGCTGACTTGCCAGGACTTATTGAAGGGGCACATGAGGGAGTAGGACTTGGTCATCAGTTCCTTCGCCATATTGAGCGTACAAGAGTTATTGTGCACGTGATTGATATGTCTGGCATGGAAGGCAGAGATCCTTATGAAGACTACGTTACAATTAACAAGGAGCTTAAGGAATATAATCTTCGTTTAACAGAGCGTCCTCAAGTTGTTGTAGCAAATAAAATGGACGTCCCTGAAGCAGAAGAGAACTTAAAAGCGTTTCAGGAGAAAGTTGGCGAAGAAGTAAAAGTTATTCCAATTTCAGCTATTGCACGTAAAGGACTTCGTGATCTTTTATTCATAGTTGCTGATCTTCTTGAAACAACACCAGAGTTTCCTCTTTATAGTGAAGAAGAGCTTGCAAATCAACATGTTATGTACAAGTTCCAAGAGGAAGATAAAGAGTTTCATCTTACACGTGATAGCGAAGGAGCTTATGTACTTTCAGGTGAGAAGATTGAGAAACTATTCAAGATGACAGACTTCTCGAGAGATGAATCTGTACGCCGTTTTGCTCGTCAGCTTAGAGGCATGGGTGTTGATGAAGCATTGCGTGAACGTGGAGCGCAAGATGGGGATATTGTAAAACTTCTTGAATATGAATTTGAATTCTTAGAGTAGATGGTAAAAGGGAACAGAGAGGGGAGTTCTCGTTGAAGAAAATCGATCAGAAATTTTATTTAGTTCGGGAGGATGTCTTACCAGAAGCAATGAAGAAGACGCTTGATGCAAAACTTCTGCTTGAACGGGGAAAGGCGGACTCAATTGCTGACGCTGTACAGCTTGTTGATTTAAGTCGCAGCGCTTACTACAAGTATAGAGAAACGGTATTTCCATTTCATACTATGGTGAAAGAACGTATCATCTCGCTTTTCTTCCACTTGGAAGACCGCTCTGGTACTCTTTCACATCTATTAGGTCTTGTTGCTTCAAGCGGATGTAATGTATTAACGATTCACCAGACTATTCCATTGCAAGGGCGTGCAAATGTAACCCTTTCACTAGATGTTTCTGGTTTAAAAACAGATCTAGAAGACCTTCTTTCGAGATTGCGGGCATTGGAATTTGTTGATAAAGTAGATGTATTAGGCTCGGGAGCTTAATCAAAACAGCTTGACGATCAATCAAGCTGTTTTCTTTACATATTAAATTTTGAAAAATAAAAAAATAAAGACATAGGAGAGAGAACTGTGAAGAAAGTTGGATATTTAGGACCAGAAGCAACATTTACACATATTGCCGTAGAATCTGTTTTCAAACAGATAACCTCACATCCGTATCGCACCATTCCTTCGTGCATTGATGGCGTAACAGATAGAGAAGTAGATTATGCGGTTGTTCCATTAGAGAATGCTCTTGAAGGCTCCGTAAACTTAACACTCGATTATTTAATCCATGAAAAACGTCTGCCAATTGTAGGAGAGATTGTGCTGCCGATTCGTCAACATTTTATGGTGCATCCCAAATATATAGAGGAGTGGCAAAATGTTGAAGGTGTGTATTCGCATCCACATGCAATTGCTCAATGTCATAAATTTCTTCATGATACATTTCGCAACACACCTTTACATGAAGTAACATCAACGGCCTATGCAGCACAACATGTTTATGAAAAAGAAGATGAGAAGATAGGGGCAATTGCAAACGAGTTTGCGGCGAAAAAATATGGATTACAAATTGTCAAAAAAGATGTGCACGACTATGATCATAATACAACGCGTTTTCTCATTTTAAATCAAGAAAATGCCCCCCTAGAACAAACGCTTTTAGAACATAACGGTTATAAAACAACGCTGATGATTACACTATCTGAAAACCCAGCAGGAGCCCTACACCGCGTGTTGTCTGCTTTTTCTTGGCGTAATCTTAACTTATCAAAAATTGAATCACGGCCAATGAAAACAGGACTTGGGAATTATTTCTTTATTATCGATATCGAGCAAAAGCTTGATGATGTATTAATCCCTGGAGCAATTGCTGAAATCGAAGCATTAGGGTGTAACGTAACCCTTTTAGGAAGCTATCCTTACTACATTATCAAATAGGAACCTAGTACAGCTTAGGAGCCTTTTAGCTACAAAGAAAAGAACGCTTGTAGTTCCAAGCGTTCTTTTTTCTGTAGCTAAAAGTATTCTATTCTTCAACTAAAATACCTGCCTCACGCAAAGCGTCACACGCTTCATCAAGCTGTTTTGAGGAATCAGCTTCAACTGTGTGAAGGTGACCGCCTTTTGTTAGTTCAAGCAAGAAAGCAGCTTTCGCTGAGCGGATTTTATCAATAAAGTTCGCGACATCTTTGCGATTGCGAAGACCAAGTGAAGCCGTAAGCTCTCCATAAACAGAATGTTCAACAATTACATCTTTTACTGTGACGCCATGGTCAACAAGGAGAAGCAGCTCGCGTTCCGATTCCTCTGGGCCGTGTTTACAAGCAATAATGCGCGTTTGTTTTTGCTCTGCTTGTGTTCTTGACATATAAAGATAGCCTTGACTTGTTGCCATAATAGGCTCGTTTCGCGCTTTTAATAGCGATATGTCTTGTACGATAACTTGTCTACTCACATTTGTACGTTTTGATAGGTCACTGCCTGTTAACGGAGCGTTCGAATCTTTTAACCATTGAAGCAAAAGATCTCGTCTTTTTTCCCCTAAAATCTTTTTTTGTTCATCCTTCATTTTTGAACTCCTTTATGAGGTTGTTAATAATTTTAAGCAGTCTGTAAAAGCTTTAATGTCTTTAATCGTTGTTGAAGTACCAAATGAAATACGAAAAAGCTGTTTACTTTCATGAACGTTTTTTCCCATTGCTATCATATATGGGGAAGGTTCCTGCTGTCCAACAAGACAAGCGCTTCCTGTTGAAATGGCAATATTGTACTTATTGCACCATAGCATAACATACTGACCTTCTAAGCTCTCCATCTTCATTGCAACGATAGAAGGAAGAGCATCAGGAGGGCTTATAATTTCAGCTGATACAGGAATATGATTGATAAGCTCTCTTCTTAAGTTTACATGACTGTTATAGGTATCCGCCAATATTTTCTTTTGTTCCTGTGCAGCAACAGTAAATGCAACAATACTTGGCACATCAATCGTCCCATGCTGCTTTACTTTAGAAATTTCTTTAGAAAGATAAAGAGCACCAATTCCTTTTGGTCCGTATATTTTATGACTTGCGATAGATAAGCTTGTAATGTGCATATCTCTTACATTAATAGGAAGCTTTAAGAAAGATTGAACTCCATCACAATGGAAAGGGATATTGTACATTTTGGCAATCTCTCCAATTTCTTTTATAGGATGAACCGTTCCAAGTTCATGATTGACGTGTTGAATTACGATAAGACATGTGGCATCTGTAATACATTCACGCAAGTTTTCAAGATTAATCGTTCCATCTTCCCTAATGGATACATAAGAGATATCGTATCCTTCTTCTTCTAGTGTATCCCAAAGACTCAGAAGTGACGAATGTTCGAGCTTTGAAGTAATAATATGGTTTTTAGAAGAGGGAGAACTCCCTAATATACTCCTAACAGCAAGCAAGTTACTATCAGACCCACCGTTTGTAAAATATATTTCTTCCTTGCTAGCTTGGATATAAGAAGCGAGTTCTCCCTGACACATTTTCATCATTTCTTTCGCTTTTGTTCCTTCGTCATGAAGGCTATTTGTATTTCCATAAAATTTTTTAGCACTTTCACAATAAGCCTGTAGTGCATTTTTACTTATGGGTGTTGTTGCAGCATAATCTAAATAAATCATTTTTGTTTCTCCTTTATAAAAATCAAAGTCTTGTATTTTATTAAATAATATGTAAATATAGGTGTCAAGACACATGTAAAGTTAAGGGGTAGTGATTATGATATATGATGTCATTTTGATTGGAAGTGGCCTTGCAACACTTGTGACAGCAGCGAAGCTATCAGATAACAAAAAGATCCTTGTCATCACAAAGGATGAATTGAAACAAAGCAGTTCTAGTCTTGCACAAGGTGGAATTGCTGCTGTTATGTCACCTGATGATCATTGGAAGTATCACTATGAAGATACTTTAAAAGCTGGTCATTATTATAATGATAGGAAAGCTATTTCTATGCTCGTTAGAAGAGCTCAAACCGAAATAAACATTTTAATAAATGAAGGAATGACCTTTGACAGAGAGGATGGCCAAATGGCTTTAGGTATGGAAGGCGCGCATAGTAAGCGACGTATTTTGCATGCTGGTGGGGATGCAACAGGGAGAGAGCTTGTCCGCCATTTTCAAAAAAAAGTATGTGGTCAATCAAATATAACAATCGTAGAACACGAGCCTGTTCATACATTACATATTGAGGATGGGTATTGTATTGGTGTGTTCACCGAAAAAAGTCATTATTACGGCCGCCATACTGTACTAGCTTCAGGTGGATGTGGAGGTCTTTATCGTTTTAGCTCAAATCCAGATGAAAACAGAGGAGACGGAATAGCTCTTGCTTACCGTGCAGGTGCTACATTAAAAGATCTTGAATTTATCCAATTTCATCCGACTCTTCTTCATAGAGATGGAAAAGCATTTGGACTAGTTTCAGAAGCTGTAAGAGGAGAAGGAGGAAAGCTAATAGATGAAAAAGGAAAGGCTGTTATGGATCATCATCCTCTAAAAGATTTAGCACCTCGTGATATTGTTGCACAAACCATTGATATGAAGTTGAAAAAGGGAAGCCAAGTATTTTTAGATATTACAAATATCTCAAACTTTTCAAAACGCTTTCCAACCATTCATCACAATTGTGTAAAAGCATTTGGATATCAGCCTTCTTTACTTCCTGTCGCTCCTGGGGCGCATTTTCAACTAGGTGGGGTTGCTGTAAATGAAAATAGTGAAACATCCATTCCTAATCTTTATGCAATTGGAGAAGTTGCATGTACAGGTGTTCACGGAGCAAATCGACTGGCAAGTAACTCTTTATTAGAAATTCTTGTTTATGGGAGTCGCTTAGCTGCTCATTTAAACAATGAAGGAGAAGGTAATATTCAAGGAGGATTTTTTCCACCATTCAAATCGAAAAAAACAATAAAAGTAACCTTGCCATCTATTCAAGAGATTCAAAGAAACCATGAAGAGGGAGCTGGGATTGTTCGGTGTAGGAAAGAACTGGAAAAATGCATGAATTGGTGTGCTCAATATTTAGAAAAAGTGTCAGAGGAAAAGCTGCACCTTTATGAGCGAGATACAATCGAAAAAATCAATATGCTTAGAACAAGCTTTCTTATTTTATCGGCTGCTTCGGAACGCCGAGAAAGTTTAGGAGTGCATATGCGGAGTGATACAAAAGAGATAGGTCAGCGAGAATTTATCGGATAGGAGATAGAGTCATGAATGAGCTAAAAGTGAAAGAAAAGTTAACAGAATTTTTAATTGAAGATATTGGATGTGAGGATCTAACGACTAGCTCTCTTCCAAATAAGGATCAGTGGATTCAAGGTTATTTTATTTCAAAAGAAGACGGGATTTTTGCAGGAGAAGAAATTATTAAGTTAGGTTTTTCATTGATTAGTAAGGATGTTGAAGTGGTTCTTTTTAAGCATGATGGTGATCGCGTCACGAAGGGAGATATTATCGCTTCTGTTGAAGGGACTTTTTCAACACTTATGGCTGGGGAGCGAGTAATTTTGAATCTTGTGCAGCGAATGAGTGGAATTGCGACAATGACAAATGAATTTGTCCATGTTCTTGATGGCTCAGGAATCCGGATTTGCGATACAAGAAAAGTTATGCCAGGTTTAAAAATATTTGATAAATATGCTGTGACATGTGGCGGGGGCTATAATCATCGCTTTGGCCTTTATGATGGAGTGATGTTAAAAGATAACCATGTAGCTGCCGTAGGATCAACTGGAGCTGCAATTAGAGAAGTTCGAGGGCGAGTTGGTCATATGATTCGTATAGAAGTAGAAATTGAAACAGAAGAAGCGCTTCTCCAAGCAGTAGAGGCGAAAGCAGATATCATTATGTTTGATAATCGTTCTCCAGAAGAAATTAAGAGCTGGATGAGGCACGTTCCAGACGATATTGTTACAGAGGTTTCGGGAGGCATTACGCTCGAAAATATTCATCAGTATAGAGAAACAGGTGTGAACTATATTTCAATCGGTGCATTAACACATTCTGTTTCAGGGCTTGATATTAGCTTTAATATTGCCTCACAGAAGGAAGGGGAAGGAAAATGAGCATTTTAGCGGGTTTTGAAGAAAAACTATCGATTATTCCACAAAAATATAAGGAACAAGATGAGAAAGAACTTATTGCAATTGTTGAGCGAGTAAAGAAAAACCTTGGCGATAGATTGTTTATTCTTGGTCACCACTATCAAAAAGATGAAGTTATCCAGTTTGCCGATGTGACAGGAGATTCTCTTGCTCTATCAAGGGTCGCTTCAGAACAGACAAAAGCAGATTACATCGTTTTTTGCGGTGTGCATTTTATGGCTGAAACCGCTGATATTCTAACAAGTCCTCACCAGCAGGTAATTTTACCTGATATGCAAGCAGGCTGTTCGATGGCCGATATGGCAAACCTTCAACAAACAGAAATAGCATGGTCATATCTTACTGAAAAGTTTGGAAACACGATTGTGCCGCTCACATATGTAAACTCAACAGCTGAGATTAAATCATTTGTTGGCGAAAATGATGGAGCAACGTTAACAAGTTCAAACGCGTCTAAAATCGTGCAGTGGGCGCTTGGTAAAAAAGAACGAATTTTATTTCTCCCTGATCAGCATCTCGGAAGAAATACAGCGTACGAGTTAGATATTTCACTAGAAGAGATGGCTGTATGGGATCCAATTCAAGAAAAGCTTGAATATGAAGGTGATTATGAAGACATCAAAATTATTTTATGGAAAGGGCACTGCTCTGTTCATCAAAACTTCACAGTGAAAAATATTGAAGCATTGCGAACAACACATAGCGATATTAATATTCTTGTTCATCCTGAATGTTGTTATGAGGTTGTTCAAGCCTCGGACTATGCGGGCTCAACTTCTTTTATTATTGATAAAATTAATGAAGCTGAAAAAGGATCGAAATGGGCGATTGGTACAGAAATGAACCTTGTTAAACGATTGATTGATAACAATCCTGATAAACAAATTATGTCCTTGAATCCTTATATGTGTCCATGTTTAACAATGAACCGAATTGACTTACCACACCTTGCATGGGCACTTGAGAGCATTGAGGATAACAAGCCAATAAATATTATAAAAGTTCCTGAAGAAGTGCAAAATGGAGCATTAGCAGCTATTGGAAGAATGCTCTAATATAAGAAAAGGATGAGCTCTTATGTGAGAAAGTGAGCTCATCCTTTTTAATGTTTTTCCACCTTATGAATAAATGTTTTTTTACAAGCATATGTTGTGAGGAAGTCTGAATTAGCAAGACACCCAGTCTGAATATACATTGTAAAGATATTGTTGCAGGAGGGGAAAAACGTTGAAAATCCATATCGTCCAAAAAGGGGATACCCTTTGGAAAATTGCAAAGAAATATGGAGTTGATTTTGAAGAAATTAAAGAAGTCAATTCACAGTTAAGCAACCCTGATATGATTATGCCAGGAATGAAGATTAAGGTGCCAACAAATAGTGTACAAATTAAAAATGAAATGCAAAATATGGACCATCCGTATAAAGAAATGCCGCAAAAACAACTTCCAATAACAGAGATTGATACAGATGAACAAATGCCACAGCAACCGCAGCAACAGATGCCGCAAATGCCGCAACAATCTTATAATGAACTTCCAATGATGCCGCAACAGCCTTATAATGGCCCTTATAATGAAGCACCAATGATGCCACAACAGCCGAATAATATGAACATGCCGCCTAAAAAAGAAATGCCAATGATGCCGCCAAAGGAGATGCCTTCTTCTCCTAAAAAAGAAATGCCAATGATGCCGCCGAAAGAGATGCCTTCTTCTCCTAAAAAGGAAATGCCAAAAATGCCGAAGATGCCAAAGATGAAACCAATGTTTCCTGAGATTGACGTCAACAATTATTACAATCTAAATGTTCAACTTCCGGCACAAGAAAAACCGAAAAAAGAAGAGCCAAAGAAAGAAATGCCTAAAAAGGAAGAGCCAAAGAAAAAAGAGTTAAAGAAAGAAATGCCTAAAAAAGAAGAGCCGATTGAAATTCCAAAAGTAGAGCCGATGCCAATACTAGATATTGAAGAATCTTATGAGGACAATGAAAGCTTTGAAATGCCGATGATGCACCAACAGATGCCGATGATGCACCAACAGATGCCAATGATGCCGCAAATACCGATGCAACATTGCATGCCAGTGCCGTTAACACCAGTAATGCCAGGATGCGGATTTAATTATATACCATGTTATAATCCATGCATGCCGCCGATGCCTGTTCACATGCCAATGAATGCTCCATATCCGAATACACCATATCCGTATGAACATCAAATGCCTAATATGGGAATGCATCATATGGAGGATGAAAATGACAGTGATGAATACGTAATGGGAGCAGAGCATGATTACATGCCGATGCCACAGCACTACAACCATCCTGTTCAAAATCCGTATATGCCAATGCACCAAATGCCTGTTCAAAATCCGTATATGCCAATGCACCAAATGCCTGTTCAAAATCCGTATATGCCAATGCACCAAATGCCTGTTCAAAATCCATATATGCCAATGCACCAAATGCCTGTTCAAAATCCATATATGCCAATGCCTCACTATGGAGAACAGATGGGAATGCCTTATCACGATCCAAATGAACAAATGCATCAATACGGCATGATGCACGGTCAACAGGAGGATTGTGGGTGTGGTGGTATGTCACAGCCTTATTATCCACAGCCGCAAAGTGAACAAGGATATTACCCACAACATTTTGCCAATATGGGATATGAGCAGCCAATGCCACAATCGCCAGACCATCAAATGTTCGGTATGCCTCGTTATGAGGAAGACGATGATTAATAATAGGAAAATAGAAAAAGGCGAGATCGTTTACGATCGCCTTTTTTTCTATCTTTTAAAAAAGAAGGGAATCGAAGTTAAAAAAGTAAATCGTATTAGGCCTCATGTTTTGAAATTAGAGTCCAAAACAGGAAGATATGTAATGAAAAGGTACAAAGAAAAGGAAAAGATTATTCACACTTATACCTTATTACAAGAAGCTTCAAAAAAGTCTTTCACAAAAAGTATAAATTTTATTCCTTATCCTGATGGAACGCTCACCTTTTCATATGAGGGAGCATATTGGGCACTTATGAACTATAGAGAAGGACGAGCGCTTAACTATTATAAGAGAAGCGAGCGAAAGGAAGCACTTAGCCTTTTAAGCTCTTTTCATAACAGTACTAAGGCAAACAATACGTCTAACCTTGCACCTTTATTACTTGAGGAAAGATGGGAAAAGAGACTCTCTTACTTCGAGCAGAACTCCGTTTTTCTTCATCAAAGAGAGCGAGAAGACATTCTATATGAGGGAGCTTTTCTTCTTGATAAAGTACGAGAAACTTCATTGATTCACCCTTCTCTACAAGCAATTAATCATGGTGATGTTGCTTCACATAACTTTTTAAAAAGTGCAGATATGGTGCGTTTAATTGATTTTGACCTTGTTCACTATGATTCTGTTTTCTATGATTATTTACAATTGACAAGGCGTTTTTTATGTTATACAAATGCTTCTCTAATCCCTTTATTCCTACATAATGAGCTTCATTCATGGTTTAGAGAGCCTCGCTTCCTATATGCTTTGCTCTATCAAGATGATCTTTTCAAAGCATGGCCAAAACTTCTTCAAGAAAGCAATCGAAATAAAATAGAAAAAGCTCTTATTTTAAATCAATTAAGGAAGAGAATGCTTATGCCACAAATTCAGTTTTTTCTTAGCGGGATTCGGTGAATTTGTACAAATGGATAAAGATATTAAAAGAGGAGAAGCTATAACTAGATTGTTTTCAAAAGTTTTTAAAGAGGTGAAGATACGATGAATCGAACCTATCAAAGCGCACTTTTTCTTTTAAGCTTGTTACTTTTTCTATTTGTAGGTCCACAAGCTTTAGCCCAAAATGAAGAAGATGAGAAAATGACCATTTTATTAGAACGCATCTATGTAGATGGAGTAACAGAAGAAGAGATTATAGAAGTTAATAGTGAAAATAGAGAAAGAATGTATGACAAATTCAAAAGCTGGGAGCTTATTGACGAGCAAGATGATCAAGTAGTTTTTCAAAAAGAAGTGGATGATATCTCACCGCTTTTAAAAGAGAACGGGTATATTGGGATGGACAGAGAAGGAATTCTCTCTATTTATGAAGGTGAACCACACCAGGAATCAACGCGGGTTATTCAATCGTTTTTTCAACTTGATGTAGAAATGATGCAAAGCTTTGATTACAAAAAGCTAGAAGATGGTATTCGGATTCAAACGAAAGAGCAATACACAGCATTGCTTAATTTTTATAAAACCTTCTCCAAAAAAACAACAGCAACGAAAACAGGGTAGTGAAAGACGCTGCCCTGTTTTTTGTTGTTTGAAACTACGCTAATATTATGAAGTTATGATAAAATAGAACACAGTGAATGTTAGCTCACACGGACGCACGAGCTCTCAATTTGTTAAAGGAGAGGAATTTTTTGTTTGACTATATTAAAGGATATGTAACATACCTTAATCCTGAATATGTAACGGTAGAAAACGGAGGGATAGGATATCAGATTTTCACCCCAAATCCGTTTTTATTCCAAATTAACGAGATGGAGGAAATTACGGTATATACGTACCATCACGTACGTGAAGATATAAGCGCGCTTTTTGGTTTTTTATCGCGCCAAGATAAAGATTTATTCAAGAAGCTCCTTAGCGTCTCAGGAATTGGGCCGAAGGGGGCGCTTGCTGTCCTTGCTTCAGGTGATACGACAGGGCTTATTCGAGCGGTAGAAGAAGAAAATGAAAAGTTTCTGGTGAAATTTCCTGGCGTTGGTAAGAAAACGGCTCGTCAGATGATTTTAGATTTAAAAGGAAAGCTAAATGATCTAGCTACAGATGAAACGTTTACACTGTTCACTCATGAAAAACATGAGCAAAGAACAGAAAATGAAAAAGCAATGGAAGAAGCAAAAGAAGCGCTTAAAGTACTTGGATATGCAGAACGTGAAATCAATAAAGTACTGCCAACACTTGCAGGAGAGAATTTAGCGACGGATCAATACATTAAGAAAGCATTGCAAAAGCTTTTAAAATAAAGGGTGATTAAATGGACGAAAGAATTGTGACAGGAGATGCTTTGAACGAAGAAGCGCTCGTGGAATATAGCTTACGCCCACAAACTTTACAGCAGTATATTGGACAAGATAAGGTGAAAAGTCATCTATCGGTTTTTATTAAAGCGGCGAAAATGAGGGAAGAAACACTCGATCATGTTTTGTTATATGGTCCACCTGGTCTCGGTAAAACGACACTTGCAGCCATTATTGCAAACGAGATGGGCGTAAATTTGCGGACAACTTCAGGTCCTGCAATTGAACGCCCAGGCGATCTTGCGGCTGTATTAACGAGTCTTGAGCCAGGAGATGTTTTGTTTATTGATGAAATTCATCGTCTTCATCGTTCAATTGAAGAAGTTCTCTACCCAGCGATGGAAGATTTCTGTTTAGACATCGTTATTGGAAAAGGGCCAAGCGCTCGTTCTGTAAGGCTTGATTTACCGCCGTTTACGCTCGTTGGCGCTACAACAAGAGCTGGGCTTCTTTCAGCACCTTTGCGTGATCGTTTTGGTGTATTAAGCAGATTAGAATATTATAAAGAAGAAGATTTACAAAATATTATTGTGCGTACAGCTCAAATCTTTGATGTGGAAATTGATCCACGGGCTGCTACAGAGATTGCGAGACGGTCAAGAGGAACACCCCGAATTGCTAACCGTCTATTAAGGCGTGTTCGAGACTTTGCCCAAGTTGAAGGGGAAGGTGTAATCACAAAAGAGCTGGCAGATACGTCTTTAGAGCTTCTGCAAGTAGACCGTTTAGGCCTCGATAATATTGACCATAAATTATTAATGGGGATTATTGAAAAATTCCGGGGAGGGCCTGTTGGGCTTGATACCATTTCTGCTACAATTGGAGAGGAAGCTCATACGATTGAAGATGTGTATGAGCCCTACTTGCTTCAAATTGGTTTTTTACAGCGAACTCCGCGCGGACGTATTGTAACAAACTTAGTTTACGAACATTTTGGAATTGAGGTTAATGAATAGTGGGCGAAATTGCAAAGTTATTAATGGGTGCTGGAGCAGTTTTACTTTTGCTTGGGATACTGATACAATTTATCGGCAAGCTTCCCGGAGATATCTTGATTAAAAAGGGAAATACAACATTTTATTTTCCGATTGTAACATGCATTATCGTCAGCGTTATTTTATCGCTCGTTTTTTTCGTAATTAATCGATTAAAATGAGTATGTAATATAATAGGAACAGGTGAAAGAGATGAAAGTAGATTTATTTGATTTCCACTTACCAGAAGAGCTAATTGCTCAAACTCCATTGAAAGAGCGCGATAAGTCACGCTTAATGGTATTAGATAAAAAAACAGGTGAGCTTGCTCATGATCACTTCTACAATATTGGAGACTACTTACAAGAGGGAGACTGTCTTGTTTTAAATGATACAAGAGTACTGCCTGCTCGGCTTTTCGGCACGAAGGCAGAAACAGGTGCAAATATCGAAGTTCTTCTTTTGAAACAGGAAGAAGGCGACGTATGGGAAACGCTTGTAAAACCAGCAAAACGTGTGAGAAAAGGGACAGTTATTACGTTTGGGGATGGTCGTTTGAAGGCCATTTGCCAAGAAGAAATGGATCAAGGCGGAAGAATGCTGGAGTTTCATTATGAAGGCATTTTTTATGAAGTATTAGAAAGCCTTGGAGAAATGCCACTTCCTCCATATATTAAAGAACGACTAGAAGACCGTGAACGATATCAAACTGTTTATGCTCGTGAGCAAGGTTCTGCGGCGGCTCCAACAGCTGGCTTGCATTTTACTGAAGAGTTGATTGAACAATTGAAAGAAAAAGGAGTTCATATTGCATTTATTACACTTCATGTTGGTCTTGGCACGTTCCGACCTGTAAGTGCTGAAGATTTAGAAGAACATGATATGCATGCTGAATTTTATCAGATGACAGAAGGAACAGCTGCTCTTTTAAACAATGTAAAAGAGCAGGGAGGACGCATTGTGTCTGTTGGTACGACGTCAACTCGTACACTTGAAACAATTGCTTCTAAACACGACGGTCAGTTTGTAGCTTCTTCTGGATGGACGAGCATTTTTATCTTTCCAGGCTATGAGTTTAAAGCAATTGATGGTATGATTACAAACTTCCATCTTCCAAAGTCAACGCTTATTATGCTTATTAGTGCGCTTGCAGGGAGAGAAAATGTTCTTCATGCTTACAATAAGGCAGTTGAAGAGAAATATCGTTTCTTTAGCTTTGGCGACGCAATGTTTATTCGATAAAACTTAAAAAGGGAACTTTTGATGAGAAAGGAAAACAGCAATGACAGCAATAAGATATGAACATATAAAAACATGTAAGCAAACAGGAGCGCGTCTTGGCCGTGTGCACACGCCACACGGAACTTTCGAGACGCCAACTTTTATGCCTGTTGGAACACTTGCAACTGTAAAAACAATGTCACCTGAAGAGTTAAAACAAATGGGAGCAGGTATCATTTTAAGTAACACATACCACCTTTGGCTTCGTCCAGGACACGAAATTGTCAAAAAAGCAGGTGGTCTTCATAAGTTCATGAACTGGGATCGTCCGATTTTGACAGATTCAGGTGGTTTCCAAGTATTTAGTTTAAGTGAATTCCGCAAAATTCAAGAAGAAGGCGTTCATTTCCGTAATCATCTAAGTGGTGAAAAGCTTTTCTTATCACCAGAAGGTGCGATGGAGATTCAAAATGCTTTAGGTTCGGATATTATGATGGCTTTTGATGAATGTCCTCCATACCCGGCTTCATATGAATATATGAAGAAGTCTGTTGGACGTACAAGCCGTTGGGCTGAGCGTTGCCTTGAGGCCCATGCTAGACCAAATGATCAAGGGTTATTTGGAATTGTTCAAGGTGGAGAATATGAAGAACTTCGTAAACAAAGTGCGAAAGATTTGATTTCTCTTGATTTCCCGGGTTACGCTATAGGAGGTTTGTCTGTTGGTGAACCAAAAGATGTAATGAATCGCGTACTTGAATTCACAACACCTCTTCTTCCAACTGATAAACCTCGTTACTTAATGGGAGTAGGGTCGCCTGATTCACTTGTAGACGGTGCTATTCGAGGCGTTGATATGTTTGATTGTGTTTTACCAACACGTATTGCCCGTAACGGAACTCTCATGACAAGCGAAGGTCGTCTTGTTGTGCGTAATGCGAAGTTTGCTGAGGATTTCAGACCAATTGATGAAAATTGTGATTGCTATACATGCCAAAATTACTCAAGAGCATATATTCGTCATCTAATTCGTGCGAATGAAACATTTGGTCTTCGATTAACCTCTTACCATAATCTCTATTTTCTGCTAAAATTAATGGAACAAGTTCGTCAAGCAATCCGCGAAGACAGACTTGGAGATTTCCGGGACGAATTCTTTGAACAATATGGATTTAATAAACCAAACGCTAAAAACTTCTAGGGAACAGCAGGTTACTTCTAAAACTAGAGATTGCCTGTTTAAGAATATACTTTCAAGGAGGAAACACCATGCAAATTCTAAATACCATTTGGCCCCTTTTATTGATGTTTGTTATCTTCTATTTCTTGCTGATTCGCCCTCAGCAAAAGCGCCAAAAATCTGTACAAAACATGCAGTCTGAACTTAAAAAAGGCGATCGTATTGTAACAATCGGAGGCCTTCACGGTTCAATTGATGCAATTGATGAGAACAAAATTGTTGTAAAAAGCCTAGACGGTTCAAAACTAACATTTGATCGTCAAGCGATTCGTGAAGTAACACAAGTTAAACAAGAAGTAACAAATTCATAAAAAAGCGCAGCCACAAGGCTGCGTTTTTTTATGTTTTATTTGTAGCAATATTTACTCCAATGATGCCACCAAAGCAAGCTGCAACGAGAAAGCCTCCATGATAAAGAAGTTGAAGAAGAGAAAACTGTTCATCATAGCCTAAGAACTGAAGAAGAAAGACGAGGCATGAAAATAAAAGGGCAGTAACGCCTCCTAAGAGCCAGCCTTTTTCTCCACCTGATTTTCCGGAAATGAAGCCGCCAATAAAAAAAGCGATAAACGACAGAGCGGTGATTACCCACTGAAGTGAATCTTCTGCAATCGTTGTAAATTTAAGGAGAAAAGCAAACACAATGCTTGTTAAAAAGGCAATCATAAAAATCGCAATAACCCCTTTTAAGATGGCTTGCGGTATTCCTGACCTCTCCATATAAAGCCTCCTTTAATAAAAGTATTCTAGTACGAGCATATTCAGGTGAAAGGGAATTTAGAATTCATGTTTCAGCAGAAAAGGTACAAACTATAAAAAACAGTTGGAAAGGATCGAAAAGATGGAACTTCTTTTACTTGTTGGTCGAACTGTTCTTCTTTACTTAGTCATTGTGCTTATCTTCAGGCTAATGGGAAAGAGAGAGATTGGTGAACTTAGCATTTTAGATTTAGTGGTCTTTCTAATGATTGCAGAAATAGCTGTTATGGCAATTGAAGACACAGAATCTCCACTCCTTAACAACTTTCTTCCAATGGCAACGTTAACAGTTCTTCAAATCGGATTTGCAGTCTGGGCTCTTAAAAATCAGCATATCCGGAGAATTCTAGATGGCAGAGCTTCTATTATTATTGAAAATGGTCAAATTAGGGAGAGAGAGATGAAAAAGCAGCGTTATAATTTTAACGATTTGCTTATTCAACTGCGTGAAAAAGATATTTCAAATATTGAAGATGTAGAATTTGCAATTCTAGAAACCTCAGGAAAACTCTCTGTAATTAAGAAAGATCAAGGTGTGAAATCACTTACTCTGCCCTTAATATTAGATGGGATTATTCAATTTGATCATTTAGAGCGATCAGGTAAAGACCTGCCATGGCTTCAGAAAGAGATGGGGAAAAGAGGATATAGCAGTTTTGAAAAAATTTCATACTGCAGTTTTAATCAGGGGAAGTTTTACATTGATGAAAAAGACATAGAAACACACTAAACATTTAGCGTTTAGTGTGTTTTTTAATGAACCGTAGCGGAGAAAATCGCCTTAGTTCTTCTTGACTTACAAGTTTAAAGCCTTTCAGAAGAATAATATAGATAAAACTAAGCACAATGATGGAAAAGATTGTTCGTAATGAAAGTGAAACAGATGAGGGAATAGTTTCGTATATATAGTGGCCTGCAACCCCTGTTATCACCATTACAATAAAGCTTTTTATATAATCTCTTATATATACAACAAAAGAGATTGCTTTTATAACAGTTGCAAGATGAAGAAATGTAACAATAGTCATTCCCGCCATAATGCCTAATGCTGCTCCTTTGATGCCAAAATGAGGCTGTGTTGCAAGCGCAAAAATAAGGCTAAGCTTAGCAATCGCTCCAATAAGGCTGTTAATCATGGCGGCTTGAGCTAAATTTAAGGCTTGAAGCGTTGCTTGAAGGGGCCCTTGCAAGTAATAGAAAATAAACAATGGGGCCATAATTTGAATAAAAAAGGCACCGTTTACTGTACCATACATAAGCAGCATAATTGGTTGGGCAAAAACGTATAAAACAACAACAGAAAGTCCACCAGTTAGAAAAGATAAGCGTAGTGCTTGATGAAGACGGTATTGAATAAGCCTGTTTTTATTTTCTGCTGCTGCTTCACTAATAGCAGGAACAAGTGATGTTGAGAGCGAGTTTGTAATAAAGGATGGAAGCATAAGAACAGGAAGAGCAAAACCTGCTAACATCCCATATTGTTTTGTAGCAAGAGCTGTTGCGACTCCTGCAATCGCAAGTGAATGCGTAACAACAATGGGCTCTAGAAACCAAGAAAGGGAGCCAATCATCCTACCACCTGTTGTAGGAAGTGCAATTTTCAATAAATCATAAAGAGGCTCTTTTCCACCTTTCAGAGTATGAAAGAAACGCTTTCGCACCTTTATTCGCTTTTTCTTCTTAAATGTGTATACCATATAGAGAAGGGATGCAAGTTCTCCAAATACCGAAGAAAGCATAGCTCCTGCTGCTGCGTATTCTACTCCATATGGGGCGAAGAGAGTAATGCAGAATGCTACGAGCGTAATGCGGACAACTTGCTCAATAATTTGTGAATAAGCAGCAGGTCGCATTTGCTGTCTTCCTTGAAAATAACCACGAATAACGGCTGAGACAGCAATAATAGGAATCACTGGAATAATGGCCATAAGTGGGTAATAGGTTCTTTCATCTGTTAAAAGGGTTTGAGCAATTGCTGGAGCAAAAAATAGCATAGCAGTTGTAAAAATAAGACTAATGCTAAGAGTAATGGAGAGCGAGACAACAAGTACTTTCTTGATTCGTGCTTTATCTCCCTTAATCTCTGCTTCTGCAACCAGTTTTGAAATCGCAACAGGTAGCCCAAGTTGTGTAATGGTGATGGCTAAGATAAATGTGGGTACTGCCATCATATATAAACCAACGCCTTCTTCACCGATGAGTCGAGCAATGACAATTCTGTTAACAAATCCTAATATTTTAGTTATAAATCCTGCGATGATAAGGATTATTGTGCCTTGTAAAAATTTTGACATATATTCGCCTGCCTTCTCAAACGAATTAATATTGTATACAATAAAACATATGCAATATAATAGGCCAAGCATGACAAGTATGAGGAAATCTTTTTAGATATTAAAGATAAAGTAAAGGTAGGAGAATGCGAGCATGGAACAAGCTGTTAGTAGAACGTCGCGAAGATTAGTAGAACCTGCTATGAGAAGCAAGATGGAAGAATTTCGACTTTTCGGATATGAAGAGGTAACAGAAGAAATTGTTTGGCAGTTTCTTCAGCAAAAGAAGTGGAAGAACCGAAAAATTGAAGAATTGAAGCTTTATGAACTTGTGAATGACATTCTTGCTGTGAAAATATCCGAAGTGATGAACTTTATGACAATCGAAGTATTCAAGAATGATCGTTCTAAAAAAGGACTTGAAGATATTTCAGACCTTTTGTAAATAAAGCTTGTTTGACACTTTATAATCTATCGAACATAATAGGAATGTTGAGTAAATTTTGCTTTAAATATTCATTTTTTGTAATGTTTGGTACTGATTAGAAAATCATCATGTTTTTTTTACATAACGAAGGAGGATTTTAAACTCATGGTAAAGAGAGGTCGGATTGTCGCTTTCTTTCTTTTGGTTATTTTGTTGTTTAGTACCATGGGATCGACAGTCAAAGGGATTGCCAACCGTATTAACTTAGGATTGGATTTACAAGGTGGTTTTGAAGTTCTCTATGATGTCAAGCCAATTGATGGTCAGAAACTGACAAAAGACACCTTAGAAAGTGCGGCAAGTGCGCTTGAGGAGCGCGTTAATGCACTCGGTGTTAACGAACCTAATATTCAAATTGAAGGCGATCATCGCATACGTGTTCAGCTTGCGGGTGTAAAAGATCAAAATGAAGCACGGGATTTGCTTTCAACGCAGGCGAACTTAACATTTCGGGATGTGAATGATAAAGTTCTTCTTAACGGTTCTGAAATTGAAGGTGCCAAGCAAGCATATACGCAAAACAATCAGCCTAACGTAGTGCTGACACTGAAGAATCCGAAGAAGTTTGGAGAAATTACGCAAGAGCTTTCTAAAAAAGCTGCGACCCGTGAAAACTTACTTGTGATTTGGCTTGATTATGAAAAGGGAAAAAATTCTTATAAAGCTGAGAGCCAAAAACAAGATCCAAAATATTTATCAGCAGCAAGTGTAAATCAGAAGCTAAGTCAAAAAGAAGTAACGATTGAAGGCGGCTTTGATATTAAGGAAGCTCAAAACTTAGCAAAACTCATCAATGCTGGGGCTCTTCCAGTTCAGCTTAAAGAAGTATATTCGACATCAGTTGGAGCTCAGTTTGGTCAAACAGCTCTTGAAACAACGATGTACGCTGGGATAATTGGTATTGGGCTTGTGTTCTTATTCATGCTAGCGTTCTATCGCTTCCCAGGATTTATCGCTTGTATTACATTAGCGATTTACGTTTTCCTTATTCTACTCGTATATGATTGGATGGGGGCTGTTTTAACGCTGCCAGGAATCGCTGCGCTTGTTCTGAACGTTGGGATGGCCGTTGATGCAAACATTATTACGTATGAGCGGATTAAAGATGAAATTAAACGTGGCCGTTCAATACCTTCTGCTTACAAAGCAGGTAATCGACGCTCGCTTGTAACCATTTTTGATGCAAACATTACGACTCTTTTAGCAGGAGCAGTTCTTTTCTATTTTGGGACAAGTTCTGTTCAAGGTTTTGCAACAATGCTTATTGTCGGGATTTTAATTAGTTTTATTACATGCGTATATGGTACACGTTTATTCCTAGGGTTATGGGTGAACAGCCGCGCATTAAATAAAAAACCAAGAATTTTTGGTGTTAATCCAAAAGATATTGAAGATTTATCTGAGGATAAAGGAAATCATTTTCCGAAGACAAAGTTTGATAAAGTGGACTTTGTTAAGCATAGTAAAAAGTTTTTCACGCTCTCTATTGTGATTACTATTGCTGGGATTATTCTGCTTTCAACAATGAAATTAAATCTCGGAATTGATTTTGCAAGCGGTACGCGTGTTGATATTAAAGCTGATTCTGCTTTAACACAGCAAGAAATCACAAAAGAATTAGCTGAGATTCATATGGAAACAGAGGATATTACTCTTTCAGGTCAAAATAATGAACGTGCCACAGCGCAGTTCAAAGGAGCTTTAAGTAAAGACGAAATTGCTAAGATTAAAGACCATTTTGATGATAAATACGGAACAGAGCCGAGCGTTAGTACCGTTTCTCCAACAATTGGTCGAGAGCTTGCTAAAAATGCTCTTTATGCTGTTTTGATTGCATCAATTGGGATCATTATTTATGTATCAATTCGTTTCGAGTGGAAGATGGCACTTGCCGCTGTCATTGCGTTGCTCCATGATGCATTTGTTATCATTACGCTCTTTAGCTTATTCCAGCTAGAGGTTGATGTAACATTCATCGCTGCTGTTCTAACTATTATTGGATATTCAATCAATGATACAATCGTGTCGTTTGACAGAATACGAGAAAATATGGGGATTTTCAAACCGAAAACAAGTAAAGAGCTTACAAATATCGTGAACTTAAGTTTACGAGAAACGTTTACTCGTTCTATTAACACAATCGTAACAGTTGTGATTACTGTTATTGCTCTTCTTATTTTTGGAAGTGAATCAATTCAAAACTTCTCTATTGCTCTTTTAATTGGGTTAATCATTGGAGCATATTCTTCACTATTTATTGCTTCTCAGCTGTGGTTAGTGTGGAAGAAAAAAGAGATGAAAAAAGGTCCGAAAAAGAGTATAGAAAAAGAAGATACGCTTTAATAGAAAAAGAGCTAAGGGATTTTCCTTAGCTCTTTTTATGCTTTTGAAGTCGTTCATTGCCGGACTCTCTTTCCTCTAGTATAATGTATGAGGTTAAGGGGTGAAAAGGAAATGTTACATTCAAAAAAGCGATGGAGAGTACAGGAAACAGACGCTGCAAAGGCAGAGGAGTTAGCAAGTCAGCTCTCTGTTTCACCACTTGTTGCCTCTCTTTTGATGAATAGAGATATTACAACAGTAGATGAAGCAAGACACTTTTTATATTTAACAGATGAAAATATGCATGATCCATATCTTTTAAAAGATATGGACATTGTTGTTGAACGCATTCAGCGCGCTATTCGGGATGAAGAGAAGATTATGATTTATGGAGATTACGATGCGGACGGAGTAAGCAGTACCTCTGTTATGTTAACAGCGCTTAGAACGCTTGGAGCTCACGTTGATTTTTATATTCCAAATCGTTTTACAGAAGGATATGGTCCAAATGAAGGAGCTTTCCGTCATATTGGTGAGCAAGGATATACGCTCGTTATCACGGTTGATACAGGAATCTCAGGTGTAAACGAAGCTGATGTTGCCGAAGAGTGCGGCTTTGATCTTATTATTACAGATCATCATGAACCAGGCCCAGAGCTTCCAAAAGCTTTTGCTATCATTCACCCAAAACTTTCTGAACGGTATCCTTTTAAAGAGCTAGCAGGAGTAGGCGTTGCCTTGAAAATTGGTCAAGCTCTTTTAGGTGAAATAAGCCCTGCCCTTGTAGAACTTGCAGCAATTGGAACTGTAGCAGATTTAGTTCCTTTGCAAGATGAAAATCGCTACATCGTTCAAAAGGGACTTCACTATCTAAGGCATACAAACCGCCCCGGAATGAAAGCTCTTTTGAACGTTTGTGGGGTGAATCAGAAGGAAATTACAGAAGAAACGATTGGATTTGCCATTGGTCCTCGTATTAATGCTATTGGACGTCTAGAGCAAGCAGATCCAGCTGTGCATCTTTTAATGACGACAGATCAAGAAGAAGCAGAAAGCCTCGCAGAAGAAATTGATCAATGCAATCAAGAACGGAGAAATATTGTAAAAGAGATTACAGATCAAGCGATTGAAATGGTGAAAACACAGTTTCCTCCAGAAGAGAATGCAGTTCTTGTACTTGCAAAAGAAGGATGGAACCCTGGCGTTATTGGTATTGTTGCTTCAAGGCTTGTAAATGAGTTTTATCGCCCAACAATTGTGCTTGGTATAGATGAAGAGGGGAAAATTGCTAAAGGCTCTGCACGAAGCATCGAAGGATTCGATCTTTTTGCTAACTTATCAAAGTGCCGTGATATTTTACCGCATTTTGGAGGACATCCGATGGCAGCTGGAATGACCTTAGCGCTAGAGAATGTCTCCCTTTTACGCGAAAAAATGAACAAATTCGGTCACGAGCTTCTCAGTGAAGAAGACTTTATTCCAGCAGTAAATATTGATGTGAAGGCTTCCCTTGACGAAATTACAACAGATTCTATTGAGGAATTAAATAAGCTTGCCCCCTTTGGTGTTAACAACCCCAAACCAAAAGTTCTTATTAAGGATGTTCCGATTTCTTCAATGCGCAAAATTGGAGCGGATAAAACTCATCTGAAAGTTGTTGTAGGAGATGCAGATTGCTCGCTTGACGGAGTTGGATTTGGACTTGGCTATCTTCATGACAGAATATCGCCGCTTGCTCATGTTTCTCTAGTAGGAGAGCTTACCATCAACGAATGGAACAATCGTCGCAAACCACAAATCATGCTTGAAGATGCTTCAGTGGAGGAATGGCAGCTTTTTGACGTAAGAGGAGTTCGGAAAGTGTCAACGTTTTTAGCTGACTATATTACAAGTGATATGCTTCTTGTTGCATTTAACGAAAAGACGGTTCAAAAAGAAGAGTTTGCTTCATATATTGATCAAGTGAGACTTATAAACTCAGAAAAGTCTACCAACGAGCTACAAGGTTATGAAGGAGATATTGTTTTATTGGATGTTCCTCCTTCATTAGAGACTTTAAAAACATTAATGAGCGGATGTAAACCAGCTCGAGTGTATATGCTATTTTTAACAGAGGAAGATCATTTCTTAAATACAGTCCCAACCCGAGACCATTTTAAATGGTATTATGGCTTCCTTTTAAAAAAAGGACCGTTTGATCTTAAACGATATAAACAAGATCTTGCCCTCCATAAAGGGTGGACAAAGGAAACGATTGACTTTATGTCACAGGTGTTTTTTGAGCTGGAATTTGCTACAATAGAAAATGGTGTGATTTCTTTAGTGCAACATACACCAAAACGTGATTTAATAGAGTCTGTCACTTATAAGACAAAACAAGAACAGCTACAAGTGGAAAAAGAGTTAATTTACCGTTCCTACGGTGAATTGAAGGAGCTTTTTGAGCATTTTAGAAAAAGCTCTGTGATCAATGAGGAGGAAATAAGCTAATGGATTTCAAAAAATATATTACCATTGTCCCTGATTACCCAAAGAAAGGTATTCAGTTTAAGGATATTACAACACTTATGGACAATGGCGACGTGTATCGTGCAGCAACAGACGAGATCGTCAAATATGCAAAAGAGAAAGAAATTGATGTAATCGTGGGGCCTGAAGCTCGCGGTTTTATCATTGGATGCCCTGTGTCATATGCAATGGGCAAAGGATTTGTTCCTGTTCGTAAAGAAGGAAAACTTCCTCGTGAAGTTGTTAAAGTTGATTATGGCTTAGAATACGGAAACGACGTTTTAACAATGCATAAAGATGCGATTAAACCTGGACAGCGTGTCCTAATTACAGATGACCTTTTAGCAACAGGAGGTACAATCGAGGCAACAATCAAACTTATTGAGCAACTAGGTGGGGTTGTAGCAGGGATTGCTTTCTTAATTGAGTTAACGTACTTAGATGGCCGTAAGAAGTTAGACGGTTATGATGTATTCACTTTAATGCAATATTCTGGTGAATAAATAAGAAAAGAGTGCCCCTTGGTGCTCTTTTTTTCTTTAATGACTTTACATCTTTGAAAATTTTGATGATAATAGTTACAATATTAATCAAATTGTCATTTTAGGTAGAAATGTGGCGCTCAAAAAGAGAGAAGGCGTAAAACATCTTCTAACCTTTGTCAAAAGTTTAAAATAAAAAGGTGATTGCATGGCAAATGAACAAGTGCTAACAGCGGAACAAGTCATTGACAATGCAGCAAAATATTTAGTAGGTGAAGACTTACTATTTGTTGAAAAAGCATACCAATTTGCAAAAGAGGCTCATCAGCATCAGTATCGAAAATCAGGTGAGCCTTATATTATTCATCCGATCCAAGTAGCGGGTATTCTCGTTGATTTAGACATGGATCCGTCAACAGTAGCGGCTGGCTTTTTACATGATGTTGTAGAAGATACAGAAGTTACTCTTGAAGAAATTGAAAAAGCTTTTACAGCAGAAGTTGCAATGCTTGTTGATGGCGTAACAAAGCTTGGGAAAATTAAATATAAATCGAAGGAAGAACAGCAAGCAGAGAATCATCGCAAAATGTTTGTAGCAATGGCGCAGGATATCCGCGTCATTTTAATTAAGCTTGCAGACCGTCTTCATAATATGAGAACGTTGAAGCACCTTCCACAAGAAAAACAGCGCCGCATTTCTAATGAAACGCTGGAGATTTTTGCACCGCTTGCTCATCGATTGGGGATTTCAAAAATTAAATGGGAGTTAGAAGATACGTCTCTTCGCTACCTAAATCCGCAACAGTACTATCGTATTGTAAACTTGATGAAAAAGAAACGTGCAGAACGTGAAGAATATTTAGAAGAAGTTATTGGTGAAGTTCGAGCACAAGTTGAAGATGTGAAGATTAAAGCTGAAATTTCTGGGCGTCCAAAGCATATTTACTCAATTTACCGAAAAATGGCGCTTCAAAATAAACAGTTTAACGAAATATATGATCTTTTAGCTGTCCGCATTATCGTCAACAGCATCAAAGACTGTTATGCTGTGTTAGGTATTATTCATACATGTTATAAACCAATGCCAGGACGGTTTAAAGATTATATTGCCATGCCAAAACCAAATATGTATCAGTCTTTGCATACAACTGTTATTGGACCAAAAGGTGATCCGCTTGAGGTTCAAATTCGTACGAGTGAAATGCATAATATTGCTGAGTATGGAATTGCCGCACACTGGGCGTATAAGGAAGGTAAAGCAGTTGGTGAAGGCTCTTCGTTTGAAGAGAAATTAACATGGTTTAGAGAAATCTTAGAGTTTCAAAATGAATCAACAAATGCAGAAGAATTCATGGAATCTCTAAAACTGGACCTTTTTGCTGATATGGTATACATTTTCACACCAAAAGGAGATGTCATTGAGCTTCCTTCAGGATCTGTTCCAATTGACTTTTCTTATCGAATTCATTCAGAGATCGGGAACAAAACGATTGGTGCTAAAGTAAATGGCAAGATGGTGACGCTTGATTATCAGCTGAAAACAGGCGATATTATTGAGATTTTAACATCTAAGCATTCTTATGGGCCAAGCCAAGACTGGCTTAAGCTTGCTAAAACAACACAAGCTAAAAATAAAATTCGCCAGTTTTTCAAGAAGCAGCAGCGTGAAGAAAATATCGAAAAAGGCCGCGAGCTTGTTGAAAAAGAAATTCGTCAAATGGAATTTGACTTGAAAGAAGTACTAACAGCTGAGAACTTAAAGCGTGTTACAGAAAAATTCAATTTTTCAAATGAAGAAGATATGTACGCAGCTGTTGGATATAATGGGATTACAGCTTTACAAGTTGCTAATCGACTCACGGACAAATGGCGTAAACAACGTGATTTAGAGCAGCAAGAAGCAGCTTTGAAAGAAACAGTTGAAGAAGTGAACAGAACGAACAAAGTTCAAAAGAAGAAAAGACGCGATTCGGGTGTACGGGTAAAAGGAGTCGACAATTTACTTGTCCGCATTTCAAAGTGCTGTAACCCTGTTCCAGGGGACGAGATTGTTGGGTTTATTACAAAAGGTCGAGGTGTCTCTGTACACCGTGATGACTGTCCAAATGTGCACGTAGAAGAAGCGCAAGAGCGACTTATTCCTGTTGAATGGGAATCAGATATCAAAGAAGGCCGCGAATTTAATGTTGAGATTGAAATTTCAGGTTATGATCGAGCAGGCTTATTAAATGAAGTACTTCAAACTGTAAATGATAGTAAAACAAATATTTCCGCCGTTTCTGGCAAGTCTGACCGTAATAAGATGGCAAGCATTCATATGTCACTAGCGATTACAAACATTAGTCATCTTCATAAAGTAGTCGAAAAAATTAAGCATATTCCAGACATCTACTCTGTTCGTCGGATTATGCATTAAACAAGGAGTTTCAGGATGAAAGTAGTATTACAGCGAGCAAAAGATGCTAAAGTAACAGTAGAAGGTACGACAGTTGGAGCAATAAGTAAAGGACTTGTTCTTTTAGTTGGTGTTACACATGAAGATACAGAAGAAGACGTAAAGTACTTAGCTGGAAAAATTCCTAACCTCCGTATTTTTGAAGATGAAAGTGAAAAAATGAATTTATCGCTTTTAGATGTTGAAGGAGCTATTTTATCTGTTTCGCAGTTCACACTTTACGGTGATTGTCGAAAAGGTCGCCGTCCAAACTTTATGGGAGCGGCTAAACCAGACAAAGCTGAACTTCTTTATGAAAAGTTTAATGCAGCACTTAGAGAAAAAGGAATCATTGTAGAAACCGGAACGTTTGGAGCAATGATGGACGTTTCATTTACAAATGATGGACCTGTAACACTTATTTTAGAAAGTAAAGACAAATAGGAAAAATCCTATTTGTCTTTTTTAATGAAAATAAGCTGCCAGTCCTTCTGAAATAGAGGAGGCCATTTTTCTTTGAAAACCAGAGGAAGTAATCGTTTCTTCTTCTTTCTCATTACTCAAAAAGCCGAGTTCAAGCAGAATGGAAGGATGCTCATTTTCTCGAAGTACAAAGTAATCACCAAAGCGTGACTTTCCATCTTTTAATGGGGAATTTTTT
The DNA here is from genome assembly GCF_900177535.1 of Priestia filamentosa. Lineage (NCBI taxonomy): Bacteria > Bacillati > Bacillota > Bacilli > Caryophanales > Bacillaceae > Priestia > Priestia filamentosa. The sequence continues at coordinate 289,974 of NZ_FXAJ01000001.1, forward strand.
ACAATCCCTTTATGGATTGTATGAGCTGCACTTGGACTTTCATAATAGTACGTAATAAGCCCGTTAATAGAAGGATTCTTATGGCTATTGTAGTGCAGACTAACAAATAAATCTGCTTCATTTCGATTAGCTAAAGCAACGCGTTCTTTTAAAGATACTGTTTTATCACTTGTTCTAGTTAGAATAACATGGGCCCCATGAGTTTCAAGTGTCTGTTTTAAAAGAAGGGCTGTGTTGAGATTAAGCGTTTTTTCATATGTCCCAAATTTCCCTGTTGTTCCTCTGTCATCTCCGCCATGACCAGGATCGATAATAATGGTTTTACCTGAAAGAGAGTCATACGGAATAGTGGGTGATGTTGATGCCTGGGCTTTCCCATCAAGAAGAGGGGTCATTTCTTTTAAATAAACATTTGATACCCATCCTTTCTTTCCATTCAAAAGTTGAACGTACGACCAGCTTATATCACGTTTAATAAGTGATAAGATATCCCCATTGTGAACAACAGTTACAATAGAATGATCTGTGCTTGGCCCACTTCGAACGTTAAGTGTACTTGCATTAACCGTTAAAAACTCACTTTGTGCCTCAATTGGTTTTTCAACGTTTAGCGTCAAGGAGCAAACACCAAGGATAAGAGCTAAAAGAAACAGTCGTCTTAATTTACTCAATCAAACACGCCTCCATTTTTTAAACTCCACATCATATTCTTTTCATTTGTATAAATTCCTGTTAAAAAAGGGAAAATAGAAAGAGTATTTATTCGACATAGAAAAGAGGGGTTTGATGAAATTTAGCGAACACGGAGAGCGGAAGTTTGGATATCATCAGTCATTACACGATATTAATTATCATGAAAAATCACTTGAAAATAACCCACTTTACGTAGGAATGGAGTTTGGAGTCACATCACGAGAAATTCAGAAGTTAAAAAGCCATTTAGAGCGCTCATAAAATTGAAAGGTTCTTGACAATCTTCCTGTTCCTTCGTAATATAGAAGACAATTGCTAGTTTACGAAAAACCAATATTATATATTGCCGTTGATGGAGAAAAGTAGCTATAATCCCACAAGAAAAGAGAGAAAATGCCTTGGGCTGAAAGCATTTTTACTTGCTGTATAGTGAACGAACACTTCTGAGGTTTCACTTTGAAAAGAGTTATTCTTAGTAGGAGATGAACGCATAATTTTTGCGTTATAAAATAGAGTGGGAGCCTAATGATGCGGCTTCAACTAGGGTGGTACCACGAAAATACTTTCGTCCCTACATATATGTAGGGGGTTGAAGGTATTTTTTTTATGGATTTTATAAAGGAGGAACAAAAATGAGCATTGATATCCCAAGAGGAACCCAAGATATTCTGCCAGGAACAGTTGAGAAGTGGCAGTATATTGAACAGAAAGCAAGAGAAATTTGCCGTGCGTTTCGTTATCAAGAAATTCGTACGCCAATGTTTGAACATACAGAATTGTTTAAACGCGGAGTAGGGGATACAACAGATGTTGTTCAAAAAGAAATGTATACGTTTGAAGACAGAGGTGGACGCAGCATTACGCTAAGACCAGAAGGTACAGCAGCTGTTGTACGCTCTTTTGTAGAGAACAAAATGTTTGGAAATCCAACGCAACCTATTAAACTTTTCTATACTGGTCCAATGTTTCGCTATGAGCGTCCACAGGCAGGTCGTTTCCGTCAGTTCGTTCAGTTTGGGGTAGAAGCAATCGGAAGCAATGATCCAAGCATTGATGCAGAAGTATTGTCGCTTGTGATGAATTTCTATCAATCGCTTGGATTGAAGAAACTGAAGCTTGTTTTAAATAGCCTTGGAGATACAGAAAGTAGAATGGCTCATAGAGATGCGCTTATTAATCACTTCAAACCAAGAATTAACGAGTTTTGTTCAGACTGTCAAAATCGTCTTGAAACAAATCCACTTCGTATTCTTGATTGTAAGAAAGATCGCAATCATGAGCTTATGAAGACAGCTCCATCTATTCTTGATTATCTAAATGATTACTCAAAAGAGTATTTTGAAAAAGTGCAGCAATATTTAACAGACTTACATATTCCGTTTGAGGTAGATGCAAATCTTGTTAGAGGCTTGGACTATTACAACCACACAGCATTTGAAGTAATGAGCGAAGCAGAAGGCTTTGGCGCTATTACAACACTATGCGGAGGAGGTCGTTACAACGGTTTATCCGAGCAAATTGGGGGACCTGAAGCTCCGGGAATTGGATTTGCCTTAAGTATTGAGCGTCTTCTAGCAGCTCTTGAAGCAGAATCTGTTGAGCTTCCAATCGAGCAAGGTATTGATTGCTACGTTGTTACACTTGGCGATAAAGCAAAAGATAAGTCTGTTTCACTTGTAAATGATCTTCGTCTAAGCGGAGTTGCAGCGGAGAAAGACTATCAAGATAAAAAAGTAAAAGCACAATTTAAAGCAGCTGATCGACTTAGTGCAAAATATGTTGCAGTCCTTGGAGACGATGAGCTCGAACAAAATGTTATCAATGTAAAGAACATGGAAACAGGTGAACAAGAAGAAGTTTCGCTTTCGTCGTTTGTTTCATATGTAAAAGAAAAATTATTATAGGGGGAATTAAGATGACAAAAAGATCATACTTTTGCGGAGAAGTAACTGAAAAAGCTATTGGCGAAAAAGTACACTTAAAAGGTTGGGTACAAACGCGCCGTGACTTAGGCGGACTAATTTTTATTGATTTACGAGACCGCACGGGGATTGTACAAGTTGTATTTAATCCAGATCTTTCGAAAGAAGCGCTTCAAACGGCTGAAGGCATCCGAAGTGAGTTTGTCCTACATGTAGAAGGTGAAGTTGTTGCACGTGCAGCCAACACAGTAAACGAGAACCTTGCAACAGGAAAAATCGAAGTTCACGTTCAAAATGTTGAAGTTATTAATAAAGCTAAAACACCTCCTTTTTCAATTGATAACAAAGTGGAAGTTTCAGAAGATGTTCGATTAAAATATCGTTATTTAGACCTTCGTCGTCCTGTTATGTTTGAAACGTTCAAAATGCGTCATCAAACAACAAAAGCTATACGTTCGTTTTTAGATGATCAAGGCTTCTTAGATGTTGAAACACCAATGCTTACAAATGATACACCTGAAGGAGCGCGAAGCTACCTTGTTCCAAGTCGCGTGCATCCTGGTGAATTTTATGCACTGCCACAGTCTCCACAGCTTTTTAAACAGCTGCTCATGGTTGGCGGTATTGAGCGCTATTACCAAATTGCGCGCTGTTTCCGAGATGAAGACTTACGTGCAGATCGTCAGCCAGAATTTACACAAGTGGACATTGAAATGTCATTTCTAGAAATTGACGACATTATTGAACTTGGTGAACAAATGATGAAGAAAGTGATGAAGGAAGTAAAAGGACTTGATATTCCAACACCATTCCCTCGTCTTTCATATGAAGAAGCAATGAATCGTTTTGGTTCTGACAAGCCTGATACGCGCTTTGAGATGGAGTTCATTAATATGGGGGAGCTTGCTTCAGATTGTGGTTTTAAAGTATTTAAGAGTGCAATTGAAAATGGTGGAGCTGTAAAAGCTCTCAACGTAAAAGGAGCAGCTTCTAAATATTCTCGTAAAGACATTGATGGCTTAACAGAGTATGCAGCTCGCTACGGTGCAAAAGGTCTTGCATGGCTAAAAGTAGAAGATGAAATTAAAGGACCAATTGCTAAATTCTTTAGTGATGAAGAAAAAGAACAAATCATCAAACTAGCTGAAGCAGAACAAGGAGATTTATTGCTATTTGTTGCTGACAAATCATCTGTTGTTGCAAGTGCACTCGGTGCTCTCCGTCTAAAACTAGGAAAAGACCTTGAGCTTATCGATGAAAGTAAATTCAATTTCCTCTGGGTAACAGATTGGCCACTTCTTGAGTATGATGAAGAAGAAGGACGCTATTTTGCAGCGCATCATCCATTTACAATGCCTGTTCGTGAAGACGTAGAGAAACTTGAAACAGCTCCTGAAGAAGTAAAAGCACAAGCATATGACCTTGTTCTAAACGGATATGAGCTTGGTGGAGGGTCACTTCGTATTTATGAGCGAGACCTTCAAGAGAAGATGTTTAAGGCGCTTGGAATGAAAGAAGAAGATGCACAAGAACAGTTTGGTTTCTTGATGGAAGCTTTCGAATACGGAACGCCTCCACATGGTGGAATTGCGCTTGGTCTTGATCGTCTTGTAATGCTTCTAGCAGGACGGACAAACTTGCGCGATACAATTGCTTTCCCGAAAACAACAAGTGCAAGCTGTCCATTAACAAATGCTCCAGGACCTGTCAATGAAGCACAGCTTGAGGAATTATCGTTAAAAAGTACCGCTAAAAAAGAAGACTAATTTGTGAGCGTCAACTCTTGCAAAGGGTCATTCTATGTGATACTATACTAATACATTAACAGTCCTGATGTGTTCGTCTCATTGCCTGTTGTTTTGACCGAACAGCTATATATTAGGGAGCTTGAAGTTTTTAACTGGCGTACATGCCTTTCATAAGGACGTACAAATGTTAGATTAGAGCACCCACCTGCCGAGAGCGGGTTCAAAACTTAGGAACTTAAGGACGGCACGATTGGGACATGTAACTTAACTTATTCAACCCTATGCAATTTATTTGCATAGGGTTTTCTCATGAATTGGGCAAGATGTTATAATAACACTGCTAACTTGACTAATATAAATAACGGAGTGTGAAATACATGTTACACCAGTTTTCTCGTAATGAATTAGCAATTGGAAAAGAAGGACTAGAAACATTAAAAAACAGCACTGTTGCTGTGCTTGGTGTTGGTGGCGTTGGGTCATTTGCAGCTGAGGCACTAGCACGTACGGGCGTTGGGAAAATCGTGCTTGTGGATAAGGACGATGTTGACATTACAAATGTTAACCGCCAAATTCACGCGCTCTTGTCAACAGTAGGGCAACCAAAGGTAGACTTAATGGCTGCACGTATTCACGATATTAATAAAGAATGCGAAGTCGTGAGTTTGAAAATGTTTTATACAGAGGAAACATACGAAGAGTTTTTTGCTCATAATTTGGATTATGTTATCGATGCCTCTGATACTATTTCATATAAGATTCATCTTATGAAAGAGTGCTTAAAACGAAACATTCCGATCATTTCAAGCATGGGAGCTGCAAATAAAACAGATCCAACAAGATTCCGTATTGCAGACATTTCAAAAACACATACAGACCCAATGGCAAAAGTCATTCGCACACGTTTACGAAAAGAACGAATTCATAAAGGTATTAAAGTTGTCTTTTCAGACGAAAGGCCGATTGTCATCCGTGATGAAGTGAAAAAATATGTAGGAAAAGAAGACGCGAAGATTCGTAAGGCCCAAATGCCACCTTCTTCAAACGCTTTTGTTCCATCTGTAGCGGGGCTCATTATGGGAGGACATGTTATTAACGATCTTTTAAAAGATATTAAAATTAAGCGCGTTGGTGACGAATAAGCCAGGGGAACCCCCTGGCTTATTTTTTATATCCTTTTTTAGAGAGTTCTTCTTCACTCCACTCCCAAAGGAGCTGGGCTAGATAAGGATCTTTAGCTCTTTTTGAAACACGGGCAGGTTTCTGTTTATAAAAGTAGCCTCCTGTTACGTCATCAACTTCAGTACTCTTAGCAAGATAGAGAGCTGTCTCTGCTCCTTTATCAGGAGATTGAAAGAAAGGATTTAATACTTTATAAACGCTTTTTCCAAATCCAGTAGAGCGGTTAATTCCTAAGTTTGTGCTCACTGCTCCTGGATGAAGAGCATTTACTGTAATATCAGTATGTGAGAGACGTTTAGCTAGCTCTTTTGTAAATAAGATATTGGCGAGTTTAGACTGTCCGTATCCTTTCATAACACTGTAATTAGTTTCTAAATTTATATCTTCAAAATGAATTCGTCCCCATTTATGGGCACCAGAGGAGACGTTAACAATCCTCGCTTTTTGAGCAGCTTTTAAAGAATCCAAAAGAAGAAGGGTCAACAGAAAATGTCCAAGATGATTAACACCAAGCTGTGCTTCATATCCTTCTTTTGTTACTTTTCTTTTCAGAGAAACAACGCCAGCATTATTTACAAGAATATCTAGCATTCCCCATTTGTTTGTAAATTGTTCGACAAAGTGGGATATACTATCAAAGTCTTCCAAATCACAAAGTAAAAGTTCGATATGAGAAGCTCTGCTTTTTTCCTTTGCTAGTCGAAGCGCTTCTTCTCCGCGCTGTTGATTGCGACAAGCCATTACAACATGTATGTTTTCTTTAGCTAAACCGACTGTTGTTGAAAGTCCCATGCCAGAATTTGCACCTGTTACAACAGCTATCTTTCTTTTCATATTCATCTCCTTCTTACTTCTTCATTTTATTATTAATATTAGCATACACTTGGCTCAAAGCTTGCTCATATTTTCCGGTATGCTTTGGTTTATAATACTGTGCTCTAATAAGTGAATCAGGCAAGTATTGCTGATTTACCCAACCTGATTGAGCATCATGAGGATACTTATATTCAACACCACGGCCGAGTTTTCCAGCTCCTTTATAATGCGCATCTTTTAGATGGAGAGGAATTTCCCCGCTTTTTCCGTTTTTTACATCCTCAATCGCCTTATCAAGTGCTTGATAAGCTGAGTTTGATTTAGGAGAAAGACACAAGTCAACAACAGCATTCGCAAGCGGGATGCGTGCTTCTGGAAAACCGAGCCGCTCAGATGCTTCGATGGCGGAAAGGGTTCGTGCTCCTGCCTGTGGATTGGCAAGTCCAACATCTTCATAGGCAATAACGAGCAATCTTCTGTTTAAGCTTTCCAAATCACCTGCCACAATAAGACGAGCAAGATAGTGAAGAGCTGCGTTTACATCACTGCCTCGAATGGATTTTTGAAAAGCAGACAAAACATCATAGTGAGCGTCCCCATCTTTATCGTGAACGAGCGCTTTTTTTTGAAGGCATTCTTCTGCAACATCAAGGGTAATTTCAATTTCTCCCTGTTCATTTTGTTTTGTTGAGAGAGCAGCGAGTTCAAGTGCTGAAAGGGTTGCTCGAACATCGCCATTTGAAGCTGTTGAAAAATGTTCCAATGCTTCATCAGTAATCATAATTTTCTCTTTACCAAGGCCTTTTTCTTTATCTTCAATTGCTCGTGTTACGGCAATTTTGATTTCTTGTGGAGAAAGCGGTGTAACCTCAAAGATTTGACAGCGGCTTCTTATTGCTGGATTTATAGCATGATATGGATTGCTTGTTGTTGCTCCAATTAAAATAATCTGACCGTTCTCTAAAAAAGGAAGCAAGTAATCTTGCTTTCCTTTATCAAGTCTATGGACTTCATCAAGAAGTAAAATGACACTTCCAGACATTTTAGCTTCTTCTGCGACAATGGCTAGGTCTTTTTTTGCGTGTACAACGGCATTAAGCTGTCGAAATGGCTTTTTAGTACTTCGAGCTATTGCTGTAGCAATCGTTGTTTTCCCTGTTCCAGGGGGGCCATAAAGAATCATGGAGCGAAGCTGATTTGCTTCTACCATACGACGAATGATTTTCCCTTCTCCAACAAGCTGTTCTTGTCCAATCACTTCGTCAATAGAAGAAGGGCGCATTCTGTAAGCTAATGGGTTGTGATTCATTAAACAATCTCTCCTAATTAAAATGTATTTTGATCCCTTCTCATATAAGGGTCTAAAACATGCACGATATCTTCATAATATGCTATAATGTCAAAGGTTGAAGGCTATAATGAAATAGTATAAAATATATTATTTACATTAACATATTACATTAGCTTAATCATATTAGTTTGTTTATATTGTGTTTTAGTTAAAGATGTGAATCGTTTATAGATAAAAAGAACAAGTGTATATATTAGTGAATTATGAAGGGGTGCTGAATTTGAAAATTTCAACAAAAGGACGTTACGGCTTAACAATTATGATTGAATTAGCAAAAAATCATGGTGAAGGTCCAATCTCGTTAAAAAGTATTGCAAAAGCACATGACTTATCAGAGCACTATCTAGAGCAGCTTATCTCCCCTCTTCGCAATGCTCGACTTGTGAAAAGTATTCGCGGAGCGTACGGTGGCTATTTACTTGCCAAGGAGCCAGGAGATATTACAGCTGGAGATATTATTTCTGTTCTTGAAGGACCAATTAGCCCTGTAGAAGGAATTGAACAGGAAGAACCAGCAAAGCGGGAGTTATGGTTAAGAATTCGTGATGCTGTGAAAGAAGTGCTTGAAAACACAACGCTTGAAGATTTAGCAAATCACAGTGAAGATGGCGATAACGACGCCTATATGTTTTATATTTAGGAAATCGTTTTTAAGGGAGTGAACCGGAGTGGAAAAAATTTATATCGATCATGCGGCAACATCGCCTCTTCATCCTTCTGTCATTAAAGCTGTAACGGAAACTATGCAAACAACGTTTGGGAATCCTTCAAGCATTCATTCATTTGGGAGAGAAAGTAGGCATTTGCTTGATGAATCACGCCAAACAATGGCAAGTAGCATTGGAGCAAAACCAGATGAGATTATCTTTACAAGCGGTGGAACGGAAGCGGACAACCTCGCTATTATTGGTACAGCTTTGCATAACAAGGATAAAGGGATGCACATTATTACAACAGAAATTGAGCACCATGCTGTTCTCCATGCCTGTGAATATCTTGAAAAACAAGGATTTCGCGTAACTTACTTGCCTGTTGATAATAAAGGAAGAGTAAGCATTGAAGATATTAAAGCAGCGCTTACAGATGAAACTATTCTTGTGTCGATTATGATGGGAAATAATGAGGTAGGGACAATGGAGCCTATTGAAGCTATTGGAGCTCTACTGAAAAACCATCAAGCTTTTTTCCATACTGATGCAGTACAAGCCTATGGGGTTGTTCCTTTTCGAGTAGATGAGCTTGATGTTGATTTACTGTCGGTTTCTTCTCACAAAATTAATGGGCCAAAAGGGCTTGGCTTTTTATATGTCAGAAATAGCGTTTCTTTTACACCACTTTTATATGGTGGGGAACAAGAGCGTAAGCGAAGAGCTGGTACAGAAAATGTTCCAAGTATTGTTGGGTTTGCAGAAGCAGTGAAAATTGCGATGGACACGTTAGAAAGACGAACAGAGCAGTATAATGAATGGAAAAGATTGTTTATTGATACACTTGTAAAAGAAGAGGTACAGTTTGAAGTGAACGGAAATCCGCAATTTTCATTGCCTCATATTTTAAATGTGTCATTTGAGGGAGTAAATATTGAGTCCTTGCTTGTTAATCTTGATTTAGCAGGAATTTCAGCTTCGAGTGGTTCAGCATGTACGGCAGGATCAATTGAACCTTCGCACGTTTTAGTGTCACTATTTGGAAAAGGTTCAGAACGCGTTACATCTTCAGTCCGGTTTAGCTTTGGGCTTGGAAATACAACTGAGCAAATTGCTCGCGCAGCGTGTGACACAGCTGCTATAGTAAAGAGATTAAAAATATAACGGAGGAAGAGAAAACAATGAATAAAGCACCAAAAGATACCCGTGTTGTCGTTGGAATGAGCGGTGGCGTTGATTCTTCTGTTGCGGCTCTTCTTTTAAAAGAGCAAGGCTATGATGTCATCGGCATTTTTATGAAAAACTGGGATGACACAGACGAATTTGGAGTTTGCACAGCAACAGAAGATTACAATGACGTTATCCGAGTCTGTAATCAAATTGGCATTCCATATTATGCGGTTAACTTTGAAAAACAGTATTGGGACAAAGTATTTACGTACTTTTTAGAAGAATATAAAGCAGGACGTACACCAAACCCTGATGTTATGTGTAATAAGGAAATTAAATTTAAAGCTTTCCTTGATCACGCAATGACCCTTGGAGCAGATTATTTAGCAACAGGTCACTATGCGCGCGTTGCTTATCGTGATGGGGAATACAAAATGCTACGTGGCATTGATGAAAATAAAGACCAAACGTACTTTTTGAATCAGCTTACACAAGAGCAGCTTTCAAAAGTGCTATTTCCAATTGGTGAACTTGAAAAATCACGTGTGCGCGAAATTGCAAAAGAAGCTGAGCTTGCAACAGCAACGAAGAAAGATAGCACAGGTATTTGTTTCATTGGAGAGCGTAACTTTAAAGAGTTCCTAGGTCAATATTTACCAGCGCAGCCTGGTGAAATGCGTACGTTAAGCGGGGAAGTAAAAGGCAAACATGACGGTTTAATGTATTATACAATTGGCCAGCGTCAAGGTTTAGGTATTGGCGGAAGCGGCGAACCTTGGTTTGTTGTTGGAAAAGATCTTGAAAAAAATATTCTTTATGTTGATCAAGGTTTTCATAATGATCTTCTTTACTCTCATTCTCTTATTGCCACAAATGTCAGTTGGGTAAGTGATAAGGAAATGGGTGATAAGTTAACGTGTACGGCGAAATTCCGCTATCGTCAAAACGATTATGGAGTAAAAGTGGAAAAGATTGATGAAAATCATATTCGCGTTGTGTTCGATGAGCCTGTTCGTGCAATAACGCCAGGACAAGCTGTTGTACTCTACAATGGAGACGAGTGTCTCGGTGGTGCAACAATTGATGAAGTGTACAAAGAAAGTGAACGCCTAACTTACGTATAACAACAAGCCCTAGCCTTTTAAAGGCTAGGGCTATTGTGTATGATAGACATATGGATTTAGAAACTATAGGTATTTACATAAATTTTATTTGGAGTGAAAAATAGTGAGCGATTTAAATGCAAAAGGAATTCAATATATGCAAGAAGGTAAGCTAGAGGAAGCAGCTAAAGCTTTTACAGAAGCAATTGAAAAAGAACCAGGAAACGCAGTTTCTTATATTAATTTTGGTAATTTACTTGGAGCTGTGGGAGAAAATGAGCGAGCTTTGCGTTTTTTTGATAAAGCACTTGAGCTTGATGAAACAGCAGGAACAGCACATTACGGAGCAGGAACGATTTATTTTGAAGGCGAACAGTTCCAAAAAGCACGCGTTGAGTTTCAAAAAGCGCTTCAAAAAGGGGTAGATTCAAGTGATGTTCACTTTATGCTTGGTTTAACATTCATGAATGAAGATCAAGTGAAACTGGCGCTTCCGTATTTACAGAGAGCTGTTGAATTAAACGAAGAAGATATAGAAGCAAAATTTCAATATGGGTTGTGCTTAGCACGTCTTGAAATGGTAGATGAGGCAATCAAACAATTTTTAAGCGTTATTGAAAGAGACAAAAACCATGCTGATGCTTACTATAACTTAGGTGTTGGTTATGCCTATAAAGAAGATGGAGAAAAGGCATTAGAAATGCTGGACCGGGCGCTTGAAATTGATGAAGGTCACCTGCTTGCAGGCAATGCAAAACGAATTTTAACACAGTCCGAATAGAGGGGGTGTGTGCCATGCAGGAAGAGTTAAAAAATGTTGTAGACAAGAGTGATGACCGTCCATTTGTGAAAGGAAAGATTTCAGCAACTATTTTTCATAATGAGGATAACTTGTATACAGTAGCTAAAATTTCGGTTGGAGAAACGAATGTTCATATTAGTGATGACAACCTTACTGTCACAGGTTATCTTCCTCCTTTACATGAAGGAGAACGATATACATTTTATGGGCAGTTAAAAGAACACCCACGTTTTGGATGGCAGTTTCAAGCGGATATGTTTCAAAAAGAGCTTCCACATTCAAGAGAAGGCGTTATCTCTTATCTTTCAAGTGACCTATTTAAAGGAATCGGAAAAAAAACAGCTGAAAAAATTGTGGATACACTAGGAGACCAAGCTATTTTACGTATTCTTCAAGATCGTGAGAATTTGCGAGGTGTAGCAAATCTGTCAAGTGAAAAAGCTGATGCTCTTTATGAAGCGCTTGTCGAAAATCGCGGTTTAGAAGATGTTATGATCAAGCTTTCTCAATATGGATTTGGCCCTCAGCTTTCCATGAAAATTTTCCAAACATATAAGCATGAAGCACTACAGATTATTAATGAAAATCCGTATCAGCTTGTGGAGGATATTGACGGGATTGGCTTTAAACGGGCAGATGAGCTTGGAGGAAAACTTGGTATTAAAGGAGCTCATCCAGACCGGATTCGAGCGGGACTTGCTTTTGTAGTTGAAAAACAATGTGTACAAGATGGGCATACGTATTTATCTCAAACACAGCTTTTTGATTGGACTGTTGAACTTCTACGTTCAGATGAGGAAATAAAGATAGAGGATTTAGAACAAGGTCTCGCAGCATTAACAAAAGAAAAGAAGCTTTTTGTAAAAGAAGAAAGAATCTATATTCCATCCCTCTACTATGCAGAAAAAGGAATAGTGAACGTTATTGAGGATCTTTTAGCTCAAACTCAGTACGAAGACCAATTCCCAGAGTCGGAGTTTCTGCTAGCGCTTGGTGAACTTGAAGAACGCTTAGATATCCAATATGCGCCGTCTCAGCGTGAAGCAATTCAAAGAGCGTTGATGTCACCAATGATGGTTCTCACAGGAGGCCCTGGAACAGGAAAAACAACGGTTATCAAAGGAATTGTTGAACTGTATGCTGAGCTTCATGGCTGCTCTCTTGATCCAACTAGCTATAAAAAAGATGAACCTTTTCCCGTTCTTCTTGTAGCACCAACAGGTAGAGCCGCAAAGCGGATGAGTGAAGCAACAGGGTTACCTGCTGTTACAATTCATCGACTTTTAAAATGGAATGGACAAGAAGGATTTGATCATGATGAAGAAGATCCAATTAAAGGTCGTCTTCTTATTGTTGATGAAGTCTCAATGGTAGATACGTGGCTCGCTCATCAGCTTTTCCGTGCTCTTCCAGAAGATATGCAAGTAGTTCTTGTTGGAGATGAAGATCAGCTTCCATCAGTTGGCCCTGGGCAAGTATTAACAGACTTGCTAACATCAGATATTGTACCCGTTGTTCGGCTTGTCGATATTTACAGACAAGAAGAAGGGTCCTCAATTATTGAGCTTGCTCATATGATTAAAGATGGAAAAATGCCTGATGATATTCGTAAGCCACAAGGAGATAGATCCTTTCTAACCTGTTATCAAGGACAAATTACCGAAGTTGTCAAACAAGTATGTCAGAATGCGATTAAGAAGGGATTTACAGCTCGGGATATTCAAGTGTTAGCTCCTATGTATAAAGGGAATGCAGGAATTGATCATCTCAATGTGGCCCTTCAAGAGCTTTTTAACCCTTCGTCACATAAAAGACGAGAAATTCAGTATGGAAGTGTTTCATATCGCGTTGGAGATAAAGTATTGCAGCTTGTGAATCAGCCAGAAAGCAATGTATTTAATGGAGATATCGGAGAAATTGTATCTGTTTTTTACGCAAAAGAAAATACAGAAAAACAAGATATGCTCGTTATTTCCTTTGATGGAAATGAAGTATCATATACAAAAGCAGATTTTAACCAAATTACTCATGCCTATTGCTGCTCTATTCATAAATCCCAAGGAAGCGAATTTCCAATCGTTGTACTGCCTGTTGTAAGAAGCTATTATAGAATGTTAAAACGCAATCTAATTTATACAGCTATCACTAGAAGTAAACAGTTTCTTATTCTATGTGGAGAAGAAGAAGCATTGAAAATTGGAATAAGTCGAGCTGATGATGGTAAAAGACAAACAACTTTAGCTTCGTTCTTAAAAGCAGACGAGCAAGAGTGGGATGAGAATGAAGCTCCTTTCATGAAAGATGCAATGATTGGGATGGAAAACGTTACCCCATATGATTTTATGGAAGCAGATTGAAAAAATCCACAAGGAAGGGAAACTTCTTTGTGGACTTTTTTATGAAAAATTATTTAATAAAAGGGACACGAGTAGCCCAAGTGAAGTAATAAGTCCTGTTGTTGAACCGCTATCATCATATGCTTCAGGCATCATTGTTGAAGCGACCATTGCAATAATTCCGCCTCCGGCAAATGCAGCAATACTAGCCATAACAGCTTCAGAAGCACCATCAAGAAAGAAATATCCTGACCATGACGCAAAGGTGGAAATAGCAAGAACGGCAATCCATAAAATTAAGATTTTTAGCTTGGAATATCCGTTATCTTTCATACCTGCTGTGCTTGAAAGTCCTTCAGGAATATTGCTAATAAAGATGGCAATAACGAGCAGAAAACTTACAGAGTGTCCCTCTAAAAGACTTGCTCCAATCATAATGGATTCTGGTATTGCATCCATAATGGTTCCGATAAAGATAGCAATACCGCCGCTTGTAGCTACATTTTGTTCTGATCGTTTCCGTTCTGCGGCTCCTTTTCGGGAAACCATATAATTGAAAAAAGTAAAAGTAACAGCTCCTGCTATAAATCCAATGCTCGTTGGAAGCACTCCGCCGCTATTGAGGGACTCACCGAGAAGCTCATATGCCGCAGCTCCAATTAAGACACCTGTCCCAAAGGCCATAATATAACCAATTATCTTTTTTTGAATAGGAAGAAGCATCGCAACTAACGCGCCAATTAAAACGGCAGAACCTGAAATTCCGCCCCACATTGCTGCATTCCACATATAAATTGACCTCCCCTCAATGTACGAATACCCTGTAATCTTAGAGATAAACGGCTAGAGAATGCTAAAAGAAATAGAGCAAGTACATTTTTAGGTTTTTAGGTTATCCTTGTAACATAAAAACATAACGAAATCATCCGTATGAATGGAAAACGTTACAGTACATGATTTTACCCAAATTCCATAACCTAAATGTAATCGAAGAAACAACTTAGGTGTTCAGGTTCTTCTTTTATGTAGTATGTTTTTCCATTATGGTGGAAACAATGGATAACACTTATAAACGAACAAAGAGGTGTTGTACATTGTTACGCTGTCCAAATTGTCAAAGTATTGATGTTGGGAAAATTGGAGTCAATCAATATTACTGCTGGGGCTGCTTCATTGAGATGACAATTTCAAAAGGGAAAATTAATACACATCAAGTTGAAGAAGACGGGAGCTTAAGTTCACTCGATGACTTGTTTTCAGATGAAGATCGAACAATTAACTTTTAATTTGGAGGAGTCGACATGAACAAAGTTTTTTCTTCTGTCCTTGCTTTAGGTGTTGGCTTATATGCATATAACCGTGTTACAGATGGTCAAAGCGATCTTTTTTCCAAACGAAATATGAAAAAAATGCGCAAGCGCGTTATGAAAAATTTCTCTTAAATAAAGCCTTTTGAATCAAAATGATTCAAAAGGCTTTTCTTTTGTGCATGTTTTTTTTCATTTAATCAAAACTATAGTTTGAAGGGAGGGAAGATATGATGAAAGCTGTATCTTTTCGCTGGCTTTATCGATTAAGTGTTTTATTATTACTATTTTTAACGCTGTTTATTTTTTTTAAATTACAACATATATGGCTGCCCATTTTATTTATGTTATTAAAAGTACTCTCTCCATTTATTGTAGCAGCGCTTATTACATATTTGCTTCATCCAACAGTCGAGAAATTGCATAAAAGCGGAATTCAAAGACCCCTTGCTCTTTTTATTATTTACTTGCTCTTTTTTGGAGGAGTTGGATATGGACTTTATAAGGGAATTCCACTTTTTCTTGTTCAAGTAATGGAAGTGGGCGATCAGCTTCCTCTTTTTGTAGGAACATACAAGGAATGGGTAAGTGAAGTTCATTACCATACATCTTCCTTACCAGACGGTATTCATACAAAAATTGAGGGAGCAATTGATGATACAGAAAAAATGCTTGAAGGGATATTAAATCGAATTGCAGACAGTATTCGCTCTGCTTTTAGTATGTTTTTTCTTCTGATCCTCATTCCTTTTATTGCTTTTTATATGTTGAAAGACTTCGATAAAATAAAGCACTTTATTTTTATCCTCACTCCTGCAAAATGGAGAGATAAAGGAAAGAGTTTTCTTAAAGATGTAGACCATTCGCTAGGGAGTTATTTAAGAGGTCAGTTTCTTGTTTGTTTTATTATTGGAGCATGCGCAACAATCCTTTTATGGATTTTTCATATGCCATATCCCTTTTTTCTCGGGACAATCATTGGTGTTACAAATATCATTCCATATTTTGGACCTATTATTGGAGCGATCCCATCTGCTGTTATTGCTCTTACGATCTCAGTGAAAATGGTTATAATTGTAGTTATTATTATCTTCGTGCTTCAATTTTTAGAAGGCAATGTATTGTCTCCTCTTATTGTCGGGAAATCCTTGCACATTCACCCGCTTCTCATTATGCTCGCTCTTTTACTGGGAGGAGAAATTGGAGGAGTATTAGGATTAATTTTAGCTGTCCCGCTGTTAGCTATACTGAAAGTAACGATTACTTATATGAGATCCCCATCTCCAAGTGATTGACAACCACATGGAAAGTTGTCTATAATAGCGCCATAATGGTTATAATATATAACAAAACGATGATGGAAAGAGTATGCTAAAGCCCGCTTACAAAGAGAGGAATATTCAAGGCTGTAAAATGTTCCAAGCGAAGAGTAGCAGAAAGCTAATCCGGAGTGTAGGCTTATAAACCTATCGTGCAGGCTACGTTAGTGCTCTATCGAGGTGACGAACGAAAGAGTTCGTAATCAGGGTGGTACCGCGAGTAATGCTCTCGTCCCTGCTATTAATGAGGGATTAGGGCTTTTTTTGTGTTTTCATTTACATAGTATACAAGGAGGAATTAGCATGAAAAAGCTAAGTTCAGCTGAAGTTCGCCAAATGTTTTTAGACTTTTTTAAAGAGAAGGGACACAGCGTTGAACCAAGTGCATCACTTGTGCCGCACGAGGATCCGACGCTGCTTTGGATCAACAGTGGGGTTGCTACTTTAAAAAAATATTTTGATGGTCGCGTTATTCCGGATAACCCTCGCATTTGTAATGCTCAAAAAGCAATTCGTACAAACGATATTGAAAATGTAGGGAAAACAGCACGTCACCATACCTTCTTTGAAATGTTAGGTAATTTCTCAATTGGGGAATACTTTAAAGAAGAAGCAATTGAATGGGCATGGGAGTTTCTAACAAGTGAAAATTGGATTGGATTCGAGTCAGAAAAGCTTTCTGTAACCGTTCATCCTGAAGACCATGAAGCTTTTGATTACTGGAAAGATAAAATTGGAGTACCTGAAGAGCGCATCATTCGTTTAGAAGGGAACTTCTGGGATATTGGAGAAGGCCCTAGTGGTCCAAACACGGAAATTTTCTATGATCGTGGACCAGAATATGGTGATGATGAAAGTGATCCAGAACTATATCCAGGCGGGGAAAACGAGCGTTACTTAGAAGTATGGAACCTTGTGTTCTCTCAGTTTAATCACAATCCAGATGGCACATATACACCACTTCCAAAGAAAAATATTGATACAGGTATGGGGCTTGAGCGTATGTGCTCAATCATCCAAGAAACAAAAACAAACTTTGAGACTGATTTATTTACGCCAATCATTAATGCAACAGAACAGATTTCAGGCTTGAAATACGGTGAGAATACAGATCATGATGTAGCGTTCAAAGTAGTTGCAGACCACGTCCGTACTGTAGCATTTGCTGTTGGGGATGGAGCTCTTCCATCAAATGAAGGCCGTGGTTATGTATTACGTCGTTTATTACGTCGTGCTGTCCGTTATGCAAAACAAATTAATATCAACCGTCCATTCATGTACGAGCTTGTTCCAACAGTTGCTGAAATTATGGTTGATTTCTATCCAGAAGTAAAGGAAAAAAGCGAATTCATTCAAAAAGTGATGAAAACCGAAGAAGATCGTTTCCATGAAACTCTTCATGAAGGATTAGCAATCTTAAATGACGTCATTGCTAAAGAAAAAGAAAAAGATAGTACAGTCATTTCTGGTGAAGATGCGTTTCGTCTTTATGACACATACGGTTTCCCAATTGAGCTTACAGAAGAATATGCTGAAGAACATAACATGACAATAGATTATGAAGGCTTCAAAGCAGAAATGGAAGCACAGCGTACAAGAGCGCGTGAAGCTCGTCAAGATGTGGGCTCAATGAAAGTTCAAGATGCACTTCTTGGGGATGTTAAAGAAGAAAGTACGTTTGTTGGTTATAGTCAAGAAAGCCTTCATACAGCTGTATCAATTATTATTCAAGATGGTGAACTTGTGGAGGAAGCATCAAGTGGCGAAGTTCAAATTATGCTAAATGAAACGCCATTTTATGCAGAAAGCGGTGGACAGGTAGCTGACAAAGGAACAATCACAGGAGAAGGTGTAAAAGCTCTTGTCAAAGATGTTCAAAAAGCGCCAAATGGACAAAACCTTCACACAGTAGAAGTTGTAGAAGGAACGCTCACAAAAGGTCAAGCCGTTTTAGCAGAAATTTCGACTGATAAGCGCAACAGCATCGTGAAAAACCATACAGCAACACATCTTCTTCATCAAGCATTAAAAGATGTATTAGGTGAGCACGTGAACCAAGCAGGTTCTCTTGTAACACAGGATCGTCTTCGTTTTGATTTTACACACTTTGGTCAAATTCAACCTGAAGAGATTGAAAAAATTGAAACTATTGTTAATGAAAAAGTATGGGAAAGCATTCCTGTAACTATTTCAAACAAATCGCTTAATGAAGCGAAGAAAATGGGAGCAATGGCTTTATTCGGAGAGAAGTATGGTGACATTGTACGCGTTGTTCAAGTTGGCGATTATAGCCTTGAACTTTGCGGCGGTTGTCATGTTGAGAACACTTCTTCTATCGGTATTTTCAAAATCGTTTCAGAGTCAGGAATTGGAGCAGGCACACGTCGTATTGAAGCTGTAACAGGTCAAGCTGCTTACAAAGTGATGAATGAGCAAGTATCACTTTTACATCAAGCAGCAAGTGTGCTAAAAGCAAATCCTCGCGATGTTGTAACCCGTGTAGAAGGACTAAAAGACGAAATTCGTACACTACAGCGTGAAAACGAATCTCTTGCAGCGAAGCTTGGAAACATTGAAGCAGGGAACTTAATCAATGAAGTGGAAGAAGTAAACGGTGTGAAAGTGATTGCTCATAGCGTTAATGGAGCAGACATGAATAACTTGCGTACGATGGTGGACGACTTAAAGAACAAAATAGGAACAGGTATTGTAGTCTTAGCTTCTGCTCAAAATGAAAAAGTAAATATTATTGCAGGAGTTACAAAAGATTTAATTTCGAACGGCTATCATGCTGGTAAGCTTGTTAAAGAAGTTGCTGCTGTATGCGGTGGCGGCGGTGGTGGACGCCCAGACATGGCTCAGGCAGGCGGGAAAGACCCAAGTAAAATTCAAGATGCTTTGTCCGCAGCGAAACAGTGGATAAAATCCGTTTAATTCATAGTACTTTTCGTGTACAATGAAAATAAGCATTAAAACTGTTTCTTTTGTTGACGATGAGTGAGGTGGAAAAAATGAGTTCATTTGATCGAACGATGAAATTTGATTTTCATGAAGACCCAGTAGACACAAACGTAAATGAAGTGCTTTTTACGGTTTATGAGGCACTAAAAGAAAAAGGCTACAACCCAATTAATCAAATTGTCGGTTATTTACTATCTGGGGACCCAGCTTACATTCCAAGACATAAGGATGCACGTAACATTATTCGCAAGCTTGAACGAGATGAATTAATTGAAGAACTTGTGAAATCCTATTTAAAGAACCACCGAGAGGAAGCGTAAATTGCGAACATTAGGATTAGACGTTGGTACAAGAACAATTGGTGTGGCAGCAAGTGATGCAATGGGATGGACAGCTCAGGGGGTTGAAACAATTAAGTTCCCAGAAAACCAACTGAACAAAGCATTGCCACGCTTGGAAGAACTTATTAAAGAACATGAGGTAAGCAAAATTATCGTTGGATTACCTAAAAATATGAATAATACAATTGGTCCAAGAGGTGAAGCTTGCCTTTCCTTCGCAGAAAAGCTAAAATCAACATTTGACCTTGAAGTTGAAATGTGGGACGAGCGTCTTTCAACAATGGCTGCACAGCGCATGCTTATTTCTGCTGATGTAAGCCGTAAAAAGCGTAAACAAGTAATTGATAAGATGGCAGCTGTTGTTATTCTGCAAGGTTATTTAGATAGCAAGCAATTTTAAAAAACATAATGAGGTGACAAAATGGATCACGGAGAACAACATATCACAGTAATTGACGAAAATGGGGACGAGCAGCTTTGTGAGGTTATTACAACATTCCACTCTGATCAGTTCAACAAAGCGTACGTTCTTTATTCCCCAATTGCTCAATCAGAAGAAGAAGGCGAAGTAATCGTTCATGCATCTAGCTTTATTCCAAATGGAGAAGGCGAAGATGGCGAACTTCAGCCAATCGAAACTGAAGAAGAATGGAACATGCTTGAAGAAGTGCTATATGCACTTGATTCAGAAGAAGAGTAAAAAAGTAAAAGCCGCTTCCTAAGCTTAGGAAGCGGCTTTTTTATGTGCCATAATTTGTATCCTGAGCAGAGCGGAGTAAATTTAAGCATAAAGAAAAATTATGCAAGAAGGGAGAGGTGTTTTTTGTCTGATATTGGCGAAAAATAGTTAAAGATGTAGTATAATTAATCGCGGAAAGGGAGGAGTGACGATTGGCACGTAAAAATAAACCGATTGATTTTTCACAAACGTTAATGCAGCAACAAAATGAAGCTAAAAAAGTGCGCAAAGCGGTTTTGTGGGTGTTGTCCATTTTATTTGTTTTATTCGTTGGTTTAGCGCTTGGGCTTTATATTTATATTCACTCAGCTCTAAGCCCTGTAGACGAAGAAAACAAGAAAGAAATTATTGTGTCTGTGCCAACAGGCTCAACAGTTTCTACAATTGCCCACACGCTAGAAGATAAAGATTTAATAAAAAACGCTACTGTGTTTCGCTACTATGCTAAGTTTTCTAACTTAAATGACTTCCAAGCAGGCAACTATGAGTTCACAAAGGCAATGAGTCCAGAAGAGATGATTAATCGCCTGCAAGAAGGAAAAGTATCAAACAAAGCAACTGTTAAAATTACTGTTCCAGAAGGTCGTCAGCTTGATGAAATTTCTACTCTTATTTCAAAAGAAACGAAGTTTTCAAAAGAGGAAATAGAGCAAAAGTTAGATGATAAAGCTTTCATTAACAATATGAAAAAGAAATATCCGGATTTAGTTACATCTGAGATTGATAACGCAAAGATTAAGCATCCTCTAGAAGGCTATTTATATCCTGCTACATACTCATTTTATAAGAAAGATGTTTCATTAGAGGAAATTCTAGAAGCGATGATTGAAAAAACAAACAATGTGATTGCTCCATATCAACCAGAGATTAAAAAACAAAAAACGACGGTTCATAAAATATTGACAATGGCATCTCTTGTCGAAGAAGAAGCAACAGACCAAACGGATCGTAAAAAGATAGCGAGCGTATTTTATAATCGACTAGAAAAAGATATGCGTCTTCAAACAGATCCAACGGTTCTTTACGCACTAGGAAGTCATAAAGATCGAGTACTTTATAAAGATTTGGAAGTGGACTCGCCTTACAATACGTATAAGGTAAAAGGGTTAACACCGGGACCGATTGCAAATGCTGGGAAAGAATCGATTGAGGCTGCTTTATCTCCTGAACAAACAGATTATATATATTTCTTAGCAACAGAAAGTGGAGAGGTCATCTTTACAAAAACTCTTGAAGAACATAATAAGGAAAAAGAAAAGCATATTACAGAAGAACGTTTTCAAAAATAAATACCACAAAAAAGGTTGTGAATCTTTCACAGCCTTTTTTGTGAGAAAGATTATTTTCGTAGTATAAAGGTTTACTCTATAGGGGAAAACCTTTATAATATTAGAATTGTAGTTCTATATCAATCAACAGGACTGAAATGATCGGAGGAAAGACAAGTGCTTTCTCATGAAATAAACGCTTATATTGAAAATCTAGTTCCAAAAAGAGATAATTTGTTCCTAGAAATGGAGCAGTACGCTTTAGAAAATCACGTTCCAATTATGGAGCTTGTTAGCATTGAGTCTCTTCTGCAAGTTTTACGCCTTTATCAGCCAAAACGCATTTTAGAAATTGGCACAGCAATTGGCTATTCGTCTTTAAGAATGGCAAAAGAGCTTGGAGCAGAGGTTGTAACAATAGAACGTAATGAAGAGCGATACAAGCAAGCACAGCGTTTTTTAGCTCAATCAGATCAACAAGAAAATATTACCCTTATCTTTGGTGATGCTTTAGAAGTTGTGGAAAAAGCAAACGCCAAAGCACCTTATGATGTCATTTTTATCGATGCGGCCAAAGGCCAATATAAGCGTTTCTTTGACGCTTATACACCAATGCTTTCTGAACGAGGGATTGTTGTCAGTGATAACGTGCTTTTTAAAGGGTATGTAACAGGAGAAATCCAAGCTGAAACACGTCGTAAGAGAAGTTTGATTAAGAAGATAAATGACTATAATGAATGGTTAATGGGTCATTCAGATTTCCAAACAGCAATATTACCAATTGGAGATGGAATCGCAATTAGTACACAAAAGAGGTGAAACATGTGAAGAAACCGGAGATTTTACTTACTCCCACATGTGTTGGGGACATTGAGAAATTAGCTTTAGCAGGAGCGGATGCTTTTTTAATTGGGGAGGCTCGTTACGGTTTACGCTTAGCAGGAGAGTTTAAGCGTGAAGACGTTGTAGAAGCTATCAACGTTGCTCATCGGCTTCATAAGAAAGTGTACGTAGCTATGAATGCTATTTTTCATAACGACAAAGTAGATGAATTAAAAAACTATATTTTGTTTTTACAAGATGCAGGTGTTGATGCCATTGTTTATGGTGATCCAGCTGTCTTAATGACAGCACGTGAAGTAGCTCCAACTATAACTCTTCATTGGAGTACGGAAACAACAGGGACAAACTGGTACGTTTGTAACTATTGGGGACGCAAAGGCTCAAAACGTGCTGTTTTGGCACGCGAGCTAAACATGGATGCTATTGTGGAAATTAAAGAAAATGCAGATGTAGAAATCGAAGTTCAGGTTCATGGAATGACATGCATGTTCCAATCAAAACGCCCGCTTTTAGGTCACTATTTCTTGTATCAAGAAAAGGCGATGGAAATTGAAAATCGAAAAGATACTAAAAATATGTTTTTGTTAGATAAAGAACGTGGAAATAAGTATCCGATTTTTGAAGATGAAAATGGAACCCATATTATGAGTCCAAATGATGTTTGTATTATTGATGAACTTGAAGAAATGATAGATGCAGGCGTTGATTCGTTTAAAATTGACGGGATTTTAAAATCTATTGATTACCTTATAGACGTCACAAAGAAATATCGTCAAGCTATTGACTTATGCGTTGAAAATCGAGAGAAATATGAAGACATTAAGGAAACATTATTAGAAGAATTAGAAGCAATTCAGCCGAAAAACCGTATGCTTGATACAGGATTTTTCTTTAAAGAAACCGTTTATTAAAGAGGAGTGAAGAGGGAATGGCAATTAAAGTAGACGAGGTTGTAGATGGAAAACGCGTTATTACTAAAAAACCAGAACTGCTTGCTCCAGCGGGGAACTTAGAAAAATTAAAAGTAGCAGTTCATTACGGAGCAGATGCGGTTTTTATCGGTGGACGTGAATATGGCCTCCGTTCAAATGCAGATAACTTCTCAATGGAAGAAATGGCTGAAGGGGCGGCTTTTGCACAGAAATATGGAGCACGCATCTATGTTACAACAAATATTTATGCGCATAATGAGAACATCGATGGCCTTGAAGAGTACCTAGAAGGTCTGGAAAATGCAGGAGTAGCAGGTATTATTGTTGCTGATCCACTCATTATTGAAACCTGTCGCAAGGTAGCTCCATCACTGGAGGTACATTTAAGTACTCAGCAGTCGCTTGCTAACTGGAAAGCTGTCCAGTTTTGGAAAGAAGAAGGATTAGAGCGCGTTGTACTTGCTCGGGAAACAAGTGCAGAAGAAATTCGTGAGATGAAGGAAAAAGTAGATATTGAAATTGAATCATTTATCCACGGTGCAATGTGTATTGCTTATTCTGGTCGATGTGTATTAAGCAATCACATGACAGCGAGGGATTCAAACCGTGGTGGTTGCTGTCAGTCATGTCGCTGGGACTATGGCTTATTCGAAATGGATGAAAATAACGAAGAAGCTCCTTTGTTTAATGAGGGGGATGCTCCATTTGCAATGAGTCCAAAAGACTTGAATTTAATTCAATCTATCCCTAAAATGATTGAGATGGGCATCGATAGTTTGAAAATTGAAGGACGTATGAAATCTATTCACTACGTTGCAACCGTTGTAACAGTTTATCGCAAAGTTATTGATGCTTACTGTGCAGACCCTGACAATTTTACAATTCAAGAAGAATGGCTAAGAGAGCTTAATAAATGTGCAAATAGAGAGACAGCAACAGCTTTCTTTGAAGGCGTACCAGGACATGAAGAGCAGATGTTTGGAGAGCATAGCAAAACAACAACACATGATTTCTGTGGACTTGTGCTTGATTATAATGAAGAAACGAAAATGGTAACATTGCAACAACGTAATTTCTTCAAATGTGGACAAGAAGTCGAGTTTTTTGGACCAGAGATTGGGACATTTACAACAGTTGTAGAGCAAATTTGGGATGAAAAAGGCAATGAGCTTGATGCAGCTAGACACCCATTGCAAATTGTTCAATTTAAAGTAGAACAACCCCTTTACCCATACAACATGATGCGGAAGGAGATTTAAAATGGGGAAAAAACCAGTTGTTATTGGAATTGCAGGAGGCTCAGGCTCAGGCAAGACGACCGTAACAAAAGCAATTTATGAACATTTCCAAGGGCATTCTATTATGCTTTTAGAACAAGACTTCTATTATAAGGACCAAAGCAGTGTACCGCTTGAGCAGCGTTTGCAGACCAATTATGATCATCCGCTTGCTTTTGATAATGATCTTTTAGTAGAACAGCTTGAAAGTCTTCTTCGTTACGAGAGTATTGAAAAGCCTGTATATGACTATACAATGCATACTCGTTCTGAAGAAATCATTATTGAAGAGCCGAAAGATGTAATTATTGTAGAAGGAATTCTTGTACTAGAAGATGATCGCCTGCGTGACTTAATGGATATTAAACTTTATGTTGACACTGATGCAGATTTACGAATTGTGCGCCGTCTTCTACGTGACATTAAAGAACGTGGTCGTTCACTGGAATCTGTTATTGATCAATACGTACAAGTTGTTCGTCCAATGCACAACCAGTTCATAGAACCAACAAAACGATACGCAGATATCATTGTGCCAGAAGGTGGACAAAACCATGTCGCAATTGATTTGATGTGTACTAAGATTCAAACAATTCTTGAACAAAATGCTATTTTATAATACGATATGGTAGATAACATTTAAAACGTATTTGTATAGAGAAGATGCATATGATAAACGATAAGAATGAAGAATGGCGCCTAATAGGCGCCATTTCACAAATTTTCTTTCTTATAGTACATAGCCTGTTTATTTACAAGCATCTCTTTACAAAGTAGAGACACGCTTATATATGAAGGAGTGAAGAGTTATGGCAACGGAAAAAGAATATCCAATGACTCAAGAAGGGAAAGAAAAGCTTGAGGCGGAGTTAGAGCAACTGAAAACAGTAAAACGTAAAGAAGTTGTAGAGAGAATTAAAATTGCACGTAGTTTTGGAGATCTTTCAGAGAACTCAGAGTACGATGCTGCAAAAGATGAGCAAGCTTTCGTTGAAGGTCGCATTTCCACTCTTGAAACAATGATTCGTAACGCTAAGATTATTGAAGGAGACGAAAATTCTTCAACAGTCTCTCTTGGTAAAACGATTACATTTGTAGAGCAACCTGATGGAGATGAAGAACAATATACAATTGTTGGAAGCGCAGAAGCAGATCCATTTGAAGGCCGCATTTCTAATGATTCTCCAATTGCAAAAGCGCTTATGGGCAAACACATTGGTGATGAAGTTCTTGTTCAAACACCAGGTGGAGAGATGCTTGTTAAGATTACAGCTGTAAATTAATAAAAAAATGATTGAAATAAGAACACCTCGTCGACAATTGTAACGAGGTGTTTTTTTATGAAACCATATAAACGAATGAAAAAATTAGCTTTTATCCTCTTATGTTTTATGCTTATTCTTGTAGCACGTCTTGCACAAATACAGCTTATTCAAACAGAATCTTTTTCACGTCATCATATTAATTTAATAGAAGCAAGTGTGAGACAGCGTACTCAAGAAATGGTAATTGATGATGGAAGAGGAAAATTTGTAGATCAAAATGGAGAGCCGCTTACACATCATTCTTCATTATCTCTTGTTATGTTTCCTTTTTTAAAAGAACTGAAATGGCCAAGTGATAAGGTGGCGTCCTTTGTTGGCATGTCTGAATATACGCTCAAAGACAAGTTAAACAAAGCAAGTGAGCCTGTTGTCATTGAGAAAGAAATCACAGAAGCTGAAATGAAAAGCATCAATAGTTTAAAGATTCCTGGCCTTTTTGCTGTTCCTCTTCAAAAGGATGACGGAGGACATTTTGCAGAACATTTAATTGGTTTGACAGGACAAAACAGAGATCTCCTTGTCGAACGTTATGATGAGAGACTAAAAGAAGGAGAACTGTCTACTCAAACGTCTGTTGGTATTACAGGACTGCAGTCAGCTTTTGATGAGTTTTTAATTCAGGAAGAGGAGTCGAAGCTTCTCTATCATGTAGATCGGCAAGGAAACCCATTGTTTGGCTTAAACGTAAAGTATACAGGAGCTCCTAACCCTTTTTATCCTGTTAAAGTGAAAACAACGCTCAATAAAGAAAAGCAGAGTGCAGTAGAAAAAATTGTAGATAGCAGCGGTTTGAAGCAAGGTGGAGCAGTTCTTGTGAACATTGAAAATAACACTGTTGAAGCACTTGTAAGCCGCCCTGAGATTAATGAAGTCAAGCCTTATGGAGATGGTGGGGTCTATAACCGTATGCTTATTCCTTATACCCCTGGATCTGTTTTCAAAACCGTTATTGCAACTGCAGCTCTTGAACAATTACCAAACGTGGAGAATCGAACATTTAATTGTTCAACAAATATTTACGGAAAAAAAGCTCAAAAAGACCAAGGCACATTATCTTTTCACGATAGTTTTGCAGAAAGCTGTAATGCCACATTTGGACAGCTTGGAAAAGACATAACGGCAAAAGACGAGCATATGATAGAAACGTATGCTAAAAAGCTAGGATTAACAACGAAGGCAGGTTGGAGCGGGGAAGTGTTCCATCTTCAAAACTTTGCACAGCTTCCAGAAGAGAAAAAGGGAATGGTGTGGACAGATAATACGACTAAAAGTCCAAATGCGATTTCCCAAACATCAATTGGACAGCTGAATGTCAAAGCTTCACCATTAGAGCTTGCAAACATGATGGCGACTATTGGACGTGGAGGGAAGGCATATGAAGTGAGAGCGGTTGATAAGATTCAATATAAAAATGGAAATACGCTCTTCTCCTTTCCAAAACAGGAGTTAGAAGGTGGTGGGATTAAGAGAGAAACGGCTGAAAAGCTTCAAATGCTTCTTACGGGTGTTGTAGAGGAAGAAAAAGGAACAGGACGTCGCTTTGCTTCTCTTCCATATGAAGTAGCTGGAAAATCAGGCACTGCACAAATCAGTGATAAAAAAGCGCTTGTTAATAAGTGGTTTGCTGGCTATTTTCCAAGAGAAAATCCAAAGTATGCTCTTGTGGTTGTTGATTTATCGGTAAAAGATGAAGAGGCTAAAACAAATGGCGTATTTTATGATATAGTAAACAATGTGTATGAGCTAGACCAACAGAGTAAACGTAAATGAAATATTACAATTATGCTTCAACTTGTTAAAAATCGTTCATGAAGCAAGCATGTAATGTTACAATAATTCATTATGTAATGAAGATGGAGGAAAGCAACAAATGGAAAATAGACGATCACAAAGACACGATAAAAGTCGCAAAATGAATCGCGTTTATAACGTGCTTATTGCTGTTGTGGCTGTCTTAATTGTCCTTATTGCTGGAACAATGTTTATGAATGGTAAAGATGATAAGCAAAGTACTACAGCGAATAGTGACCAAAAGTCGGCAAACGTTCAAAACGATAATAGCAATAGTGAAGAAGATAACGCAGAGCAAAATAAAGATAGTGATGATTCTTCAGATAAATCATCAAATGAAGCATCAAATGATTCTTCAGCAAGTGATAGTGAAGATGAAGAGCAAGTAGCAACAAACGATGATGAAGACGAATCATCAAATGATGCAGAAGAAGAAAAAACTTCAAAAGATGATGAAACAGCAACAAAAGAGGACGATGACGAAGACGAAAAAGAAGATTCTTCATCAGCCGCTTCAAGTAAGGAAGAAATTAAAGAAAATAAAGAAAAAGAAGCAGGAAGTCATACAGCATCATATGACAAAGGTTCTTCTGATTGGAATGCACAGCTTCAAGCTGTAAGTGGAGCAACAGGTGTTTCAACAGATGATATGACAGTTCTTTGGTTAGGACGTAATCCTGGTGGAACTGCTGGAAGTGAATCACAAGCAACAATCAAATCCAAATCAACTGGTGAACAATATAAAGTTCAAATCCGCTGGGTTGAAGGTGAAGGCTGGCAGCCGATTGGAACAGAAAAAGTAAATTAACAGAGATAGCGCAGGAGTATTCCTGCGCTATTTTTTAAATTTAAAATGAACAACAGCTGTATAAAGACGAGCACCTGTCTCAGGATGAACGATTGTTTGATGTCCAACATGATGTACTTCTAGAAAAATAGCTCGGTTATTTTCAATTTGCTCATTGATTTTTGATTCGAGTTTTTCGATGCTTGTCTCCTCAAAAAATTCGACTTTATCTTGAATCATTTGTAGCTGTAACCCCATCCACTCTTCACCTCCTGTTTGGTCAGTACGTTTCTTTATTTTAGCATGTGTTTTAGGAAGAAATATAGCGACTTCCTCTTTATAATGTTAGAATAAGCACTATATGCAAAATTTGTTGAAGAAAAGAGGCCAAAAAATGAAAATCGCAATTATTGGAGCAATGGAAGAAGAAGTGACAATCATACGAGAAAAATTAACAGACCGCGATGTAACGGTTATTGCAGGCTGTGAATATACAACAGGAAAATATGAAGGAAAAGAAATTATCTTACTAAAATCAGGTATTGGAAAAGTAACCGCAGCTTTATCAACAGCTGTTCTACTTGAAAGATTCAATCCTGATTATATTATTAATACAGGCTCTGCTGGTGGTTTCAATCCAGAGCTAAACGTTGGAGACGTTGTTATTTCTTCAGAAGTTCGCCATCATGATGTAGATGTAACCATCTTCAACTATGAATATGGTCAAGTGCCAAATATGCCTGCAGCATTTTTACCAGATGAGAAGCTTGTTGCTGTAGCAGAGAAAAGTGCGGAAGAAATCCAAGGTATGAAGATTGTTACAGGACTTATTGCAACAGGAGACTCATTTATGAACGATGCTGATCGCGTAGAGTTTGTGCGTTCTAAATTTCCAGCACTTCAAGCAGCTGAAATGGAAGCTGCCGCTGTTGCTCAAGTTTGTCATCAGTTCGGAGCACCGTTTGTTATTATTCGTTCTCTTTCAGATATTGCTGGAAAAGAATCAAATATTTCATTTGATCAGTATTTACCAAAAGCAGCGAAAAATTCTGCAGACCTTATTTTAAGAATGGTTGAAAAAATCTAATGTCAAAGTTGCCAGCAGTGGTGGATATTGCTATCATTTCACACGTATATTCTATGTTATAGTAGAAATAGAGAAATTACGTGGGGTGATTTGATTTGAAAACAAATGCAGCACGTCAAGTACGAGCGAAAATTGAAGATTATACACGTTTTATTTATATTTTACTCGCATTGAGCGGATTCTTATATATTGGCACTTTAATTAGCAATCATGAGCACCATGGTGGCACAATGACAATTATGATGAGTGGGACTTTTGTGCTTCTACTCGTTTCTTTTCTATTTAGTTACAAAGTCAAAAAACTGCGTAGCTCTTTAGAAGAATAAAAAACAGCCTTGAAATTAATCAAGGCTGTTTTTCTTTTTCTTCTTTTCTTTTTCGGCACGATAAAATTCATGAAACATCTTCATTAGAGCTCTCTTCTCAATTCGTGATACATAACTCCTTGAAATTCCTAGCTCTTTTGCAATTTCTCGCTGTGTTTTCTCTTTCTTTAAATCAAGTCCGAACCGTCCAACAATCACTTCTCGCTCTCTATCGTCCAGAATATCGATATATTCACGAATCTTTTCAAGTTCCATATTAAGCTGAATCGTTTCAATTACGTCGTCTGCTTCAGATTTTAACACATCAATTAAAGAAATTTCATTTCCTTCCTTATCTTGCCCGATTGGATCATGAAGAGAAACATCTTTTTTTGTTTTCTTTAGAGCACGGAGATGCATTAAGATTTCATTTTCAATACATCTAGCAGCGTATGTGGCAAGTTTCGTTCCTTTACCTTGTGAATAGCTCTCAATTGCTTTAATAAGCCCGATTGTTCCAATAGAGATAAGATCTTCTGAGTCTTCTCCTGTATTTTCAAATTTCTTTACAATGTGTGCCACAAGACGTAAGTTATGTTCAATTAACATATTGCGAGCATGTGCGTCCCCTTGCTCCATAAGCAGTAAGTATTTTTTTTCTTCTTGCGGCGAGAGAGGTTGTGGAAAAGCGTTGTTTTTAACGTAGGAAACAAGGAAAACAAGCTCTTTAACAAAGTAACTTAAAGTCGTAAAAAAGCCGGGCATCATACCACCTCCGTAGAAATTACCACCATTGTAACGATACTTTATTTATATGTGACAGGAGCCTAGTTTGTGTCTGTACAATGTCCTTTTAAGGGGCTTGGAACTCTCTAAAGAGATATACCTAGAAAAAAAAGTAAAAAAGCGTTTAAAATAGAAAAATAAGGTTAAAGTAATAGTTTAGAGTATGAGTATAGTCAAAAGAATGTACATAATTTATACCTAATTTTAAGAAGAGAACGTAATGCGCTATAAGCTAGTTAATAAATTTTGCATAATGTTCTATGATTAAGGGATCAATCATGATTATAATAAATACAGAGAAACTTATACCATACTTTGGAAGGAAGGGTACGATGTTTCAAAAAATAGAAGCAAAAGTTTTAGGGGTTTTTATGGCAACAGAGAAGGGTTCATTTATTACGGAAGAACGAGCAGAAGTACAGGTGGAATTTGGAGGAATTCCTGGGGATCTTCATTTTGGTTTAACGAAGAAAGCTGGAGAAAGAGAGCCAATGTATGAAAAGGGAACAGAGATTTTTAATCGAAGACAAATTTCTATCGTTTCAGCTGAAGAATGTGCAGAAGTGGCGCAATTATTGAAAATTGAGGAAGTGCGTCCTGAATGGCTTGGAGCAAACCTTATTGTGGAAGGAATCGATGATTTTACACTTTTAAAAGAAGGAAGCCGCATTGTTTTTCCTAGCGGAGCAGCTTTACTTTGTGAAGGGGTCAATCATCCTTGTATCCATCCAGGAAAGGTTATTCAAAGTCAGTATCCCGAAAAAAAGATAGCCGGAAAATTTGTGAAGATGGCTTATGATAGAAGAGGAATCGTTTGTATTGTAGAAAAAACAGGCATAATAAAAAAGGGAGACAAGGCAGTTATTCATTCTTATGAACCTTTTAAAGGGAAAGTTGAACTTTCAAATTAGAATAGAGACAAAATATACATATATGCCTACACGGACTCCATTCCTGTACATAGTATAAAATAAAGAGGTGAATGTACATGTATGGGTATGGAGGGTGCTCGCCATACTGTGGTAGTTATACTCCATATGGGGGAGGCTACGGAGGCGGGGGCTGGGCTTTTGCCTTAATTATTATTCTTGTAGTCATTTTGCTTATTTTCGGTGGATTCTATTATTTTGGATACTTTTGGAAATGAAAAAGAAGTGGTGTTTATGCCACTTCTTTTTATTTATTCATTATTGTAAGAAACAAATAAACATTGTACGCTAAGTTGTGTTATACTTTTTTAAGTTTGAAGTTACTAATCATTAGAACGGATAAAATCACTACTAGAAACATGAAAAGGTGCCCTGGAATCATTTTGTGAAACAAAAAAGAAAATGTGATTAAACAGCCTGCTGCTGTAATAGGAAGACCTGTAAAATATCCGTTGTTTTCTGAAATGTTAAAGCGTGCGAGGCGCATAGCACTGCAGGCTACATAAAAAATTGTAAAAAGCGTGCCAGGTGTTCCATATTCATGTAATACGCCTTGATAAACGAGTAAAGCTGGTGCGATTCCAAATGAAATAATGTCACACATGGAGTCTAGTTGTTTACCAAATTCAGATTCAATACCAAATTTTCGAGCAACCATGCCGTCAAATCTGTCAGCAAATGCAGCAAGAAAAATGAGAAACAAGCTTAATCGAAATTCATGATGAAAAATAGAGATAAGAGCAAAAGTTCCTAAAGACAGATTTATTAACGTTAAACAATTCGCAGAATGGGCTTTAAGCTTTTTTAAAGTATGATCAAGATAATCTAATAAAAACAAATTTTTCACTCCTTAAAGAGTTGACTCATAAAAATAAAGAAATTATACAGATAAAATTATTGTAAGTCTAAAAAGTAGGATAGTAAAGAAAAACAGTGGGAAAAATTGTGATAGAGAGGAAATTTATGAAAAAAATCCTTTATCAATCTTTTATAGAATTAACAAATAAACCTTTTACTTCAAAGTTAATAGAGCGTTTTTCGTGCTCTCCGTTTAGCAGAAAATTCATTCGTTCATATGCAAAAATTTATAATGTTAAACAGGAAGAAATGAGCAAGAAACTTAGTGAATACGGAACGCTACACGAACTTTTTACTAGAAAGCTAAAAGATCAAGCTCGCCCATTTTCTTTACAAAAAGAGGTGATTATTAGTCCTGTAGATGGGGAAATCGAACAATACGGTACTTTAACAAATAAAACAGAAATGATTGTAAAAGAAAAGCCGTATTCTGTAAAAGAGCTTGTTGGAAATGAGTACGAACTGCAAAAGTATATAGGCGGTACTTATTTTATCTTATATCTGAGTCCGAGTGACTATCATCGAATTCATAGTCCGGCTGATGCCAATATTATTAAGACATGGACTCTTGGAAATAAGTCATATCCAGTAAATCAGCTTGGTTTAAAATACGGCAAAGCACCGTTAGTGAAAAATTATCGCAAGTTAACAGAACTTGCTTATAATGAGCATCGTTTTTTATTAGTAAAAGTTGGCGCAATGTTTGTAAATAGCATTACAATGACTCATGATGAGAAGTCTATTAACAAAGGAGACGAAATTGCGTATTTTTCATTCGGCTCAACTGTCATTTTACTTTTTGAAAAAGATTCTTTTGTAACAGATGAATCGATTCAAAAAGGTCAAAAAGTGAAGGTTGGCCAAACGCTCGGTCGATTTCAATCGTGAAGTAATAACTTAGGAAGAAATTTTGATTTTAGCATGAAGAGAACGTCTTTCAATTTCTTTCTCGATAAGCTTAATAAATTCAGGACTTAATTTTAATTCATTTGCTTTGCAATATGATTCAACTAATACCTTATCTGACAGCTTTTCCACTCCTGTCACCTCCTATAGTATGAGAGCATTTTCAAAAAAAGACTTTATCGTTTTAAAAAATTTTATGTTGTTCTATATAAACGTTTTCAGGCATAGATAAGTAGGTTATGTGAATTTGTGTAACCTTAATCTATCATGTTTTAAATGTTAGAACAATCGTTCCGTTATCCACAAAAAAGAGTGGATAAGTTGTGGGTATAATGTTCGTAACTTTTAAGATTGTTGAAAAACCAGGATGTATAGTGTGAATAAAGTTATCCACAAATTTGGAGTAGCTTGAATTTTGTCGAAAAGTTTTTTGGGTATTAATGGATATTGTCGAAGTGTTTGTTTTCTTGTTAGTTGTCTTGTGAGTTGGAGGAATAAGAAGAAAAAGATGATTTGCTCTTTAAAGTAGGGCAGTATATTGAGTATAATAGCAAAATGGAAGTGAACTAGTCGTTAAAGGTGTGATAAGCTGTGTTAAAGTTATTTTTGCCAGATCAGCATGTGAAAAGTGTATTTGAAATAAAACCTGAAGATTTAAAAGAAAGAGGAGTTAAAGGGATTATTACAGATTTAGATAATACCCTTGTTGAATGGGATCGACCTGATGCAACTCCAAAACTTATTGAATGGTTTGAAAACATGCAGCAACATAATATTCAAGTAACTATTGTTTCTAATAATGTAGAAAAACGAGTTCGCCTTTTCTCAGATCCGCTTGGCATTCCGTTTATTTATAAAGCGCGTAAGCCAATGGGACGAGCATTTAAAAAAGCAATTCGGAACATGGATGTAAACCGCAATGAAATCGTTGTAATTGGAGATCAGCTAATGACAGATGTCCTAGGTGGAAATCGTATGAAATTATATACCATTCTTGTTGTTCCAGTTGCTCAAACAGACGGATTTTTTACAAAATTTAACCGTCAAATGGAACGAAGAATTTTAACATGGATGAAGAAAAAAGGCATGATAAATTGGGAGGAATAATTAGGTGAGTGAACAAGAAATGTACTGCGTAGGGTGCGGTGTTGATATCCAAACAGAAGATCCAAAAAAGCTAGGGTACACGCCGCCATCTGCACTTGAGAAAGAGCAAATTATTTGTCAACGCTGTTTCCGTTTGAAACATTATAATGAAATTCAAGATGTTTCTTTAACAGATGACGATTTCTTAAAAATCCTTCATGGAATTGGAGAAACAGATGGTCTGATCGTTAAAATTGTAGACATTTTTGATTTTAATGGGAGCTGGATTTCTGGGCTACAGCGTTTTGTTGGCAATAATGATGTATTGTTAATTGGTAATAAAGTTGACTTGCTTCCGAAGTCTGTAAAACAAAACAAAGTAATTAACTGGATGAAAAAAGAAGCAAAAGAAAATGGCTTAAAACCTATTGATGTTTGCTTAATTAGTGCTGTAAAAGGACAAGGTGTTGAGGATGTAGCTCAAATTATTGATCGTTATCGTAATGGAAAAGATGTATATGTTGTAGGGTGTACAAATGTTGGAAAGTCAACATTTATTAATAACATCTTAAAACAATTTAGCGGAGAAGACAACGTTATTACAACATCTCAGTACCCAGGAACAACGCTTGACTTAATTGAAATTCCGCTTGATGATGGCTCAACGCTATATGATACACCAGGAATTATCAACCACCATCAAATGGCTCACTATGTTGATAAACGCGATTTGAAACTTATTATGCCAAAAAAAGAAATCAAGCCAAAAGTATTCCAACTTAACGAGGAACAAACGCTCTTTTTTGGTGGGCTCTCTCGTTTTGACTATGTGAACGGTGGAAGACGCTCCTTTACGTGTTACATTCCGAGTGAGCTTCATATTCATCGTACAAAGCTTGAGAAAGCAGACAAGCTATATGAAGATCACGCAGGAGAAATGCTAACACCACCTCGTCGTGAGCAGCTTGATGAATTTCCAGAACTTGTTGCACATTCCTTTACGATTAAAGAACCAAAAATGGATGTTGTTTTCTCTGGACTTGGCTGGGTAACGATAAACGATCCGGGAGCTAAAATTGTTGCTCATGCGCCTAAGGGCGTTGGTGTATTTGTTCGTCCATCATTAATTTAAGGGCAAGGGGGATACGGTACGTATGAAAGAACTCTACAGTGTTATTGGTTATCCAATCGGGCATTCACTGTCTCCACATATGCAAAATGCTGTACTGGATTATCATTCTATTGACGGTTATTATCATGCGTTTGAGATAGCACCAGAGAAGGTTGAAGAAGGAATAAAAGGTCTGAAAGCATTAAATATAAAAGGATTTAATGTCACAATTCCATATAAAGTGAAAGTGATGGATTTCCTTGATGAAATTGATGAATTGGCACGTGAAATTGGAGCCGTAAATACGGTTGTCAATGAAAATGGTCGCTATGTTGGGTATAATACAGATGGTGATGGTTATCTTCAATCGCTTTTAACATTTTTAGGGCGATCATCGCTTCAAGACCAAAGTGTGCTTATTTTAGGCGCTGGAGGTGCAGCAAGAGCACTTCTCTTTACTATTGCAGCAAAAGGTCAAGCGAATTGCATCGACATAGCAAATCGCACGCTTAGTAAAGCACAAGAGCTTATCACTTCTTGTCCAATTGATAACGAAGGAACAGTTTTATCAATAACAGAAGCAGAAGAAAACCTTGGGCGTTATGATATTATCATTAATACGACTGCTGTTGGGATGAGTCCAAACGTTGAGGAGAGTCCACTTTCTCTTCAACATGTAAAAAAAGGCGCAACAGTTAGTGATATTATATATAACCCACTTGAAACAAAGCTTCTGCGTGAAGCTAAAGAACGTGGAGCTTTAGCTCATACAGGGATTGGAATGTTTGTTATGCAAGGTGCACTTGCTTTTGAAAAGTGGACAGGAGTGCAGCCAAATGTAAAAGTGATGGAAGATGTTGTTTTACGTCATCTACAAAAGAAGTAAAGATGTTACAGGAGGAATATAATGTTAACTGGGAAACAAAAACGTTTTTTACGTTCAAAAGCACACCATCTTAACCCTATTTTTCAAGTGGGAAAAAGTGGTGTTAATGATAATATGATTACTCAAATTGAAGATGCTTTAGAAGCGCGTGAGCTTTTAAAGGTAAGTGTTCTTCAAAACTGTTTAGAAGATCGTGATACAGTAGCAGACAAACTAAGCAAAGGTACACATGCTGAACTCGTACAAGTGATTGGAAATACAATTGTTCTTTATAAGGAATCAACAGAAAACAAACAAATTTCTTTACCATAAAGGTGAAAGGAGGTAGCGAGTATGAAAAAAGTGGGAATATTAGGAGGAACTTTTAATCCGCCGCATCTGGGGCATCTTATTATTGCCAATGAGGCATTAGAACAATACCAGCTTGATGAGGTATGGTTTATGCCTTCATACTCCCCTCCTCATAAAGAAAAAAAGAAGGTTACAGATTCAAAACACCGCTTGAGAATGACTGAACTAGCAATTGAAGACAATCCTTGTTTTAAATTGCAGCCGATCGAGTTTGAAAAAGAAGGAACGTCCTATACTTTTGAGACAATGAAGCTTTTAAAAGATCGGTATCAAGAGGAACAGTTTTATTTTATTATTGGTGGAGATATGGTTGAATACTTGCCAAAGTGGTATAACATTGAGGAGTTGCTAGAGCTCGTCACATTTATAGGGGTGAAAAGACCTCATCATACGATAAGCACACCATATTCTATTTTAGAAGCGGACGTTCCTCAAATTGAGATTTCATCAAGTCTTATTCGCGAGAAATACGAGAAGCAGAAGAGCATTCGCTATTTTGTTCCAGAAAATGTTCGAAACTACATAGAGGAGCAGAGGTTGTATGAATCGTAAAGAAGCGTTAGCAATCGTAAAAGAACAGCTGAACGAAGCTCGTTATACCCATACAGTTGGTGTAATGGAAACAGCCATTAAGCTTGCTGAGAAATATGGGGAGGATGTAAAGAAAGCTGAACTTGCAGCTATTTTTCATGATTACGCAAAGTTTCGTCCTAAAGATGAAATGAAAGAAATTATTATAGAGCAAAATATGAGTAAAGATTTATTAGAGCATCACCACTCACTTTGGCATGCGCCAGTTGGTGCTTATCTTGTTCAAAAAGAAGTGGGAATAAAAGATGAAGCTGTTTTACGTGCTATTGAGTATCACACGTATGGACGTCCAAACATGACAATGCTCGAGAAGATTGTATATGTTGCGGATTACATTGAACCAGGCCGTAGTTTCCCTGGTGTTGAGGAAGTAAGACAGTCTGCTGAGAACAGCTTGGATGAAGCTTTGTTTTTATGTCTTAGAAATACCATTGTATTTCTAATTGGACGCAAACAGCCAATCTACCCAATGACAATTAACACATACAATAGTGTAGTACAAGGAGGAGGTCATTGATATGAAAGAACTAGAACTACTATCCCTTGTTGCGAAAGCAGCAGATGACAAAAGAGCTGAAGACGTAATAGCTCTAGATATGAAAGGAATTTCTCTTGTTGCTGACTACTTTATGATCTGTCACGGAAATTCAGATCGTCAAGTTCAAGCAATTGCGCGAGAAATTAAAGAACAAGCAAATGAGCATGAAATTGAAGTGAAACGTCTTGAAGGATTTAACGAAGCTCGCTGGATTTTAATTGATTTAGGAGATGTTGTAGCTCATGTCTTCCATAAAGACGAACGCGGCTATTATAATCTAGAGCGCCTTTGGGGCGATGCACCGCTTGTTTCGCTTGGAGAAGAATCAAAATAATGAGTTATGAGCGCTTTGCTTCTATCTATGATGAGCTAATGAGCGATGCTCCTTATGATAACTGGGTGGAATATACGAAAAGCGAAATAAGTAAAGCTGGATTACAATCCCCAAAAATCCTAGATTTAGGGTGTGGAACAGGGTCTATGTTACTTCAATTTGCAAAGCATGATTTATATGCAGTTGGCGTGGATCTCTCAGATGAGATGCTTATGATGGCTAAGCAAAAACTAGAAAAACATAGCATTAAACCAGAGCTTTTCCAACAAGATATGAGCGAGTTAGATCTCGGTCAAATGTTTAACTGTATTGTAATTTATTGTGATTCTCTTAATTATTTACAAGATGAAGAACGAGTAAGACAAACGTTTAAGCAAGCATATAGTCACCTTGAAGAGGGAGGACTTCTTCTTTTTGATGTTCATTCCATCTTTAAAATAGACGAGCTTTTTATTGGTCAAACATTTGCTTATGATGGCATAGAGAATGCTTACATTTGGAACAGTTTTGAAGGAGAATATCCTCACTCTGTTGTTCATGAGCTCACTTTTTTTGCTTGGAATGAGAATAAACAGGCATATGACCGCTTTGAAGAAGAACACTATCAGCGCACATTTTCTATTTCTCAATATATTCAGTGGGGAAAAGAAGCTGGTTTCACCTCTATGGAAGTAAGTAGTGATTTTAAAAATTGCCCGCCTTCTGAAGAAAGTGAACGTCTTTTCTTTTCATTTAAGAAGTGAATAGGTGAAACCTACCAATTTGTTATTGGTAGGTTTTTTATTTTTAGAAGGAATCTTACTTTGAAGAGCGAATTATTTATTGAATTGATATCCGACTTTTTCTAAATCCTCGTCGTATTTTGCGTGTGTTTGTTGAAATACCTTATTGAACATCTCCCCAACATGTTCCTCAAGCACTTTGATTCCTTCGCCAGTAACGCCGCCTTTTACACATACTTTCTCTTGAAGAGTTGGTAATGTATAGAGATTTGTTTCTAACAACTTCCCAAAGCCCACAACCATTTCACTGATCATTTTTGTTGCTTGATCTTTTGTAATTTCTGTTTCTTCAACAGCAGAGTCAATAAATCTCTGCAGTAAATAACTAAAGAAAGCAGGACCACAGCTTACAATATCAGATGAAACACGAGTAATATTATTTTCAATTGATAAAGGTATCGATATTTTTGATAATAAGTGATCTAAAAATAAGCGATAATGCTGTTTACAACTTTCGCCATACGTAACAAGAGAAACACCGCTGAACGCTCGATTTGTAATGCTTGGAATAATCCGAGCTACTTGGCAATCTACAAGCTCCTCAAGCTGTTTAACAGAAATAGGGCTTGTAATAGATATAAGACAATGATGTGGCTTTAATAATGGACGTACTTTTTCTAAAAGGGGGTGAATATCTAATGGTTTTACACATAGAAAAATAATATTTGATTTATGAATGACTTCTGAAGCATTTGAAGCTACATGTAAGGAAGGATAGCTCTTTTGTAAACTTTCAGCTTTTGGACGAGTTCGATTTGTAATGGTAATGTCAGAAGGATTTGCAGCGTTTGACTCAATAAAAGACTCGATTAAAATACGCCCCATGTTTCCTGTTCCGATAAATCCAATATTCATCACTTCATCTCTCCTTCAAAACTTTATCTCCTAAACGATATGTGATAATCCCTTGTCTTATGAATATGTGTTAAAAAGGAGTGGACTCAATGGAATGGTTACGAACCCATAAATGGTTGTCTGCTATTTGTGGAGGTCTTGTTTGTTTGATTCTCTTGTTGTCTATTGTGTTAGGTGGAGACAAAGAAGCGAAAAAAACAGCAACAGACAGTGAAAGCCTAGTGTTTTCGAAAGAAGAGAAAAATGAAGAGGAGCAAAAGAAAGAGAAAGCTGAACTTCCGATTATAATTGATGTAAAAGGGAGCGTGCAAAACCCAGGTATCTATACAATGAAAGATGGAGAAAGAATTGATGATGCCATTAATAAAGCAGGGGGGTTTACAAAAAATGCAGAAGTAACAGCTGTTAATCTAGCTCAAAAAGTAGCTGACGAAATGGTTGTTTACGTTCCTTCTGAAGGTGAGAAAGAATTAACTTCTATTCCTGTTGAAGGCACTGATACAGAGGAGAGCGTCCTTATTAACATCAACAATGCTCAAAGTGAAGAATTGCAAAAGTTAAACGGTGTGGGCCCTTCAAAAGCAGAGGCAATTATTGTTTATAGAGAAGAAAATGATCCATTTAAAGCGCCTGAAGACATTATGAATGTTAGTGGATTTGGAGAGAAATCATTTGAAAAAATAAAAGAACAAATTACTGTATAACGAGAAGTATATCAACAATTGAAAAGGCTGTTGACGTTTCTCAACCTTTCTCGCTACACTTATAGAAAGAACTTGTATAACGAGAAGGTAGGGAAAGAGATGGAACGAATTTCATGGCACCAATACTTTATGGCTCAAAGCCACTTATTAGCCTCTAGAAGCACCTGTGAGCGCTTGTCTGTTGGGGCAACAATTGTTAGAGATACGCGCATTATTGCAGGCGGATATAACGGATCAATTAGCGGTGGGGTTCATTGTGTTGATGAAGGATGCTACGTTATAGACGGTCACTGTGTACGAACAATTCATGCCGAAATGAACGCTATCATTCAATGTGCAAAATTTGGAGTGAAGACAGAGGGAGCAGATATTTATGTAACACATTTTCCTTGTCTAAATTGCTGCAAAGGAATTATTCAAGCTGGTATCAGCACGGTATATTACGCAAATGATTATAAAAACCACCCTCATGCTGTCGAGCTTTTTGAACAGTCAGGTGTAAAAACTGAAAAGGTAGAATTTGATACGAGCTCATTAAATAGCTATAACGACGAGCAGGTAGCCTTTATCCAAGAGCTATTGCAAAAAGCTGATGAAAAAGAACAAAAAGAGCTACTTGAAAAAGCAAAAAAACTTTTTGCGGCAAAATTTTAATATAACCTTGATAAAAGGAGGAGAGAGCGTTTTGCTCCTCCTTTTTAAAAGAAAGGAGTTTTTGTGAAAGGACAGTGGATTTATGTATCGTTGTTTGTAAGTCTAGCTCTTTTTATTAGCCGTTTTTATAATGAAATCACCCTTTATATAGTGTTTATAATAGTTAGTATCTTTATTATAAAAAGAACAAGCTCCACCACTGCTGTGATTTGTTTCCTCGCTTTTTTTCTTACTATTTTTTACTACTTCTATAC
The DNA here is from genome assembly GCF_900177535.1 of Priestia filamentosa. Taxonomy (NCBI): domain Bacteria; kingdom Bacillati; phylum Bacillota; class Bacilli; order Caryophanales; family Bacillaceae; genus Priestia; species Priestia filamentosa. The sequence continues at coordinate 331,651 of NZ_FXAJ01000001.1, forward strand.
TGAAAGTAGAAATAATTCTGTTCTTTCTCCCCAACAGACGACTTTTGACGGAAATCTTTCTTCTATTCCTCGTATAAACGGTAATTTTCTTTCTTTTTCTTTTCAAACAGAACAAGGTGAAACAGTTCAGTCTTATTACAAAATAAGAAATGAACAGGAGCAAAAGTTCCTCAAACAGTTAAGAGTAGGAATGAATTGTAGAGTAGAAGGTGCATTAGAAATTCCAAAGCAAAATCGAAATCCAGGCCTTTTTAATTACAAAGAATATTTATATTTTCAAAGAATCCATTGGACAATGACTGTAAGCGACATCAAAGAATGTCAGTATCAACAAAGAACGATGTTTTTTGCTGGGCTAAGACAATCAGGAATCCAACGTATGAACACACATATTGGCAAACCTCTTAATGCATTCGTTAATGCACTTATTTTCGGGAGTCGGGAAGATTTTAATGAAGAAACAATCATGTTATATGAAACACAAGGAGTTGTACACCTTTTGGCCATTTCAGGTTTGCATGTTGGCCTTTTAGTTGGGGGAGCGTTTTTAATTTTACTTCGTCTTGGTTTAACAAGAGAGCATAGTGCACTCTTTCTCCTTTTTTTCTTGCCAATATATGGGGTATTAACAGGGGCTTCTCCATCTGTTGTAAGATCAGTTGTGATGAGTATGATTGTGCTCTTTTTATATATAACAGGATGGAGACGTAAGCTGAGTGGGATTGATGTTCTAGCTCTCTGTTTCCTAGCCCTTACAATAAATTCCCCATATGCTGTATTTAACGCAGGTTTCCAATTATCTTTTGTTGTTACCTTTTTTATATTATTATCACATCGTATTATCTCCAAATCCTCTCACTTTCTATGGCAGCTTATTGCTCTATCTCTCATAGCTCAGCTCGCTTCCATTCCTCTTTTACTTTATCATTTCTATGAATTTTCGCTTTTAAGTTTTTTCTTAAATCTTTTTTTTGTACCTTTTTTCTCTTTTATACTAATGCCAGCAAGTCTTTTTCTTTTTTTTACAAGTGGAATAGTGCCTGTTATTCCTCAAGCTGTTGAAACCGTTACACTCTTCTTTGTGGAATGGAGTACAGAACTGCTTCGCAGCGCAGGGAATGTTCATTTTTCGATCATTACAACAGGAAAGGTGAATGCATGGCAGTTTTGTCTTCTTTATGTAGTCATCTTTTACGTGTGCTTTCAAATTGAAAAAGCACAAAGATTAAAAGATATCCTTGCCTCTTCATTACTTCTTGTGATTTGTTTAAGTTTTTACTGTTTTATGCCTTACATGAATCCAAACGGAGAGGTTTCTGTCATTGATGTTGGGCAAGGAGACAGCATTTTAATTCAGCTCCCATTTCGCAAAGCTGTTTATTTAATTGATACAGGAGGATCGATTTCATTTCAACAAGAAGAATGGGAGAAGCGCCAAACAACATTTAGCGTTGGAAAAGACATTGTTCATCCATACTTAAAATCAAAGGGTATTACTTCCATTACTAAACTTATCATAACGCACGGAGATCATGATCATGGAGGAAGTGCATTAGAATTGTTAAAACTTGTAGACGTAAAAGAACTTGTTCTTGGAAAGAAAAAATTGTTTTCGGAGCTTGAACAAGAATTGGTAAGAGAAACGATGAAGAGAGGTACTCCATTAACTCTTGTAGGAAGCGGCGATGTTTGGAAAGAAGGAGAACATACTTTTAATGTGCTCGCTCCTTTTGGAATGGAGGAGGACACAAATGAGCAGTCAATTGTTATATATACAGTATTCGGAAATCACCGTTGGCTCTTTACAGGAGATTTAGGTGAGAAAGGGGAGCAAAAATTAATAGAAACGTTCCCTGCTTTGGAAGTTGATGTTCTAAAAGTCGGACATCATGGTAGCAAAACTTCAACATCCACCTTTTTTCTAGAGGAGATACAACCTTCTTACGGACTAGTTTCCACAGGAGAAGATAACCGCTATAATCACCCACATCCTGAAGTTTTAGAACGCTTAGAACAAAACAATGTGAAAATTTTTAGAACAGATAAACAAGGTGCACTTATTTACCGTTTTTCATGGAAAGCTGGAACGTTTCAGACGTCTTTACCATAGTATGTAGTACAATACAAAAAGCCTCAAGCCGCTGTACATTTACAACGGCTTGAGATGTTTTAGAAATAGAAACGCTTCCAATTTTTAAGATGCAAAGTAATCAATTAGAGTGCCAATAATAAATATGGTTGCAAAGAAGCCAAAAGAAACAACAAAACCAACAGCTGAATCAACAGCGTCATTTCGCTTACTTTGAACACTTTGTTCAAATTTATTCATTGTACCCCCTCCTAATTTAATTTAAGTATAAACATTAAATTGGAAAAAATCTACACCTTTCTCACATACCGAGCTTCCACGTTTAGAAAGAGTTGTCACAAATACTTTCCCTGCAAAAGGTCATGATATGTAGTAAGAATTATCATTAACTAAAAAGTAACCTAGGGCTTTTCGGTTAATGTTTACTATAGATTTGAGAGCACCTTTTTGAGGTGCTCTCACTTAGTTTATGCAAGAATATTGTAACAGTTGTCAATTTAAAAGGACAAAGCTAAGATAGAAGGAGACGTAGAAAATAAGGGAGACAAAAGTGTGAAAGTACAAGAACTAAAAGAAATAAAGTCACTATCACCGGTTTATTTGCTACAGGGAATTAATTCCTTTTTGTTGAAGGATGCAAAGCAGAAAATCATTGAAAAAACACTTACAGAGGAAGAACAGGAATTTAATTTAGCCTCATTTGATTTAGAGGAAACACCAATTGAAACGGTTATAGAAGATGCGGAAACATTGCCTTTTTTAGGGGAGAAAAGAGTGGTAATAGCAGAAAATGCGACTTTTTTGACAGCAGAAAAGCAAAAAGTTGAGCATAATGTAGATGTTCTTATCCGCTATTTAGAAGAGCCTGCGCCGTTCAGCGTTCTTATTATTGTAGCGCCTTATGAGAAATTGGACGAGCGAAAGAAAGTAACGAAGAAGCTAAAAACGAAAAGCACTCATCTTGAAGCAAATGAATTAACAGAAGGTGAGCTTAAAAACTGGGTTAAAGCAGAAGTAGCACAGGCTGGACTAACCATAACGGATGAAGCTCTTGCGGAATTTATAGAGCTAACAGGGATGAAGCTAACAATTGTACATATGGAGCTTGCAAAACTTCTCTTATATGGGGAGGAAATTACAGCAGAGCTTATTCATCAGCTTGTTTCAAAGTCGCTTGAACAAAATGTATTCGCGCTTGTTGAAGCATTCATTCATGGCCGAACTGTTGACACTATTACGATTTACAGAGATTTACTTCGTAATAATGAGGAGCCAATTAAGATTTTGGCTTTGCTTGTATCGCAAATCCGACTTGTTTATCACTCAAAGCGCTTATCGAATCAAGGCTACGGTCAAAAACAAATTAGTCAAGCTTTAAAAGTTCATCCTTTCCGAGTTAAATTAGCTATTGGACAAGGTCGAAGCTTCTCTACAAATCATCTTCTGAATTTGTTAAAAGATTTAGCACGAGCTGATTTCGAGATGAAAACGGGAAAAATGGATAAAGCCCTTCTACTTGAACTTTTGTTTATGAAAAAATATGAAGCCTAAAAAAACCCCCAACACGAATGTTGGGGGTTTTTTTACAATTATGCAGAGATGCTGTTTAATTGTTTTGCTAGACGAGATTTTTGACGAGCAGCCGCGTTTTTATGGATGATTCCTTTGCGTGCAGCTTTGTCAATTTTTTTAGATGCTGTTGCATAAGCAGTTTTAGCGTTGTCAGCGTCCTTGTTAGTAACAAGAGCTTCGAAGTTTTTCACTGCAGTACGCATAGCAGATTTAATTTGTGCATTATGAACACGACGAGCGTCGTTTGTTTTAACACGTTTAATAGCAGATTTGATATTAGCCAATCTTTTCACCTCCTAGAAAGATAAAAATCGAGGTTTAACCGCTCGATGTTATTGCAATAAGAACAAGTGATATTCTACCAAACACCGCATTAGAATGCAATAGAAAGAAAAATGGAAAGAAAGAAATTTATTTAAAAAAGGATTTCAAACTGGAAAAAGGGTGTCTTAAAAAAGGAGGAGAAGTGAATGAACAGATTCTAATAGGTGAAACTATCCGTATGATTCGCAAGAAGGAGGAAAAAAAGTGAGCGAAAAATTAGATTTAAGTAAATATGGAGTCAGAACGGATTTAGCTATTGAAGAACATGAGATGCTTGTCCAAGAACGAGAAACAAAAGCAAATGTTAAGGAAAGTGAAGGTGCAATAGAAGGAGTTATTATCAAAGAAAGAGAAGATGGCGGCGTAAAAATTACTTCTGTAGAAATTACGGAAGAAGGCGCTGAAAAAATGGGAAAGAAGAAAGGGCAATATTTGACACTTGAAACAGTTGGAATTCGTAATCAAGATACAGAACTTCAGGAAGAAATGGAGAGAGTATTTGCTAAAGAGTTTCATCATTTCTTAGAAGGAATTGGAGTCACAAAGGAAATGAGCTGTCTTATCGTTGGTTTAGGAAACCGAAATGTTACTCCTGATGCGCTTGGTCCTCTTGTAACAGAAAACCTCGTAATTACGCGTCACTTATTTAAAATCGAGCCTGAAAGTGTTGAAGAAGGATTTAGATCAGTAAGTGCGCTAACTCCAGGAGTAATGGGAGTGACGGGAATTGAAACAAGCGACATTATTGATGGAGTTATAAAAAAGGTAAATCCTGATTTTGTGGTGGCTATTGATGCACTTGCTGCACGTTCGCTTGAAAGAGTGAATGCAACTATTCAGATTGCTGATAGTGGGATTCATCCAGGCTCTGGAGTTGGCAACAAACGAAAAGAGCTTAGCTATGAGACGCTTGGTATTCCTGTAATTGCAATCGGCATTCCAACGGTTGTTGATGCTGTTTCCATTACAAGTGATACAATTGATTTTATCCTGAAGCATTTAGGGCGCGAGCAAAGTGAACAAGGAAAACCGTCTAAATCGCTCGTTCCAGCTGGTATGACATTTGGAGAAAAAAGAACGTTAACAGATGAAGATTTGCCAAGTGAACAAGAAAGACAAACGTATATGGGAGTTGTAGGGACGCTTGAAGAAGAAGAGAAGCGTCGCCTTATTCATGAAGTTCTTTCTCCACTTGGGCACAATTTAATGGTCACCCCAAAGGAAGTAGATTCTTTTATTGGATCAATGGCTAATGTATTAGCAGGTGGACTGAATGCAGCTTTACATGAAAAGATTGATCAAGAAAACTTCGGCTCCTATACCCATTAAAAATCTATGAGATGTTCTACTCTTTCTATTTCTCACATAGTTATGATAGAGAAAATGAGAGAGTGGAACTTTTTGGTATGTCTAAGGTGATGACACCCCTGCTATTCTCTCATGCTTTTGTATGAAAAAACCGTAGATTAGTCATAATGGAAAGTAAATCAAAAAAGTGGAGGCAAAAAAAATGTTTCGTTTTTTTATAAAATGTTTTTTTATTACGCTTTTGCTTGCTTTTGGGGTATTAGTTGGAATGCAGGTCTCTAATGAAGGGCTTATCAAAATGAAGGGCTATGATGATCCTAACTTCTCAAACGCTTTAACAGTAGAGAAAAACGACCGAGGATATGCAGAAGCCGAAGTGTTAGGAGAGAATGTAGAGCTTCTTGACATTGAAGAGAAGCAAAGAATGCTTGAAGAACGAAAAGCATTCAACATCTTTTCTTCTACAGGTCAGCATCTATCAAAAATGGTAAAAGGCGGGGTTGATGCCTTTTTTAATTTTATTGATGGAATTGTATAAGATGCAAAACAGTGCACCCTACGTTGAATAAGATTGAATCTTTACCAATACACTGTTATAATTTATGCTAGTGTATTGTGTAGTTTAGTAGGAGTGTGGATACGTATGGATAAACAAGCAAAGCTAGAGCGTCAGTCACGCATTCGAAACTTTTCCATTATTGCTCATATTGATCATGGAAAATCGACGCTAGCAGACCGGATTCTAGAGAAAACGAATGCGCTGTCACAGCGTGAAATGAAGCAACAACTTTTAGATTCAATGGATTTAGAACGTGAACGCGGGATTACAATTAAGTTGAATGCCGTTCAGTTAACATATAAAGCTAGCGATGGCGAGGAGTATATCTTTCATTTAATCGACACGCCTGGACACGTCGATTTTACATATGAAGTATCGCGAAGCCTAGCTGCTTGTGAAGGGGCCATTCTTGTTGTAGATGCAGCACAGGGAATTGAAGCTCAAACGTTAGCGAACGTTTATTTAGCACTTGATAACGATCTTGAAATTTTACCTGTTATTAATAAAATTGATTTGCCAAGTGCAGAGCCTGAGCGCGTCCGCCAAGAAGTAGAAGATGTAATTGGTTTAGATGCATCTGAAGCTGTTCTTGCTTCCGCAAAAGCGGGAATTGGAATTGAAGAAATTTTAGAAGAAATCGTTAAAAAAGTTCCTGCACCAACAGGAGATCCGTTCGGTCCGTTACAAGCTCTTATCTTTGATTCATTATATGATCCCTACAGAGGGGTTGTTGCCTACATCCGAATCGTAGAAGGTTCTGTTAAAGTAGGAGACAAAATTAAAATGATGGCAACAGGCAAGGAATTTGAAGTAACAGAGCTTGGAGTTTTTAATCCAAAACCTATTGCAAAAGATGAGCTAAGCGTTGGAGACGTAGGATTCTTAACAGCAGCCATTAAAAATGTAGGAGATACACGCGTAGGGGATACGATTACTCACGTGAAAAACGGGGCATCGGAACCTCTTCCAGGTTACCGTCGCTTAAAGCCAATGGTGTTCTGTGGGCTTTATCCTGTTGATTCTGCAAGATACAATGACCTTCGTGACGCACTTGAGAAGCTTGAATTAAATGATTCAGCGCTAGAATTTGAGCCTGAAACATCACAAGCTTTAGGGTTTGGTTTCCGATGTGGATTTTTAGGACTTCTTCATATGGAAATCATTCAAGAGCGTATTGAGCGTGAATTTAACATTGATTTAATTACAACAGCGCCAAGCGTAATTTATGAAGTGCATACAACAAGTGATGAGCGTTTAACCATTGACAACCCATCTAATATGCCTGATGCGCAGAAAATTAATCATGTTGAAGAGCCGTATGTGAAAGCAACAATTATGGTGCCGAACGATTATGTTGGTCCAGTTATGGAACTTTGTCAACGTAAACGTGGCGATTTCATTGATATGCAATACTTGGACGAAAACCGAGTGAACGTTGTATATGAAATTCCACTTTCTGAAATTGTTTATGATTTCTTTGATCAGCTTAAGTCAAATACAAAAGGTTATGCTTCATTTGACTATGAGTTGATTGGATATAAAGAATCTAAGCTTGTGAAGATGGATATTTTGTTAAACGGTGAAAATGTTGATGCTCTATCCTTTATCGTTCATAGAGACTTTGCATATGAACGTGGAAAAGTCATCGTTGAAAAACTGAAAAAATTAATTCCTCGCCAGCAGTTTGAAGTTCCAATTCAAGCTGCCATTGGTCAAAAGATTGTAGCTCGTTCAAACATTAAAGCAATTCGTAAAAACGTATTGTCTAAATGTTACGGAGGAGATATTTCTCGTAAGCGTAAGTTGTTAGAGAAACAAAAAGAAGGTAAGAAGAGAATGAAACAAATCGGATCTGTTGAAGTACCACAAGAAGCTTTCATGGCTGTACTTCAAATGGACGAAGACGATAAGTAAGAAAGACGAATACCGCAGAGCCTGCTCTGCGGTATTCGCTATGTTTTAATCATAGAAAGAGGTGAAACCGTATGATTCACGCTGCATACTTGCATATTCCATTTTGTCATCACATTTGTCACTACTGTGATTTTAATAAAGTCTTTTTTGAAAATCAGCCTGTTGAACAATATTTAGCAGCTGTAAATAAAGAGATGCAAAAAACAATGGAAAACTTTCCAACAGATTATTTTAAAACGATCTTTGTTGGAGGAGGAACACCAACGGCTTTAACAGAAGAGCAGCTTGAAGTGTTTTTACAAGGAGTAAAAAAGTACTTACCGTTTGATGAAGAAACAGAGTATACATTTGAGGCAAATCCAAATGAATTAACAGTAGAAAAGCTTCAACTGATGAAAAAGTATGGAGTAAATAGATTAAGCATCGGTGTACAAACGTTTAACGAAGAGCTTTTAAAAAAAATTGGGCGTGTGCATACTAACAGTCAAGTTGAACAAGTTATTGCACAAGCAAAAGAGCATGGATTTCATAATATAAGCATTGATCTCATGTATAACTTACCAGGTCAAACAATGGAAGATTTTAAGCAGTCTATTGAAAAAGCCGTTTCACTTAATGTTCCTCACATTTCTTCTTACTCACTTATTGTAGAACCGAAGACTGTATTCTATAATTTGCATCGAAAAGGAAAGCTTCACTTGCTTCCTCAAGAAAAAGAAGCCGAAATGTATGAATACTTAATGGATACACTAGCAAGTGAAGGATATGAGCAATACGAAATTAGTAATTTTGCGAAAAAAGGCTTTGAAAGCAAACATAATTTAACATATTGGGAGAATAACGAATATTTTGGAATAGGTGCTGGTGCACATGGGTATATGAATGAGGTACGCCGAGCGAATGCAGGACCTTTAAAAAAATATATTCATGCTGTGGAAGAAAAAGGACATGCTTATATTGAAGAGCATAAAGTAACAGAAGCTGAAAAAATGGAAGAGGAAATGTTTCTTGGGTTAAGAAAAGGCGAGGGTGTGAACAAAGCCATTTTCGAAACAAAGTTTTCTCGTTCAATGGAGAGCATTTTCCATGAACAGATTGAAGATTTGAAAAAGAGAGGGCTTCTTGAAGAAGATGAACAACGTGTATTTCTAACTCGTCAAGGAAAACTTCTTGGTAACGAAGTTTTTTCACAATTTATTGGTGTTATCTAAATTATTGACAGCCACAATCTGATTTGGTAACTTAATAATAGATTTAGCACTCATCTAACTAGAGTGCTAACAGAGGTGATGTCAAGTGCTTACAATGCGTCAATTATTGATTCTACAAGCAATTGTTGATGACTTTGTTCAGTCTGCTCAGCCAATTGGATCAAGAACTCTTTCTAAGAAAGATACTATTCAATTTAGTTCTGCCACGATTCGTAATGAAATGGCTGACTTAGAGGAGCTTGGATTTATTGAAAAGACCCACAGCTCATCTGGGCGGGTTCCAAGTGAGAAGGGCTATCGCTATTATGTTGATCATCTGCTGTCTCCACAGCTTTTAACAGGATCAGAGATGAAAGTTGTTAAATCGCTTTTTGCTGAGCAAGTTTTTGAACTTGAAAAAGTAGTTCAAAATGCAGCAACAATTCTTTCAGAGATGACGAATTTAACATCCATTGCTTTAGGACCTAGTGCAGTGAGTCACAAAGTACGTCAGCTCCAAATTTTACCTCTTTCAGAAGGGATGGCTGTTGCCATTATTGTAACGGATACAGGATATGTAGAAAGTAAAACTATTACATTACCTTCTGCTGTTCACTCAAGCGATTTAGAAAAGATGGTAAATATTTTAAACGAACGACTTGTTGATGTTCCGATTAGTGAATTGCATGATAAGATTTACAAAGAAGTTGCTACTCTGTTAAAATCGCATTTGGAAAACTACGAAGAAACAATCGAAATGCTTGATGGTATTTTAACGTTTCCAAGTTCTCAAAAGATTTATATTGGGGGCAAAACTAATATTTTAACACAACCTGAATTTCACGATGTGTCTAAAATGCGTTCTCTGCTTGAAGTGATGGAAAAAGGAGATCCTTTTTATCCTTTACTTCACACAGATGAAGCAGGGATTCAAGTGAAAATAGGGCGTGAGATTAATATGGCGCAAATGGATGAATGCAGTTTAATTACTGCCACGTATTCTATAAAAGCTCAGCAGTTTGGCACAATTGCTATCTTAGGGCCAACAAGAATGCCGTATGGACGTATTATTAGCTTGTTACAGCTTATTACAAGTGACCTTTCTAAAGCATTAACACACTTGTATCAAAAAGAGTAACAAGGGAAATATTGATAAAAGTTATTCTAGTCATTAGAGGGAGGTGAACAGGCATGTCAAACGAAAAAAACGTAATCAATGAAGAAGTAGAAGCTAAAGATGAAGTACAAGAGGATATTGAAGCTGAAGCAAACGAATCTCAGCCTGTTGAAGGACAGGAAGAGGGCATTGAAGAACAAGAAGCTGAAGAAAGCGAAGTTGAAGAGCTTAAACGTAAGCTTGAAGAGCAAGAAAACCGCTATCTTCGTTTACAAGCTGACTTCGATAACTCACGTCGTCGTGCTAAGCTTGATCTAGAAGCAGAGCGTAAGTATCGTGCTCAAAGTTTAGCAGAAGACATTTTACCTGCTCTTGATAACTTTGACAGAGCGCTTAGCGTTGAAACAGACGACGAGCAAACACAGTCTATTCTAAAAGGAATGACAATGGTGTACAATCAGCTTGTTGAAGCGCTGAAGAAAGAAGGCGTAGAGGCAATTGAAGCTGTTGGGCAACCATTTGATCCATATCAGCATCAAGCAATTATGCAAGTTTCGGATGATTCTTTTGATTCAAACGTTGTAGTAGAAGAACTACAAAAAGGATACAAATTGAAAGATCGTATCATTCGACCTGCAATGGTAAAAGTAAACGAATAAAAACTTACATATTTCAAGGAGGGAATCTTAAGTGAGTAAGATTATTGGTATTGACTTAGGAACGACAAACTCATGTGTTGCAGTATTAGAAGGTGGGGAACCAAAAGTAATCCCTAACCCAGAAGGTGGACGTACAACTCCATCTGTTATCGCGTTTAAAAATGGTGAGCGTCAAGTAGGGGAAGTTGCAAAACGTCAAGCAATTACAAACCCTAACACAATCATCTCAATCAAACGCCATATGGGTACAGATCATAAAGTGGAAGTAGAAGGAAAAGAATATACTCCACAAGAGCTTTCAGCTGTTATTCTTCAGTATTTAAAATCATATGCAGAAGACTATCTTGGCGAGCCTGTAACAAAAGCTGTTATCACAGTACCTGCTTATTTTAATGATGCTGAGCGTCAAGCAACAAAAGACGCTGGTAAAATTGCTGGGCTTGAAGTTGAGCGTATTATCAACGAGCCAACAGCAGCAGCTCTTTCTTACGGCTTAGAAAAAACAGACGAAGATCAAACTGTTTTAGTATATGACCTTGGTGGCGGTACTTTTGACGTATCTATTCTTGAATTAGGGGATGGCGTTTTCGAAGTACGTTCAACAGCGGGTGACAACCGTCTTGGTGGAGATGACTTTGACCAAGTAATCATTGATCACTTAGTAGAAGAATTCAAAAAAGAAAACGGCATTGACCTTTCTAAAGATAAAATGGCTCTACAACGTCTAAAAGACGCTGCAGAAAAAGCGAAAAAAGATCTTTCAGGTGTATCTTCAACACAAATTTCTCTACCATTCATCACAGCTGGAGAAGCAGGTCCACTTCACTTAGAGCTTACATTAAGCCGCGCTAAGTTCGAAGAACTTTCAGCACACCTTGTAGAGAAAACAATGGGTCCTGTTCGTCAAGCAATTAAAGACGCTGGCGTTACAAAAAATGAAATTAATAAAGTTATTCTTGTTGGTGGTTCAACTCGTATCCCAGCTGTTCAAGAAGCAATTCAAAAAGAAGTTGGTCAAGAGCCACATAAAGGTGTAAACCCTGACGAAGTTGTAGCACTTGGTGCAGCTGTTCAAGGTGGAGTTTTAACAGGTGATGTTAAAGACGTTGTTTTACTTGACGTAACACCACTTTCACTTGGGATTGAAACAATGGGTGGCGTGTTCACAAAACTTATTGAGCGTAATACAACGATTCCAACAAGCAAATCACAAGTGTTCTCAACAGCTGCTGATAACCAAACAGCTGTAGATATTCACGTACTACAAGGTGAGCGTCCAATGTCTGCTGACAACAAAACATTAGGTCGTTTCCAATTATCAGACATTCCAGCAGCACCACGCGGAGTACCACAAATTGAAGTATCATTTGATATTGATAAGAACGGTATCGTAAACGTAAGTGCAAAAGACCTTGGTACAGGTAAAGAACAAAACATCACAATCAAGTCTTCTTCAGGTCTTTCTGATGAAGAAGTAGAACGCATGGTAAAAGAAGCAGAAGAAAATGCGGATGCTGATGCAAAACGTAAAGAAGAAATTGAATTACGTAATGAAGCAGATCAACTTGTTTTCACAACTGAGAAAACATTAAAAGATCTTGAAGGTAAAGTTGATGAAGCTGAAGTAACGAAAGCTAATGAAGCAAAAGACGCTCTAAAAGCTGCAATTGAGAAAAACGAACTTGAAGAAATCAAAGCGAAGAAAGATGAACTTCAAGAAATCGTTCAAGCTTTAACAATGAAGCTTTATGAGCAAGCACAACAAGCACAGCAGCAAGCTGGCGGCGATGCTTCTTCAGCTCAAGACGATAATGTTGTTGACGCTGAGTATGAAGAAGTAAAAGACGACAAAGAAAGCAAATAAGAGTGTGATTGAAAAGTCAAAGTCAGGCTTGCCTTGACTTTGGCTTTTTTTTTGAGATAAGAATTAGAATAAAAGGAACTATTTAATCATCGCGAAAGAGGTTTTTTTAATGTTGCCACTATGTTTGTTTTGGTGATACAATTACCTCTATGTGAAGAATCGGGAGTGAGAACGAATGAGTAAAAGAGATTATTATGAAGTACTTGGAGTAGGGAAATCTGCTACCAAAGATGAAATTAAAAAATCGTATCGTAAGCTCTCAAAAAAGTATCATCCGGACATTAACAAAGATGCGGATGCACCTGAAAAATTTAAGGAAATTAAAGAAGCTTACGAAGTATTAAGTGATGATCAGAAGCGGGCCCACTATGATCAATTCGGCCATACAGATCCAAACCAAGGTGGATTTGGCGGCGGAGGAGACTTCGGCGGCGGGTTCGGCTTTGAGGATATTTTCAGCTCGTTTTTCGGTGGCGGTGGAGGCAGACGTCGTGATCCAAACGCCCCTCGACAAGGAGCAGATTTACAATATACAATGACGCTTTCTTTTGAAGAAGCGGCATTTGGAAAAGATACAACAATTGAGATTCCGCGCGAAGAAACGTGTGACACATGTGATGGAAGCGGTGCTAAACCAGGATCGAAAGTTGATACATGTTCACACTGTAATGGAAGCGGTCAGTTAAATGTGGAACAAAATACACCATTTGGTCGCATTGTTAATCGTCGTGTTTGTCATCATTGTAATGGAAGCGGAAAGATTATTCGTGACAAATGTTCAACATGTCATGGAGCAGGGAAAGTTAAAAACCAGAAGAAAATCAGCGTGAAGATTCCAGCAGGCGTTGATGATGGTCAGCAGCTACGTGTTGCAGGTCAAGGTGAACCAGGGGTGAACGGTGGGCCTCCAGGAGATTTATTTGTTGTATTCTCAATTCGTGGGCATGAATTTTTTGAGCGCGAGGGAGACGACATTTATTGTGAAATGCCAATTACATTTTCGCAAGCAGCACTTGGTGATGAAGTAGAAGTACCAACACTGCATGGAAAAGTAAAACTTAAAGTACCAGCAGGAACCCAAACAGGTACAAATTTCCGACTCCGCGGTAAAGGTGTGCCTAATGTGCGCGGATATGGCCAAGGAGATCAACATGTTGTTATTCGTGTTATTACGCCAACAAAATTGTCTGAAAAGCAAAAAGAGCTTCTCCGCGATTTTGCTGAAGAGAGTGGCGAAACAGTTGATGAACATGAAAATTCATTTTTTGACCGTGTGAAACGCGCGTTCAAAGGTGAATAATATAAAAATAAAAGAGAATTTAGAATGGAATGGAGTTGGTAGATATGAAATGGTCTGAAATTTGTATTCATACAACGAATGAAGCAATTGAACCGATTTCGAATATTTTACATGAAGCAGGTGCAAGTGGGGTCGTAATTGAAGACCCTACGGATTTAGTGAAGGAGTATGATACAACTTTTGGTGAAATCTACCAACTCAATTCTGAAGATTATCCAGATGACGGGGTTATTGTAAAAGCCTATTTACCTCTCAATAGTTTTCTTCCTGAGACAGTAGATGGCATTAAAGAGTCTATTAACGGTCTTTTATCCTATAATTTTGATCTTGGCCTGAATAAAGTGACAATTAGTGAAGTTCATGAAGAAGAATGGGCAACAGCTTGGAAAAAGTATTATCACCCGGTAAAAATCTCACAGCGTTTTACTATTGTGCCAACGTGGGAAGACTATGAGCCAGTAAGTACAGATGAACTTATTATTGAATTGGATCCAGGGATGGCTTTTGGAACAGGAACACATCCAACAACAGTTATGTCTCTTCAAGCACTTGAAGCAACAGTTCAAAAAGGTGATACGGTAATTGATGTTGGAACAGGTTCTGGTGTATTAAGTATTGGAGCAGCCCTTCTTGAAGCTTCACATGTGCGAGCGTATGATTTAGATGAAGTAGCGGTAAAATCAGCGCGTGAAAACACTGAGCTAAACAGCGTGAATGAAGTTGTAACAGTTGGCCAAAACGACTTACTGAACGGTGTGGAAGGACAAGCTGATATTATTGTGGCCAATATTTTAGCTGAAATTATCGTTCGTTTTGTTGACGATGCTTATAAGCTTGTGAAAAACGGTGGTACGTTTATTACATCAGGTATTATTATGAACAAGAAAGAAGAAGTGAAAGAAGCATTAACAAAAGCAGGCTTCCTTATTGAAGAAGTTATGGTTATGGAAGACTGGGTAGCGATTATTGCGAAGAAAGAACAGTAAGTGGTGTAAATATGCAGCGATATTTCGTAGAAAAACACGTTGATAATAAAATTGAGATTTGTGGAGAAGATGCTCGTCATATTGTAAAAGTGATGAGAATGACGAGCGGTGATAAAGTACTTTGCTGTACGAAGGAAGGCAAAACAGCGCTAAGTATGATTACAGAGATAGCAAATGATTGTGTTCTTTTAGAGGTAGAAGAGTGGCAGGAAGAAGAAAAAGAGCTTCCTGTTTCCGTAACGATTGCGAACGGGCTGCCTAAAGGGGATAAGCTTGAGCTTGTTATCCAAAAGGGAACCGAGCTTGGAGCAGCCGAGTTTATCCCTTTCATTGCTGCTCGTTCAATTGTTAAATGGGATAGTAAGAAAGCTTCTAAAAAAGTAGAGCGTTTCAAAAAAATTGCAAAAGAAGCAGCAGAACAGTCACATCGTACTGTTGTTCCAAGTGTTGTTGAACCATGCTCATTAAATAAGCTTATAGAGGTTAGTGAGACGTATACACATAAAATTGTCGCGTATGAAGAAGAAGCAAAACGTGGTGAGAAAGCTAATTTTGCCTCCATTTTGTCACGTCTTCAAAAAGGCGATTCAATTATTATTGTTGTTGGGCCTGAGGGAGGTCTAACAGAGGAAGAAGTGGAAAAGTTAAGGCAAGCTAACTTTGTTCCATGCAGCTTTGGACCAAGAATATTACGTACAGAAACAGCCCCTTTTTATGCACTTTCTGCTGTTTCCTACGAGACTGAATTAATGAGGTGATTACAATGCCAAAAGTGGCATTCCATACATTAGGTTGTAAAGTAAACCATTACGAAACAGAAGCAATTTGGCAGCTTTTCCAAAATAACGGATATGAGCGCGTTGAATACGAGCAAACATCAGATGTATATGTTATCAATACCTGTACTGTGACGAATACTGGAGACAAAAAGAGTCGCCAAGTTATTCGTCGTGCCATTCGCAAAAATCCTGATGCAGTCATTTGTGTAACAGGATGCTATGCTCAAACATCACCAGCAGAAATTATGGCTATTCCTGGTGTCGATATTGTTGTTGGAACACAAGATCGTATTAAAATGCTTGAGTATATTGAACAATATAAAAAAGAGCGCCAACCAATTAACGGTGTAACAAATATTATGAGAAATCGCGTATATGAAGAGCTAGACGTACCGGCTTTCACAGACCGTACGCGTGCATCATTAAAAATCCAAGAAGGATGTAATAACTTCTGTACGTTCTGTATCATCCCGTGGGCTCGTGGTCTTATGCGTTCTCGTGATCCAGAAGAAGTCATTCGTCAAGCTCAGCAGCTTGTTGATGCAGGTTATAAAGAGATTGTGTTAACAGGTATTCATACAGGTGGATATGGTGAAGATATGAAAGATTATAATCTTGCAGCTCTTCTTCGTGATTTAGAAGCGAGAGTAACTGGATTAAAGAGAATTCGTATTTCATCTATTGAAGCAAGTCAGATTACAGATGAAGTAATTGACGTTTTAAACAACTCTAACATTGTTGTGCGTCATTTACATGTGCCTCTTCAGTCAGGATCTAACACTGTTTTAAAAAGAATGCGTCGTAAATATACAATGGAGTTCTTCGGTGAGAGACTTGATCGCCTTCGTGAAGCTCTTCCTGGCGTTGCTATTACTTCTGACGTTATCGTTGGTTTTCCTGGTGAAACAGAAGAAGAATTTATGGAAACCTATAATTTTATTAAAGACTACAACTTCTCTGAGCTTCATGTTTTCCCATATTCAAAACGTACGGGAACACCAGCAGCCCGCATGGAAGATCAAATTGATGAAGAAATTAAAAATGAGCGAGTTCATCGCCTTATTGAACTTTCAGATCAGCTAGCAAAAGAATATGCTTCAAACTATGAAGGTGAAGTGTTGGAAGTTATCCCAGAAGAAGTGGATAAGGAAAACCCAGAAAGCGGTCTTTTCATTGGCTATACTGATAATTATTTGAAAGTAAAATTCCAAGCAACAGAAGATATGATTGGTAAACTCGTTCGTGTAAAGATTACGAAATCAGGATATCCTTATAATGAAGGACAATTCCTTCGTGTTGTAGAAGATACGCTTACTTCTGAACATATAAAACTAAGCTCATAATAAAAACTCTGTGTCCATATTCTGGATACAGAGTTTTCTTTTCGTAAATATTGAATTCGACTCGTTTTTTTGTGGAGAAAATGATAGAATCAACAGGTACGGACAACTATAAGGTGCTTTGAAAGGAGCAAATATTATGTCAAAAGAGATCGCTAAAATGATTGATCATACACTGCTAAAAGCAGATGCTAAAAAAGAGGAAATTGAAAAGCTTTGTGAGGAAGCGAAAGAACATCATTTTGCTTCTGTATGTGTTAACCCAACATGGGTAAGTTTATCTTCTTCTCTATTAGAAGGAACAGATGTAAAAGTATGTACAGTTATTGGTTTTCCACTTGGAGCTAACACGCCTGAAGTGAAAGCGTTTGAAGCTCAAAATGCTATCTCAAATGGAGCAACAGAAGTTGATATGGTTATTAACATTGGAGCTCTTAAAGATGGAAATGATCAAGAAGTAAAGCGTGATATTCAAGCAGTTGTTGAAGCATCAAAAGGTGTTCTTGTAAAAGTTATCATTGAAACTTGTCTATTAACAGAGGACGAAAAAATTCGTGCATGCAAACTTGCAGTTGAAGCAGGAGCGGACTATGTTAAGACATCAACAGGATTCTCAACAGGCGGAGCAACTGTAGAAGACGTAGCATTAATGCGTAAAACAGTTGGACCAGACGTTGGTGTGAAAGCCTCTGGGGGCGTCCGTAATGCAGAAGGAGCAAAAGCAGTAATTGAAGCAGGGGCTACCCGTATTGGTGCAAGCTCAGGCATTGCCATTGTAAACGGCTATACAGCAGATACTGATTATTAAGGAGGAGCGGCTTATGCCGTACCTCCTTTTTTATGTTGGTCGGTAAGGTCTTTTTCTCTCTCTAACGTAAATAATCAATTTTATGAGTGGAAGAAATAAAGCTGCTAAAAAAATGTGAGAACTTAAGAAAAATAAGCGTAACAATTCTTCTTCTGTGAAAAATAGCAACGAGAGTATGTGATGAAATGCATAGAATAGTGAAAGAAAGATACTTGTTCCTAAAGTGTTGAGTAGTATATAAAATAAAGCTAAAAATTTCCCTTCTTTATTGCTCCCAATACTTGCTACTAAAGGAAAGAGAGAGGTGCCAATACTAATTCCCCAAAGCAGAAAAAGAGAAGATTTAAAAGGTAAGGCTTGTTCTTTAATAGCCTCCAGCACAATTTCAAATAGAAATGTATGGGACTGAATAATTCCGCCTAATAATACTCCAATAATTGAACCAAGAAGTTCATTTGATGACAAAAGATTCATAGAGTCTTGTACAAAAGTGAGGGGAAAAAGGGTATGTGAAAGCGACTTGCATCCACTTAGAGCGACTGTTAAACATCCTAATCCAAAGAGAATAACGCCAATTGAAAAACTTTTTCGAGATGATAACATAATAAGAAATGTACCGAGAAGTAAAAGTGGTAATATCAAATTTGAAACAGGAAAGAAGACAAAGCTAGGAATCCAAGCTCCAATGTTTGCTCCTAATGTAACAGATAGTGCTTTACGAAGGGGGAGAAATCTAGCTGAAACAAGCACAATGGCAATGATTATAACAACAGAACTGCTTTGAGTAATAAATGTAATAAGTATTCCTGTAAGGAAACTATGTGCAGATGTTTTGGTAAGAAAGGAAAGCTGATTTCTTAAAGGTTGGTTCTCGAAATTTTGAAGTCCTATCTTTAAAAGAAGCATTCCAAAAAGAAAAATTGTCAAAAAAACAGCAAAAAAAGAAAGCACTTCAATCATAAATTTCACCTCTTCTCATTATAGTGAAAAGAGATGTTTTTCTATGCCAACTTTTTAGGACAGAAAAGACGTTATTTTCTCATTCAACTTATATGCGAATACAGTTGACCTTTAAAATCATTTGTATTATAATTGCAAAAGACATGTTTTTTCACATGTAATTAATCGATGGTAGTGGTTTGTTCGGAGGGAGGGAAATAGAATGTCAAAAACGACCGTTCGTAAAAACGAATCGCTTGAAGATGCTCTTCGACGCTTTAAACGTCAAGTATCAAAAACTGGTACTTTGCAAGAAGCACGTAAGCGTGAATTCTATGAAAAGCCTAGCGTAAGACGCAAGAAAAAGTCTGAAGCTGCACGTAAACGTAAATTTTAAAAGAGGGTGTATTTATGAGTCTTCTCGATCGTTTAAATGATGATATGAAACAGGCGATGAGAGATAAAGACAAGCAAAAACTCTCTGTTATTCGCATGACCAAAGCAGCTCTTCAAAATGAGAGCATTAACAGTGGGTCACCTTTAACAGAAGATGATGAGTTAACCATTCTTTCTCGTGAGGTAAAGCAACGTAAAGAATCCCTCCATGAATTCGAACAGGCAGGTCGGGGCGACCTGGTTGAGAAAATAAACCACGAGCTTGCTATTTTAAAGCAGTATATGCCTGAACAGTTAACTGAAGAAGAAGTGGCTGAAATTGTGAAAAAAGCAATTGCCGACGTACAAGCTTCTTCTAAATCAGATATGGGAAAAGTAATGAGCGCTGTAATGCCGAAAGTAAAGGGCAAAGCAGACGGATCACTAGTAAATAAGCTCGTTCGTGAGCATCTTTCATAAAAGCATCTTACATTATGTAAGATGCTTTTTTCATTTGTAAAAATAAATTTAGAAAAGTGGGAACCTAAACAATGTTCATTCGTATATAAAGATAGCTAGAAGATATAATGGTAAAAAGGGAGGTGAGCATTTGAAAAGAAAAGCCCTATTATTTTTCACCATTATTTTCTCTGTTCTTTCTTTCTTTTCTTTTACAAGTCAATCGCAGGGGGCTTCAAAGAAAGTATACGTTATTCCGCTTGAAAACGAAGTTGGAAAAGGAATGTATAAATTTTTAAATAGAGGACTTCATGAAGCAGAAAAGGCTGAAGCTGATTTAATTGTTATCAAAATGGACACACCTGGAGGAGCGGTTGATAGTGCTATTGATATTGGAAAGCGCTTTTCTAACGAAAAAATTCCAATCGTCACATTTGTAGATAATGAGGCCCTTTCGGCAGGAGCCTACATTGCGTTAAACACAGATGAAATTTATATGACAAAATCCGCTGTTATGGGAGCCGCTGCACCTATTACAATGGATGGAAATACAGCAGGTAAAAAAGCGCAATCACGCTGGAACGCTGCAATGGAATCTGCTGCAAACAGCTATGGAGTTGATTCAAAATATGCGTTAGCAATGGCGGATGAATCTGTGAATGTACCTGAGTATGGAGCAGGGGAAGATAAATTGTTAACATTAACAGCTAAGAACGCACTCGAAGTAGGCTATTCAAAAGGAACAGAAGCGAATTTAGACAGTTTACTAAAAACGCTTGGTTATAGTGATGCTTCGATTACCACAGTTGATGAGTCCGTTTCCGAAAAGATTGCTCGCTTTGTAACAAATCCACTTGTTGTACCTATTTTACTTTCAATAGGGAGTTTAGCCCTTATTATCGAGCTTTTTACGCCAACATTTGGATTGGCTGGATTTGTAGGAATTTTATCTCTTCTATTGTTTTTCTTTGGTCATATGATTGCCGGATTTGCAGGAATTGAAACGATTGTTCTGTTTATTATTGGGCTTGTTCTCCTCTTTTTAGAAGTTTTTCTACCTGGAGGCATCATTGGAATTATTGGTTTAGGCGCAATATTTACAAGTTTTTTTATGGCTACAACAAGCTACATGCTTATGGCTATTTCAATTGCGATTGCTGCTATTGTAGCGATTGGGGGGGCATTTATATTAATGAAGTTCTTCAAACGTAGATTAAATGGGTTCCGAAAGCTTGTATTAAGTGATTCCACAAGCACTGAAAAAGGCTATATTTCAAGCCGGGATCGCAAAGATTTAATAGGACAGCAAGGGATTACAACAACGCCTCTCAGGCCGTCTGGAACCGTTCTTTTAAACGAAGAATATCTAGACGTCGTAACAGAGGGAGGCTACGTTGGTTCAGATATAAAAGTAAAGATTATAAAGGTAGAAGGCTCACGTATTGTTGTAAGACCCATCAAAGAAGAAATAGAGGAGGAATAAGATGGACATTACCGTACTTATTTTAATTGGATTAGGGATTATTCTATTAGGGATTTTCTTCACCTTTGTTCCAGTAATGCTGTGGATCTCAGCATTAGCCGCAGGTGTGAGAGTGAGTATTTTTACTCTTGTAGGAATGAGGCTTCGCCGCGTTATTCCGTCACGCGTTGTGAATCCGTTAATTAAAGCAAAAAAAGCTGGGCTAGAAGTAACGATTAATCAGCTTGAAAGTCACTACTTAGCAGGTGGTAACGTTGACCGCGTCATTAACGCGCTAATTGCTGCACACCGTGCTAACATTGATTTAAGCTTTGAACGCTGTGCAGCTATTGATTTAGCTGGACGTGATGTTCTTGAAGCCGTACAGATGAGCGTTAATCCAAAAGTTATTGAAACACCGTTTATTGCGGGGGTAGCGATGGATGGAATCGAAGTAAAAGCAAAAGCAAGAATAACGGTTCGTGCAAATATCGATCGCCTTGTTGGGGGAGCTGGAGAAGATACAGTGATTGCCCGTGTTGGTGAGGGAATTGTTAGTACAATTGGTTCACAAATAGATCATAAAAAGGTGCTTGAAAACCCGGATATGATTTCTCAAACTGTTTTAAGTAAAGGTCTTGATTCAGGAACAGCATTTGAAATTCTATCGATTGATATTGCAGACATCGATATTGGCAAAAATATTGGGGCTGTTCTGCAAACAGATCAGGCTGAAGCAGATAAAAACATTGCGCAAGCCAAAGCAGAAGAGCGTCGTGCAATGGCCGTTGCTCAAGAGCAAGAAATGCGTGCGCGTGTAGAAGAAATGCGTGCTAAAGTTGTTGAAGCGGAAGCGGAAGTTCCACTTGCAATGGCAGAAGCGCTTCGTTCAGGTAATATTGGTGTAATGGATTACATGAACATTAAGAATATTGACGCAGACACAGATATGCGTGATTCATTTGGCAAACTAACAAAAGACGATGACGAAGATCAATAAACAGTATAGTCATGGTTATGATGGAATGGAGGTGGAGAAGTGGACACACTCATTGACTTTCTGTTAAGTAATATCGTAATTGTGATTGCAGTTCTTGGCTTTATTTGGGGAATTATTCAGAAGGCGCTTGGAAAAACCGAAGAGCAGAGAGAACGACAACCTGTTGAAATGAAAGAAGAACAGAAAAGAGAGGGATCACAGCCACATCGTGTTAAAGAAACACACTCCGCTTTTGAGCGTGAACGAGAAGAACAGCAGAAAAGACTTCGTGAAGCAAAAGAACGCTACAAGAGTGCTCTTAAAAGCGTTGAGAAAGCGCCTACTCTTTCCACTAAAACAAGAAGCAAAAAGCCTAAAATAGAGCTTTCGAGGAAGAAAGCTGTTGAAGGAATGATTTGGTCTGAAATATTAGGTAAGCCAAGAGCGAAACGAAAACATAATTTACGGTGATAATTTCCCCCTTTTTTCATAAATATGAGATGAAAGGGGGTTCTTTTATGCCTAAAAAATGGAGACAGCACTTGGAGAGATGGATGACTCGACAAATGGAACTACCCCAAGATGTAACGATGGATTTGGCTCGTATTACGATGGTGGGCCATATCCACATTTACATAGAGAATCATAAAGGACTCTTAGCGTTTTCAGATAAAGAAATTCGGATCCTCTTAAAGCATAATCAACTTATTATAAGAGGTGAAGATCTTGTTATAAAAGCGATTTTACCGGAAGAGATCATTGTAGAAGGGAAGATCGATCAAGTTCTTTATATTGATCAATAGGAGGTTCTTCATGAAAAATCAATGGCTGCATTTTTGGGTAGGAAAAATTCATTTAAAACTAACTGGTGAAGGTATTGAGCGATTTTTGAATGACTGTACAAGACAAGATATTTCTGTTCTTAACGTACAGTTTAAAAATGAAGGAGAAGTAAGAGCCACTTTTTTATTGAAAGATTTATCAAAAATTCGTACAATCATCCGCAAGCACCCTTGCAAAATTCACTTTACTAAAAGTGAGGGTGCTCCTTTTTGGCAAAAACGCTTGTTAAAAAACGTTGGGTTTGTATGTGGTACGCTCCTTTGCTTATTTGTCATCCTTTTTTTATCAAACATGGTGTGGAGTATAGAGATAAAAGGGGCTAACCCTAAAACAGAGCATGAGATTATGAAGAAATTGGACGAACTTGGCGTGAAAGTAGGAAAAAGTCAGTTTGCAATTGACGATCCTGAAACCCTTCAAAAAAAAATCACGGACGGCATCGAGGATATTACGTGGATTGGAGTTGAGCTACGGGGAACTTCTTATCATTTTCAAGTTGTAGAAAAAAAGGCTCCAAAAGAATCAAAAGGATCTTCACCTCAAAACCTTATTGCGAAAAAGAAAGCAATTATTAACTATATGTTCGTTGAAAAAGGACAACCGATCGTAGAAGTGAATGAACATGTAGAAAAAGGACAAACTCTTGTTTCAGGCGTGATCGGAAATGAAAAAGAAAGCAAAGCTATCTCTGCCAAAGGGGAAATACTTGGGGAAGTATGGTATAAATCAACGGTAGAAGTGCCAATCAAAACAGAGTTTGAAGTATTGACAGGAGAAAGCAAAACAAAACATTCAGTGAGCTTGTTTGGAGGGAAACTGCCGTTTTGGGGCTTTTTCGATGATGATTATAAAACGAAAAAAAAGGAGAAGATTGTAAAGCCCGTCTACTTTTTTAATTGGAAAACACCTTTAAAGTATGAAAAACAGGTAATTCGGGAAAACGAAAAAGTAACACGTCAATATACAAAGAAAG